>JBNLGT010000053.1:0-21131 GCA_050306195.1 Ensifer sp.
CCTCGGCAAATATATTGGCAAAACGATAACGCCCGTAAAAGGCCGACCGGGTCTCCTCCAGCGAACGATAGGCTCCCTCAGCAAGGATCAGTGTCGCCACACCGCAGGCCATGACCAGCGCAATGGCCAGCGCCTGCGCCCACAGCCGCCCGAAGTCGCGGAAGAGTTTGCGGTCGAGCATCGCCATTACCAGCTGATCTCCTCCGGCCTCAGGCGTGTTTCATTGACGGTGGTATCCACAATGCGGCCATCGTGAAAGGAAAAGACGCGATGCGCCATTTTCCGAATGCCGGCATTATGGGTGATAATTGCGGTTGTGGTGCCGTATTCAGTATTGATCCGGTCCAGAACATCAAGAACCAGAACCCCGGTCTTGGAATCGAGCGCCCCCGTCGGCTCATCGCACAGGAGCACATCAGGCCGCTTGACCACGGCCCTTGCAATGGCCACACGCTGCTGCTCGCCGCCGGAAAGTTGGGCGGGAAAATGATGCATGCGCTCTTTCAGTCCCACCATCTCCAGCGCGTCTTCGGGCTTCAGCGGATTTTTCGCAATTTCCGTCACCAGCGCCACGTTTTCAAAAGCGGTCAGGCTGGGGATCAGGTTATAGAACTGAAAAACAAAGCCAACATGCGCCCGGCGAAATCGGGTCAATTGCCATTCGCTGCATTCCGTTAGGTTCTGCTCGCCAAAGAAAACCTCGCCGGAGCTGGCCCGATCAAGCCCGCCCAATATATTCAAAAGCGTTGACTTGCCGCTTCCTGATGGTCCCAGCATCACGGCCATCTCGCTTTTGTACAAGGCCAGATCCACACCGCGAAGCGCCTGAACCTCGACTTCGCCGGTGTGATAGCTTTTTTTCAACTGCCTTACGGAAAAGACGGTTTCACTCATGCCGGGCAGGTCCTTCCTTGCTGTCCGCAGTTTAGTTGCCAGCATAAATCAGTGTTGCGCATGCCGGGTGATCCTGCAACGGGCAGGGCATGACGTTTCTGACATAGATCAAAAACTGACTAAGATATGTGGGAATTTTCTGCGATCCGGTTCAAATCCTCGCCCGTCATGCCGATCGCATTTTTATACATGCCGCCTTTTGTTGCGCTGCAGTAATAACAGTGTGAATTCTGCACAAGCTAGAGACAAGCATCGACCGGTATTTGGACAAATGTAAGATGACAATGATGTCACCAAAGGATGAGCAATGATTGTTCTTGGATTAAGCGCTATGCTTATAGCCACCTCAACGTTGGCTGCTTTCTCTCTTCTGATCAATATCGATTCCGAGCGTAAGACGCCGGTCAATCCGGTATTCTGACGTTTACGAGTTGAAGTGTGAGCAGAACGGGTGTGTATCTGCCTGCAATCCGGGCAGAATTGAGTTTGCCGGCGTTGCCACAAACGGTTCGCCGTACTTGCAGTCATGTACTCGAGTTCATGATCAACAGCGCGGACAACCTTCACCAGCGGGATGCGCTGGTTGCAAGATTGGCGCATCCCGGCCTCAATACTTTGAGATGGACTTACCGTACCCTGACGGAGGGGGGCGGCCTTGACCACACTTCCGCCGTGTGAATGTTTACACCCATTCCATGAAAGGGGTGTTCGTTTATGAGCGTTGAAAGCGTAAAGGCTTTTTTTGCCCGGCATGCGCCGGATATTGAAGTTTCAGAAACCGAAACCAGCACGGCAACGGTTGCCGATGCCGCCGAAACTTACGGCGTTGAGCCCGGACAGATCGCCAAGACGCTGTCCTTCCGGGTCGGTGAAGAGGCAATTCTTGTTGTCGCCAAAGGCGACGCGCGTATCGACAATAAAAAATTTAAGACGCAGTTTTCCACCAAGGCCAGAATGTTGCCCTTTGAGGAAGTCGAGATGGAGACCGGCCATCCGGTTGGTGGGGTTTGCCCCTTCGGGCTGGTCAAGCCGCTGAAGATTTATTGTGATGTCAATTTGAAGGTCTATGACGAGGTGCTACCCGCAGCCGGTGGTCCAAAAGCGGCGGTGCGGTTGACGCCTCAACATCTGGCCGAGTTGACCGGGGCGGAATGGATTGACGTTTGTCAATGAAGCTGCTTTCGGGCGCGCCTATATGAGTACCAGATAGTAACTGACGGATTTGCCCACGTGACCATTCTCTGCATTGCGCTTAATCCCACGATCGACATTTCATCGACAGCTATGAAGGTGGAGCCAACGCACAAGGTGCGCACACGCGACCAGCACATGCATGCCGGCGGCGGCGGGGTCAACGTGGCGCGTGCGGTCAAAACATTGGGCGGGGACCCGAGATTACTGATCACCTCTGGCGGGGCAGCGGGAACCTTGCTTGAGGAGGCCTTGGGCGGCAGCAGCATCCGCCTCGACATTATTGAACTGAAGGAAGCCACCCGCATTGCCTTTGCGGTTTATGAGGAAGAAACCGGCCAGGAATATCGTTTTGTGCCCGAAGGCCCGGTCATGCCGAAGGCAAAGCAGCAGCAGGTTGCCCGCGCCGTTTCGGAATTTAAGGATGGTTACGTCGTTGCCAGCGGCAGCCTGCCGCGCGGCCTGCCGGAAGATGCCTATGCCAGTCTGGGGAAGATAGCTGCGGGAAGTGGTTCCCGTTTTATCCTTGATACTTCCGGGGGCGCGTTGAAGGCAGCACTCGATGCGCGGATCAACATGTTCCTCGTCAAGCCAAGTCTTTCTGAACTGGAGAGTTATATGGGCTGCAAGTTGGATGAAGAAGGCGCCGAGGCTGCCGCGCGCGAGATTGTTGCAAGCGGCAAGGCGCAGCGTGTTGCGCTTACGCTTGGCGGAAACGGCGCGCTGCTTGCCGGACCCAACGGGGTTATTCGGCAGCCTGCGATCAAGGTTCAGGTCAAGTCGGCCACCGGGGCAGGCGACAGTTTTGTTGGCGGCCTTGTTTGGCGTCTTTCCAACGGCGATGACATGGAAAGCGCCTTCCGCTACGCCATGGCAGTTGGGGCCGCTGCGGCCATGACACCGGGCACCGAACTGTGCCGGAAAAGCGATGTCGACGCTCTGCTGGCCCAACTGCCCGCCTGAAAGCTTCTGGGGATAATGTCAAAACCTGCCTGCGGTGCAATTGTCACCGTTCGGTGAGATTATTATCGGCATGACGAACAAATCATTCGAAAACAATGCCATGCTTGACCAGGTTTCAAATCCACCTTCCCCAATCCGCGACCGCAGCGCCACCGAGCGCCGTATTTTTGAAGCTGCGCGCTCGCTGTTGGCCGAGGCCGGATTTCAAGGCTTTGGCGTCAATGCAATTGCCCGCCGCGCCGGCTGCGACAAGCAACTGATCTATCGTTACTACGGCGGCATGGACGGCCTGATCGACGCCATCGGCGAGGATCTGTCTTCCTGGGTTGAGGCGCATGTGCCGGAGGATCAAGGCGGTCGCTTCATTCTCACCTATGGCGATCTGATTGAGCGCCTGCTTGAGCTTTATATGCGCGCTTTGCGGCAGGACCACCTGATGCAACGGGTTATTGCCTGGGAAATCTCCGAAAGCTCGCCGCATGTGCGCCGCATGGCAGAGGCGCGGGCAAGGGGGCTTGCGGGGTGGATTGAAAAGATGCGGGGCTCGCTGGCCCCACCTAAGGGTGTCGATACGGCCGCAACAAATGCCGCGCTCATGGGGTCGGCACAACAAATCGTTCTTTCCGCCGTCACCAACGGCTTTGCAGGCGGAATCGTTGTCAAGACCGAGAAAGACTGGGCGAAGCTCGAAGCTGCCGTCTGCCGTCTGGCGCACAACGCCTATAGCTGAAGCGCGGTTTTTACTCGCGCCATGGCGCTAGTAACCGCTTCTATCCATGCAATGGCTTTCATTTGAATGCCGCAGCCTGAACGCGTCAGATCGCGCCCACCTGTTGATAACCCGCCGCCGTTAACCTTAACAAATGGTTTACGTTGCGCTTCCTGCATGCACCTGTGATGGTGAACAGATCGTTAAGATCAGTATTGGGTGCGTTTTGCGTATTGATTGGAACAAGGTGGTCAGGACTGCATCGGTTGCGGCGTTTTTCGCAGCTCTGGCGCTTGATCTTACTGTGCCAGTGGTTGCGCTCAGCGTGCTGGCGATCGTCGATCGCGTTCTCGTATCCATTTTCATGGGCGGTGCTCACGAAATAATCCCCGAAATTGTCGAGGAGCAGGCAGCATGAAATGGGCACTGATATTCTGGATTGCGCCGCTTGCGATCATTGGCAGCTGGTACGGCCTGTCGTATTACGACATGAGCTTCGGCTATTTCATGCTGACGCGTCAGGCGCATGATCTGGTGTTCCAGGTTTACGGCAATATTCTTGGCCTTCCGCCGGAGCAAATCCCCGGTCTGGTCGCCCGGGCCATTGTTATAGATAGCCTCGTCCTCTTCGCCATCATCCTCTGGCGTCGCCGCAAGGCCATTATGGCATTTTATGAGGCCCGCTTCGGTTCCCCTCAGGATGAGGTGGAACTGGTCAGCGATAACAGCCTGTCCAACGCGCCCTGAAGAATAAAGGCGGCTGCAGCGGAATCGATCCGTTCCGCCCGTTTTGCGCGCGATACGTCCATTTCCAGCAAAGCCCGTTCGGCAGCCACCGTTGAAAGTCGCTCATCCCAAAAAACAAAGGGCAGAGTGGTCTTTTCCGCCATATTGCGGACGAAGGCTCGTGTTGCCTGAACGCGTGGGCCGGACGAGCCGTCCATATTGACCGGCAGGCCAATGATGAAGGCCGCCACCTTTTCCTTCACTGCAAATTGCAGGAGCGCTTCGGCATCCACACCAAATTTCTTTCGTTTGATCACCGGGCGGGGCGATGAAAACCGGCGGCCGATATCTGACACGGCAAGCCCGATTGTCTTCGTGCCAAGGTCAAGCCCTGCCACAGGTTGACCGGGCGCAAGCTGCGCTGCCAGTTCCTCAATTGTCACTACGGTCATTTTATCGCCGGTTTGTTACTTGTGAATGCCGCTCTTTATTTCATATGCTCATGGCAAAGCAAATCGAACCCGGAGCGATCCCATGAAAATCACATGGCTCGGCCATTCGGCCTTCCGTCTGGACACCGCAAAAGCCAATATCCTGATTGATCCGTTTTTCACGGGCAACCCGGCCTTTGAGGGGCTGGATGCGAAGGCGGCGGCAAAGGACATCACCCATATCCTTCTGACCCATGGCCACAACGACCATGTCGGCGATACGCTTGCGCTGGCAAAGGAAACAGGGGCGACCGTGGTCGCCAATTATGATCTTTGCATGTATCTGGCCCGCAAGGGACTGGAGAAATTTTCGCCCGGCAATACCGGCGGCACCATTGGCATGGATAGCTTCACCGTTACCTTCACCAATGCACTGCATTCCTCCGCCACGATTACCGAGGACGGCGTTTCCCATTCGCTCGGCAACCCCAATGGTCTGATGCTGCATTTCGAAGATGAGCCGTCGCTTCTCCACATGGGTGATACGGACATCTTTTCCGACATGACGTTGATTGACGAATTGCACAAGCCCGATATCGGCATCGTTCCGATTGGTGATCGTTTCACCATGGGCGGAGCCGTGGCGGCCCTTGCCTGCCTGCGCTACTTCAACTTTTCAACGGCTTTGCCCTGCCATTACGGTTCTTTCCCGATCATCGACCAGACGCCGGAAAAATTTGTTGCTGGACTGGAAGGCTCCAAGACCAAGGTCGAGACGCCGAAGCCGGGCGGTTTCATTCAAGCCTAACGGTCTTCAATCTTTGCCCAGACCTCTTCAAACAGGTCACCGTTATCGGGCAACGCGAATTGCGTTGTCATGGCGTCGCAGAATTCGCCGAACGTTTCAATCATCCGGCTTTCGGCCTTGCCCTGCCGGATGATCTTCAGCGACCGGTTAAACAGGTTGTTTCGTCCATCCTCGGTTGGAACAGTCATCATCAGGTTGCTGGAGAAGGGGGCCTTGTCCCAGCGGGCGGTCAGGAAATTGGCAGCCTCAAAATCGATCGCCTGAACCGCTGTTCCGTCAAACCCGTAAAGTCCGCGCCATCCCTCCGGTGTCTTGAGCTCAAGCACCGTCTCACCCGTGTTTTCGTCCATGCACAGTCGGAATGTCTCGCCGCGAATCTCTTCTTCGCGGTTGAGTTCAAGACGCATCGGCAGCACCGGCGCGCCGTTGCCAAAGCCGCAGTCAGCCAGATAATCCACGCCATCGATGGTAACGACAAATGTGTGATGGGTGCGCGCACCTCCCATAGGCGCACCATTCCTGACCCGGGCAAGCAGAGGCCTTGCTTCAAAGCCGAAGGCGGAGAGCGCAA
Source organism: Ensifer sp. (assembly GCA_050306195.1). Taxonomy (GTDB): domain Bacteria; phylum Pseudomonadota; class Alphaproteobacteria; order Rhizobiales; family Rhizobiaceae; genus Ensifer_A. Next base: position 6,294 of record JBNLGT010000053.1, read on the forward strand.
CACCGAAAAGCCCGTTCAGCTCAAAACAATAGCCACCGCGTCGGCCGGCCACCAGCTTCCGCCAAAGCGCGTCCGGGTTCAGGTCCGGCACTTTACCGGTGAGCGGGTCCATGTTTTCAAACACGATGTTTGACGCCTGCGCTATTTGCAGCCGCGAAAGACCATCAAGCGTCGGGGCGATTGCACCGTCGTTTAAGCCGATGCGTTGAAGATAGGTGGTGGCAACGAAGTTCAAATGCGCCCTCCCGGCTGCAAGTTGCGCAAACACTATTGCTTTTGCCCGTTCTGGCAAGTGGCGGACAATACAGCTCGCGCCGCAAAAACCATTGCATCGCGCCAAGCCTCTCTTTATAGCGGGTCGCAACAATACCCGTCACAAGACATAAGCCTCTGGAGCTGATCCGAATGTCCGTTGATATTGCCACCGTAAAACGTGTCGCACGCCTTGCCCGCCTTGCCGTTTCCGAAGAGGACGCGGAAACGATGACCGGCGAGCTGAATAATATTCTGGGCTTTGTCGAACAGCTTTCCGAAGTCAATGTGGATGGCGTTGAACCCATGACCTCGGTGACGCCGATGGTGATGAAGAAGCGCGAGGATGTTGTCAACGACGGCGACAAGGCTGAAGACATCGCCGCCAATGCGCCATTGACGGCGGAGAATTTCTTCATGGTGCCGAAGGTCGTGGAATAATCCCCGACGCGCCTGACTGTCCAACGATTTCCATTTAAAAAAAGTCCGACCCCATGACCGAACTGACCAGCCTGACCATTGCCGAAGCCCGCGCCAAACTGACAGCCAAAGAAATTTCGGCTGTTGAACTGACGGACGCCTATATCGCGGCTATCGAATCCGCCAATCCGGCGATCAACGCCTATGTCACTGTCACACCAGACAAGGCGCGCGAAATGGCCAAAGCGTCCGACGCGCGTATTGCTGAAGGCAAGGCCGGCGCGCTGGAGGGCATTCCGCTTGGGATCAAGGATCTATTTGGTACGCGTGATGTCCACACGCAGGCCTGCTCGCACATTCTCGATGGTTTCAAACCGAAATACGAATCCACCGTAACGCAGAACCTCTGGGACGATGGCGCGGTCATGTTGGGCAAGCTCAACATGGACGAGTTCGCCATGGGCTCCTCCAACGAGTCCTCCTATTACGGCCCGGTCATCAACCCGTGGAAGGCCGAAGGCTCCAACCAGCAACTCGTTCCCGGCGGTTCGTCCGGCGGATCGGCCGCCGCCGTTGCCGCACAGCTCTGCGCTGGCGCAACAGCAACCGATACGGGCGGCTCCATCCGTCAGCCCGCGGCTTTCACCGGCACGGTTGGCATCAAGCCCACCTATGGCCGTTGCTCGCGCTGGGGCGTGGTCGCCTTTGCCTCCTCGCTGGATCAGGCCGGTCCGATTGCTCGTGACGTGCGCGATGCGGCAATCCTTTTGAAATCCATGGCAAGCGTCGACGCCAAGGACACAACCTCCGTTGACCTGCCGGTGCCGGATTATGAAGCCGCCATCGGCGGTTCGGTAAAGGGCATGAAAATCGGTATTCCGAAAGAATACCACATGGAGGGAATGCCTGCGGATATCGAGGCGCTCTGGCAGAAGGGCATTGAATGGTTGAAGGCCGCTGGCGCCGAAATCGTCAATATCTCCCTGCCGCACACCAAGTATGCGTTGCCTGCCTATTACATCGTTGCGCCCGCTGAAGCCTCGTCCAACCTCGCGCGATATGACGGCGTTCGTTATGGCCTGCGCAAGGAGGGCAAGGACATTATCGACATGTACGAGAAGACCCGCGCCGCCGGTTTCGGCGCGGAGGTCAAACGCCGTATCATGATCGGCACCTACGTTCTGTCGGCAGGCTATTATGACGCCTATTACCTGCAGGCCCAGAAGGTCCGCACGCTCATCAAACGCGACTTTGAAGATGTTTTCGCCAAGGGCGTGGACGCGATCCTGACGCCAGCCACCCCGTCATCAGCCTTCGGTATTGCCGATCAGGACCTGGCCGCCGATCCGGTGAAAATGTATCTCAACGACATCTTCACGGTGACCGTCAACATGGCGGGCCTGCCCGGCATGACCGTTCCGGCTGGCCTTGATGAAAAGGGCCTGCCGCTGGGTCTCCAGCTGATCGGCAAGCCTTTTGAAGAAGAAACCCTGTTCAAGACCGCGCATGTCATCGAGCAGGCCGCGGGACGTTTTACACCCAACAAGTGGTGGTAAGCCGCGTCGTACCGCGTTCCTAACTATTGAAGTTCCATAGAGGCCCGGAAATCATACTGATTTTCGGGCCTTGCTGTGGAGGCCGGGAATTGTGGCTGATTTGTTGAAGCAGCATGTTTTTGCTGCTTCAATCGCTTACTCTATCTGTTGTCCACCTGTGAACGCACCAGCTCCAGCCCTCGCCGTGTAATGCGATAGGGTTGGCTGCCTGATGAGGCGATTGCGCGTTTGGCCTTCAGTTTGCGAAACAGTCGCATGCCGACCCCAGGAAAACGCCACCCATCGCGGGTGAAGCAGTTTATTTCGCAAATTTTTTTCGAGTTTTCTTCGCGGATGATTTCAATCCATCCGCCCTGCGCCATGAGATGCAAAATGCGCTGTTCTGCGCGGGATATGTCCATTGTCTTTGTCCGAAACAGGCTCCGTAGAGCACACAGGATCATTGCGCCAATTCGTTGCTGAATGGCGCGGCTATCATGTGTTCACCCTGTCAACGCAATAAGTCGCGCAGGCAGGGTGCCTACCGGGTCTCCGACATATGGTACATAAAACGCTCCGTCTTTGAGGCCGTTATAGCCAGGAGTTTTGGGGCGACAAAAGGTTCATTTGGCGCCGGCAGACGGCTTGCCGCGGCTTCTCGTTGGCTGTTGCTGAATGGCGACATCCACCGGTGTCTTCATGATGACCTCGCGATGCGGGAATGGGATGTTGATACCGGCTTCCTTGAACGCATCCCAAAGCGCAATCAGCACCTGACCACGCACATTGGTCAGCCCGTTATTAGGATCGGTGATCCAGAAGCGTAATTTGAAATCAAGTGACGAGGAACCGAACGCGGTCATCCAGCAAACCGGCTCCTTGTAATTGGTGACCCGCTTGATCCGCTTTGCGGTTTCAATGGCGATCTTCGTCACCTCATGCGGGTCGCTGTCATAGGCAACGCCGAAATCCACCTCAATGCGCACATAGTCCGATGAAAAGGACCAGTTGACCACCTGCTGGGTGATGAAGTCCTCATTGGGGATCAGGTATTCCTTGCCGTCGCGGGTGATCACCGAAACGAAGCGGGCGCGCAGCTCCCGGATCCAGCCGAACGTATCGCCGAGTGTAATCGTGTCACCCGGTTTGATCGACTTGTCGGAGAGAATGATGATGCCCGAAATGAAATTGGACACCACCTTCTGCAGCCCAAAGCCAATGCCCACGCCCACCGCGCCGGAAAAGACGGTGAGGGCTGTCAGGTCGATGCCTGTGGCTGTCAGCGCAGCTGCGCCAGCAAAAACAAGAAGTGCGATCTTGATGAGTTTGCCCAACAAGACGCGATAAGCGGGAGCCAGATCATCTATCCCGTCAATACGGTTGGAAATGACGTTGCCGACAAGCACGGCGATCCAGATCAGCGCAATGCTGAGGATAAAGGCCTTGAGCGTGGAATAGAGCGAAATACGCATAGCCCCGGCTGAAAAGGCCGCACCGTCCAATGCGTTCATGACGGTCGTATCGAAGCCGGTCACGTAAAGCGCGATATAGGCCCAGGCGACGATAGCAACGATGCGCGAAATGCTGCGACTGCGGATGATGCGGGTGAGAACCGCCACAGCAAACCAGACAGTGGCAAGTGTCAACGCCATGTTGATAAGCCAGATCCGGCTTGGCCAGTTGGTGTAATGCAGGATCAGCCCCTTGGCGGCCCAGAGCCAGACAATCAGAAATAACCATTCCAGCCGCCGCATGAAGGCGACGATGAGGCGAAGCAGGTCGGGGTTGCCCTTGATCCTCCGCGCACGCGCTTCCATCAGCGGCTCAGCCCATCGGTCGATCAGCTTGGCGACCAGAAAACCGGCTGCAATGATGACCAACTGATAGAGGCCCCAGGGGGTCAGCAACATCGTTTGGACCCATTGGCCAAGATCATTATTCAGAATAATGTCCAATCCGCTCACCCCAAAACACCCGGTAATTGATCAAAGTCTAGCCGAATTACGACCAGCGTCCAAGTGTGGGGATTGGAGCGGTTATTGCTGAAAGAGGTTGAAATTAGCGAAGAAAAGCCGCTTTTATATCGGCCAAGGGCAGGTGACATGGTGCAGATACGCAATGCAAGACAGGACGAAGCGGCGGTGTTGGCCGAAATCGGCTTTCGCGCGTGGGTTGAAGCCGCCAGCGGATGGGGCGAAGAGGCCGAGACACGCGAAAACGTAGCGGCTGCATTTCGAAACTTTACCGCCAGCAAATGGCTGGCCATTGATGTTGCCGAACAGGCGACCCAGATCGTCGGCTGGTCAGCGCGCGAGAAACTGGACAATCACATTACAGACCTCTGGGTCGAGCCGGTCTTCCAGCGTCAGGGTATCGGCACGCAGATGTTGCGCGCTATTGAAGCCGAGATGGTGCGTGTCGGCCATACGGAATTGACGACCGAGGTTCATTCGGAAAATACCGGCGCAATTGCCTTTTTTGAGAAAAACGGGTTCCGTGTGCAGTGGATGACGACCGCCTGGTCTGCCAAGCTGGACAGGGATGTGGATACCGTAGGCCTGATCAAGGACCTGGCGGGTGACGATGCGGGCAAGCCTGAAGGCTACGGAGAATTTTAACCGAAATACCCTGTCGCAAGCATATACGGTTGAAATTTGTCACGCGTCTTTATATTACGTGCACGTAAGCGTAAGAAATTAGCTTTCGCCTCCCTTTCTCCTTGATATGTGGATTAAAAATGACCGGTTTTTTCAGCGGTATAGCCAGCGTTGCGGCAACAGAACTCAACCTTTTTAAGCGATTCCCAAAAACGGTGATTTCCGCGCTGGGGATTTCGCTGGTGCCAGCGCTCTATCTATTGATCTACATATCTTCGGTCTGGGATCCGTCTGCGCATACCAATGAGTTGAAGGTCGCCATCGTGAATCACGATCGGGGTTACACGTTTAACGGCAAGACGGTGAACGCGGGCGAAGATGTGGTGATCACGCTGAAAAACGAGATGACCTTCGGTTTTTACGACGAGGAGGATGATGCGGCAGTGCGTCATAAGGTGGAGCGCGGAGAAATTGCCTTTGCCATCATCATACCCGCTGACTTCAGCCAAAAGGCAGTCCCCGGCATTGGCGCAGGCGCTGCCCGTGTTCACACAATCATCTCGGAAGGTAACAACTATACTGCGGCCGGTTTTGGTCGGCGATTTTCCGTTGAGCTGAGCCACAAGATCAACGAGACGCTGAGCCGCAACCGCTGGGAGCTGGTGCTGGCAACGGTTGAGAAAGCAGGTGGCTTGCTAGACAAGCTGAATAGCGGCGTTGCCGAGCTGCGCAATGGTGCGGCCAAACTGAACGAGGGCGCTGGTGTCTACGCCTCGGCTGCCGGGAAAATCGCTGAAGGTTTTTCCCGGGTGGGCGATGCCGTTCGCGAAATGAACGAGAAGTTTCCGCAGCAGCAGGACCTGCAAGCGCTGGCAAATGGCACGGGCGCGCTGGTCAAAGGGCAGGAATCGCTTGAGGTCGGCCTGAAGAAACTGCGCGCGGGCGCCAACAAGATTACCGAGGGAGCCGACCTGTTGGGTGAAAAAAGCAAGTCCATACCTTTTGTCGGCGGAAAGGTAGCGACGGGCGCGGAGCAGATTGCTGGCGGCGGAAAACAGCTCTCTGGTGGCATTGGCAAGGCGATTTCCGGCAACCGCCAATTGGCTGACGGCGCGCGCAAGCTGGAGGAGGGTACCGGCAAGCTCGTGACCGGTCTCAACAAGCTGGGCGAGGGGATTGGCACGCTGGCGGAAAAAATCCCCGAAGATAACCAGCTCAACGAATTTGCCGAAGGCGGCAAAAGCCTTGCTGACGGCGCAAACCAGCTTCTGGCTGGCATTGACCGTATGGTGGCGGAACTGCCGAAGGAACTGCCAAAGATCGAAGGAAATGCTGCGGGTCTTGCCGATCCGGTGCACACAGAGCTTGATGTCCTCAATCCCGTTGCCAACAACGGAACTGCGCTTGTCCCCAACATGGCTTCAGTGGCGCTGTGGGTGGGGGCGGTTATGATCGGTTATCTATTTCAGATGCGTCTTCAGCTCAGCGATAATCGCAAGGTCAACTTTATTGCCAAAGGCCTGGGGAAGTATATTGTCCCGGGCACAATCGCCGCCATTCAGGCAACAATCGCCTATTTTGTTCTGGTTGAATGGCTGGGTGTTGCTGCGCCTGACAAGCTGCTTTTCTGGCTTTCGCTGGTCATTGCCTCGCTCACCTTTTTCTCCGTTATCTTCGCCATGCTCAGAGTTTTCGGTGAGGCGGGTAAACTGCTCGCTGTGCTTTTCCTCACGCTTCAGCTTTCCGCAGGCGGTGGCATTGCGCCCATTGAGCTGGCAGGAGGCTTCTATCAGGCGGTCAATCCGTGGCTACCCTTCACCTGGGTGGTCAAGGCTCTGCGCGCAGCGTTGTTTGGCGCGTTTGAGAACAATCTGACAAACGATCTGGTGGCGCTCTTCAGCTTTGGCGCCATCGCGCTGATAGTCGCCATTGTCATTCGCCCTTGGAAATATATGGAAAAGGATTATTTCCGCCCGGGCGTCGAGCTTTAACGCAGTGGTAAAGGCTTGGCGGGGCGTTTCATGGGATCGCCCCGTTTAATCTGGAAGAGTGAATTGATCTGGCTGTCGCACGCGTTTTAAACGCTGGCGGCGCGATCCATCATACGCTCGAACAGGTCATGGTTCTTGCAATAGGCTGGTGCTTCGGTCGGGTCTTGAGCATCCGCCAGCCATTCTGCGCATTCCTGCGGACGTTCGCAGGTATGGCAGCGGAAAGTGGCGCGGCGCAAAACATCCGGCTGACTTGCAAGGCTCGCCACTGTGTCGGTCAGGCCAAGTTTGCTGATCATGGCGTCCATCAATACGGCACGCTCGTTCAGCCGGGTGAAAAAGTTTATGATGTTCATACTCGACACTCCTAAAGCACGGCGCAACTTATTGGCTTCACAAGGGGCCGCGCTTTCCTCTCTATTTTCCGTGCCTACGTTGTCATTCAGCTGAGGGCAGTCAAATACGGCACGCTTTAGATCGTCAAAAAGTAACGCCGGCGGGGAGGGGGAACATTGATCTCCATCAAGGCGAAAAACCTTGCACCCTCAAGGCATTTGTTTTACCGGGAGGTTCGAATTCAATTGCCGCACAAAAGAGCCAGTCAATGACCATTGTTGATGTCCGCACGCCCGATCCCAAACGTTTCATTCCCGGCGCCACTGGCGACTGGGAAGTGATCATCGGCATGGAGGTCCACGCGCAGGTTTCGAGCAATTCGAAACTTTTCTCCGGCGCGTCGACGGAGTTTGGCAAGCCGCAAAACGCCAACGTGTCGCTGGTGGATGCCGCTATGCCCGGCATGCTGCCGGTTATCAACGAGGAATGCGTGCGTCAGGCCGTGCGCACCGGGCTTGGTCTGAAGGCGCAGATCAACCATCGCTCCGTTTTCGACCGCAAGAACTATTTCTACCCCGACCTGCCGCAGGGCTACCAGATTTCCCAGTACAAGGATCCGATTGTCGGCGAAGGCAAGATCATCATTTCGCTCGGGCCGGACAAGAAGGGTAATTTCGAGGATATCGAAATCGGTATCGAGCGACTGCATTTGGAGCAGGATGCGGGCAAATTGATGCACGATCAGCACCCCTCCATGTCCTATGTGGACCTCAACCGTTCTGGCGTGGCGTTGATGGAAATCGTGTCCAAGCCGGACATGCGCTCCTCCGATGAAGCCAAGGCCTATATGACCAAGCTGCGCTCGATCGTTCGTTATCTCGGCACGTGCGATGGCAATATGGATGAAGGTTCCATGCGCGCCGACGTCAACGTTTCCGTGCGCAAGCCGGGCGGCGAATTTGGCACGCGTTGCGAAATCAAGAACATGAACTCCATCCGCTTTATCGGTCAGGCTATCGAATACGAAGCACGCCGCCAGATCGCCATTCTGGAAGAAGGCGGCGAGATTGATCAGGAAACCCGCCTGTTTGATCCCGGCAAGGGTGAGACCCGTTCCATGCGTTCCAAGGAAGATGCGCATGACTACCGCTATTTCCCCGATCCCGACCTGCTGCCGTTGGAATTCGACAACGCCTTTGTAGCGTCGCTTCTGGAAGACCTGCCGGAACTGCCCGACGACAAGAAAGAGCGTTTCGTCAAGGATCTGGGGCTCACCGTCTACGACGCCTCCGTCCTCGTCTCCGAAAAAGCGATTGCCGCCTATTTCGAAGCCGTCGCCGAAGGTCGAGACGCCAAGATTGCCGCCAACTGGGTCATCAACGACCTTCTAGGGGCCTTGAACAAAGCCGGCAAAGACATTGAAGAGACTCCGGTTTCTCCTGTCCAGCTCGGCGGCATCATCGACCTCATCAAGGACGGCACGGTTTCCGGCAAGATCGCCAAGGACCTTTTCGAAATCGTCTGGAACGAAGGCGGCGATCCTGCAAAGATCGTTGAAGAGCGCGGCATGAAGCAGGTGACGGATACCGGCGCGATCGAAAAGGCTGTGGACGAGATCATCGCCGCCAACCCTGATCAGGTGGCCAAGGTTGCCGCCAAGCCAGCGCTGGCTGGCTGGTTCGTTGGTCAGGTGATGAAGGTAACCGGCGGCAAGGCCAACCCGCAGGCCGTTCAGGCGTTGGTCAAGGCCAAGCTCGGGATCGAGGAATAATGTTCTTCGTCCGCTCCGCTCATGAAACTGACCTGAAAAAGGTTCAGGAACTTTTGGCGGAGACCTGGCGTGCGACCTATGTCGATATCTATGGCGCGCAAAAGGTTGAGGACATGATAGCCGAATGGCACTCCATGTCCTCGCTGAAGGCGCGGCTGGAAAAACCACATTCGGAATTCCTGGTCGCAGATGATGGCAAGACGCTTGGCGGTATGGCCTATGCCGCCATGGTGGAAAAACCTGCCAAGACGGTCATGCTGCACCAGCTTTATGTTCGCCCAGGCTGCCAGCGGCAGGGCGTGGGCCGTGATCTCTTCGCCGAACTGGAAACCTGTTTTCCCGATGCCGATTTCATGCGGCTGGAAGTGGAGCCCGCCAACAAGCAGGCCATTGATTTTTACGAGGCTCACGGTTTTGAAGCCGTGGATCGAACGGAAAATTGCGGTGGCTGCAATTCCGGTATTCCTGCCCTGATCATGCAAAAGCGGCTGGCAGGCTGAACCGGGATGCGGAGCTGACATGTTCTTCATCCGCACGGCGCTAGATACCGATCTTGAAAAAATAGGGGAACTGATCGAGGAAACCTGGCGGCAGACCTATGCGCCTTTTCATGGTGCTGCCAAGGTGGACGCCATGATTGCAGTCTGGCACTCGCCTGCAGCGCTCAAACAGCGTTTATCAAGGCCTGATGCGGAGTTCCTGGTGGCCGATAACGGCCAATATCTTGGCGGCATCGCCTACGCCGCTATGTCGCGGCGAGACCCGAAGGTCGCCAATCTCAATCAGCTCTATGTGCATCCGCTGTGGCAGCGGCAAGGGATTGGCAGCGATTTATTTGCCGAAATCGAGACCTGTTTTCCCGATGCGGAAAGGCTGCGGCTTGAGGTCACGGCGGAAAACGAGCGGGCCATTGCCTTTTACGAGGCGCACGGCATGGTGGAGGTAGGCCGCACGAAAAACGCAGGCACACCGAATTCGAACATTCCCGCGCTGATCATGGAAAAGCGGCTGGAAATTTGAAAAGAGCTGCAAAGCGCTTGTGAGCGCCAAGGCCAATGGCGGAAATAGCCAAAAGGCCCGGGAATGGGCAAAGCCGCACTGGACAAGCGCGCTCATTGGCGGCATAAGCGGGAAGAATAGTGAAAGCCCGGATTCTTGACGGGCAGCGGTATTTGGCAAGGTTCTGCAATGAAGACTCTCCTGCAATTATTCACCTGGTGGAACGGCTCGACAATCGGGACGCGGTTTTTCACTTGGCGCAAGGGAACCAAGGTCGGCGAAGACGAGTTTGGCAACATCTATTATGAAGGCCCGGCAATGCCTTACGGCCTGCCGCGCCGCTGGGTTCAGTATAATGGCTATGCTGAAGCCTCCGCCATTCCTCCGGGCTGGCATGGCTGGATGCACCACCGCACCAACACGCCGCCGACCAAGCAGGATTACAAGCCGCATGACTGGCAGAAGCCACACCGGGCCAATCCAACAGGTTCGGCTGCGGCCTACCATCCGCAAGGCTCACTGTCTGAGACGGGCGAACGCCCGCGGGTGACGGGCGATTATGACGCCTGGACGCCGGGCGGCTGAGAGGATTGACGCTGAATGGCCTTAATTGCCGTTTAGCGGGCAGTGGTGTGAAGCCACTGAAAAAACGGAACGCGATGTCACCTCTCGTCACATATTTTCGAAAAGCCGGTATGGCGATTGCTGCAACCGCTCTCCTAAGCTCAGCCTTGGGCGGGCCAGCATATGCAGACCGCATTTCAAACCCGGTTGCCGAGTTCAATGGTCTCGACAAGATCACCGGCCGCATTACCTCCTTCGATGTCTATATCGGCGAGACAGTACAGTTCGGCGCTCTGCAGGTGACGCCACGCGTCTGCTATTCGCGTGACGACAAGGAAACACAGCGGGTCGATTCCTTTGTCGAAGTCGAGGAAATCACCCTCGACCGAAAAATCCGCCGCATCTTCACTGGCTGGATGTTTGCCGACAGCCCAGGCCTCAACGCCGTGGAACATCCGATTTATGATGTGTGGTTGAAGGCGTGCAAACTGGAATCGGATGTGCCGCCGCCTGAAGGGTTGGCGCTGCCGGACCCAACCCCGCAACCAGATCCCGAGCTGAACCGGCCGCCTGTGACGGCTGATACCAGCAACACAGACAATGCGGACACCACGGGCAATACGGGTGACGCAGCTGCTGCAAATGACAGCACGGTTGGCAATTTGGCTGGTACAGAAGACGCCCCGCCACTAGAAGACGGCGGAATCGTCGGCGATCAACTTCTTGACGATGGCACTCTGCAATCCGGGCAGGATCTGTTCGGCGATAATGACTTGCGCACTGGCGAATCCCCGGAATTTGACAACGTACCCTCGCTCAAAGACGTGAAGCCGGGCACCGGGTTGTTCTAGAGATTTGCCCGTTACCTGTGTCAGATAAATGGTATGTCCGGGCGGTTCACCGCGTCAGCCAATAGCAATTCATATTGCGCCTTCGGCACATCGATTGCGCCAAATGACTTCAAGTGATCGGTCGTAAACTGTGTATCGAGAAGGGTAAAATGCTTTGCCCTCATGTGCTCGACCAGATGGACGAGGCAGATCTTCGACGCATTGGTGCGGCGTGAAAACATGCTTTCGCCAAAGAAAGCGGCCCCGAGCGAAACGCCGTAGAGCCCGCCCACCAGCTCCTCGCCCTCCCACGCCTCCACACTATGGGCATGCCCGAGCGCGTGAAGCTCGCAATAAAGCGTCAGTATTGTTTCATTGATCCAGGTTGTGGTGCGGTCTTCGGCCGTCTCGGCGCACTTTTCCATGACCTGCCGGAACGCCGTATTAAAGCGAATGTCGAATGGGCGTTTGCGAATAGCCTTAGCAAGGCTTTTGGAAATGTGAAATTCGTTCAGCGGAATAATGCCACGCAATTCCGGCTCGACCCAGAAAAGCTCCGGGTCGTCCGCCGCCTCGGCCATGGGGAAAAGTCCGATGGAATAGGCGCGCAAAAGAAGGTCCGGCGTTATGTCCGGGTCTTTTCCGCGCGCCATTGCTTAGTCCGTTTTTTCCGCCAGATATTTTTCCAGCCAATGGATATCATAATCGCCGTTCGCAATGTCCTGATTTCCAATAAGATCCTGGAACAGCGGCAGCGTCGTCTTGATGCCGTCGATGACAAATTCATCGAGAACACGTCGCAGGCGCATCATGCATTCAACACGCGTGCGCCCATGCACAATCAGCTTGCCAATCAGACTGTCGTAATAGGGTGGAATACGGTAGCCCTGATAAGCACCAGAATCGACGCGAACGCCAAGGCCGCCCGGCGCATGAAAATGCGTGATTGTGCCGGGAGACGGAACAAAGGTCCGCGCATCTTCCGCATTGATGCGGCATTCAATGGCATGGCCGTTGAACACGATGTCTTCCTGTTTCACGGACAGCCCAGCCTCGGAGGCGACGCGGATCTGTTCGTGCACCAGGTCGATGCCCGTAATCGCTTCGGTAATCGGATGCTCCACCTGCAAACGGGTGTTCATTTCAATGAAATAGAACTCGCCGTTTTCGTAGAGAAACTCGATCGTGCCTGCGCCGCGATATTTCATCTTCTTCATCGCATCAGCGCAGATCTGGCCGATCTTCATGCGCTGGTCGACATTCAGGGCAGGGGAATTGGCTTCTTCCCAAACTTTCTGGTGGCGGCGCTGAAGTGAACAGTCGCGTTCGCCAAGGTGGATTGCGTCCCCCTTGCCATCGCCCACAACCTGAACTTCGATATGACGCGGCTTTTCCAGATATTTTTCCATATAGACGGCGGGATTGCCAAAGGCATTCGCTGCTTCGGTACGCGCCGTGTTGAAGGCTTCGTCCAGCTCATCCTCTGTCTTGGCCACTTTCATGCCGCGGCCACCACCGCCCGCTGTCGCCTTGATGAGAACAGGAAAACCGATTTCGCGCGCAGTCTTTAGAGCATTTTCAGCCGTAACCTCGCCCTCGGAACCAGGAACGACCGGAATGCCAAGCTCTTCCGCCGTCTGCTTGGCGGTGATCTTGTCACCCATCAGGCGGATATGTTCTGCGGTCGGTCCGATGAAGGCAATCCCGTGCGCTTCCAGGATATCAGCGAATTTGGCGTTTTCAGAAAGAAAGCCGTAGCCAGGATGAACTGCATCCGCACCGGTGATTTCGCAGGCCGAAACGATCTGATGAATATTCAGATAGCTGTCTTTCGACGGTGGCGGGCCAATACAAACGCTCTCATCTGCAAGCCGCACATGCATGGCTTCCGAATCGGCCGTTGAGTGAACGGCGACCGTGGCGATGCCAAGCTCTTTGCAGGCGCGCAAAATGCGAAGCGCGATCTCGCCGCGATTAGCAATAAGAACCTTGGAGATCATGGATAATCTCCTTATTCGATAACCAGCAGAGGCTCGCCGAATTCCACAGGCTGTGCGTCTTCAACAATGATTTCGACAATCTTGCCAGAGCGCGGTGCGGGAATCTGGTTCATGGTCTTCATCGCCTCGATGATCAGAACCGTCTGACCTTCTTTCACCGTTCCACCCACTTCAATAAAGGGCTTTGCGCCGGGGGCGGGTGAAAGATAGGCGGTGCCGACCATAGGCGAGGTGACTGCGTTCTTAGAGACGCTGGCCGAAGCCGCTTCTGCTGCAGGAGCAGCCGGTGCGGCAGCGGCCGGAGCGGGCGCTTGTGCAGCCGGTGCGCTGTAGACGGGCGCGGACATGGTCATGGCCGGGCCGGATCGGGAAACCCGGATGCGCAGGTCGTCGTTTTCGACTTCGATTTCCGTCAGGTCCGTTTCATTGAGGATATTTGCGAGATCTCGGACAAGCGATTGATCAATGCTCGCTTTTTTATCTGCCATTGGTGCATCTTCCTGTGTTCTTCTTATGAAGCTATGTGCCTTCAGCCTTGGCGGTGTTGATCCCGACCATACACGGCTTGCGGCCCAATGCCACTTGGGTTTTTCCTATAGAGGGCTTCATCCCCAAATGGAAGCAATTCTGTAGGTTCTTTGCAACGGTAAGGCATGAAATTGGCTTCAATTTCGCTTATTGTTAATTGTAACCTTCAATTTGGGATGATGACTTGGCCTTGATTCACAAATTCGGCCCGATAGCACTTCTGCTGGCCTGCCTGACAACTTTGCTTTCTTCCAATGCATGGGCGGGTGAGGTCTTGCGCGATGTGCCCTATGGCATAGGCCAATATCAGCGCATGGATGTTTATTTGCCAAAGGATGGGCCCGACGGCGCGCCGGTTATTTTCTTTGTCCATGGCGGCGGCTGGCGCTTCGGCGACAAGACCAATTCAAGCGTCATCGGCAACAAGGCCCGGCACTGGACGTCGGAAGGCTATGTTTTCATTTCGGCCAATAGTCGCCTATTGCCGGACGCCGGACCGCTGGAGCAGGCCGATGACGTGGCCGATGCAATTACCTTTGCGCAAAAACATGCCGACGAATGGGGCGCCAATCCTGCCCTGTTCATCTTGATGGGCCACTCCTCCGGGGCGCACCTTGTCTCGCTGGTATCGGTGCAGCCTGACATGTTGAAACAGCGTGGAGGCCAGCCCGTGCTTGCGACCGTCGCGCTTGACGGTGCTTCCTATGATATCACCCAGATCATGCGCTTTCAGCACAATCGGTTTTTCGACTACGTATTTGGCGATCAGCCGGACGTTTGGCAGGATCTTTCTCCGCTTGATCAAGTAAGCCAGGGCGCTGCACCCATGCTGCTGGTCTGTTCTGAATACAGAAGCGATTCTTGCGGGCAGGCCGTTGCGTTTGCCAGGCGGCTGAAATCCGTAGGAACGCGGGCCGAGGTGCTGCCGGTGCGCCTCAGCCATGGTTCAATCAACAAGCGTCTCGGCACACGCGGCGATTATACCGATACCGTGGACGCCTTTATGAACTCTCTT
>JBNLGT010000054.1:0-20710 GCA_050306195.1 Ensifer sp.
AACCGCTTTTATCATGAGCGGAAGAAAAGCCCACACCCGAGATTGATTGTTCCCAGGAACTGACGGGCGTGATTTGAGGGAGGTTACAGGCATGCAGTTTCATCGGGATGGTTTTCGCGCTGGCAATCCGCAGATCAAGGTTGCATGTGAGGGCGCAGGAAACACATCCGGCGGACCGTTGCCGGGTGAAGTGGACGTTCTGATTGTCGGCTCGGGACCTGCCGGGCTGACGCTTGCGGCGCAACTTTCCACTTTTGGCGATATCAATGTCAGGATCATCGACCAAATGGAAAGCCCCTTACAGAAGGGCAAGGCCGATGGCATTGCCTGCCGGACAGTTGAGATGTTCAACGCCTTTGGTTTTGCAGAACAGCTTTTGAAGGAAGCGTGCTGGATCAGCGAAACCACATTTTGGAAGCCTGATGAGAACGATCCATCAAGAATCATACGTCATGGACGCATTCAGGACGTGGAAGACGGGCTTTCGGAGTTCCCCCATGTCGTGCTCAATCAGGCGCGCGTACACGATTTCTATCTCGATTACATGCGCAATTCGCCACGCAGGCTGGAAGTTGACTACTCCCGCAAGCTATTGAATCTGGAGATCGACCGGTCAATCTCAGATTATCCGGTCTCAGTTCGCGTGGAACGCACCGACGCCGACCACGCTGGCCAGATTGAAACTGTCAGAGCCCGCTACGTTGTGGGATGCGACGGCGCCCGCAGCGCTGTGCGCCAGTCGCTCGGGCGGGTACTGACCGGCGATGCGCTCAATCAGTCCTGGGGTGTCATGGATATTCTGGCGATTACGGATTTTCCGGATGTGCGGATGAAATGCGTGATCCAGTCAACCGATGGCGGCAGCTCGGTGATCATACCGCGCGAAGGCGGCTATCTGTTCAGAATGTATGTCGAGCTTGATGAACTCGGCGAAAACGAACGGGTGGCGAACCGCAACATTACGGCTGATGATTTGATCACGAGAGCGAAACGGATTCTTCATCCGCATACGCTGGACGTGAAGGAAGTTGCCTGGTGGTCGGTCTATGAAATTGGACATCGCATTACCGACAAATTCGATGACGTCAGGGAAGAAGACACCGAAAATCTCACCCCGCATGTCTTCATTGCCGGTGACGCCTGCCATACGCACAGTCCCAAGGCCGGTCAGGGCATGAATGTCTCCATGCAGGACACGTTCAATCTGGGCTGGAAACTTGCCCATGTCCTGCAGGGCAAAAGTAGCCCGGAATTATTGCATACCTATTCCGCCGAGCGCAGGACGATTGCGCAGGAGCTGATTGACTTCGATCGCAACTGGGCCGCCATGCTGAGCGCACCGCTCAAATCGGCGGAAAATCCGGACGGCGTGGACCCTGCCGACGTACAAAGACACTTTACGCAAGCCGGGCGCTACACGGCTGGAACGGCGACAGTCTATAAGCCGTCCATTCTGACGGGTACCGATGATCATCAACATTTGGCAACCGGTTTCCAGATCGGAAAGCGTTTCCATTCTGCGCCGGTGATCCGGTTGGGAGACGCAAAACCCATGCATCTTGGGCACACCATGGAAGCCGACGGGCGGTGGCGTATCTTTGCCTTTGCACCGGAGGGCGACGACGGAAAGGAAGGTTCCGCCGTTGCGGCCCTTTGTGATTTCTTGGCGGATTCTTCCGATTCACCTATCCGCCAATTCACGCCGGAAGAGACCGACGCCGACGCTGTCATCGACCTGCGGGCGATCTTTCAACAGCATTTCCGCACACTCGACTTCGGCCAGATGCCAGGCCTCCTGAGACCGGCGAAAGGCCGCTATGGACTAACGGATTATGAGAAAATCTTCTGCGCCGACATCAAGTCCGGCAACGATATTTTCAACATGCGCGGTATAAACCGGGCGAAAGGATGCGTAGTGATTGTCCGCCCGGATCAATATATCGGCAATATCTTGCCACTTGACAGGTTTGCAGACCTTTCAGCCTATTTCCGCGGTTTCCTACTCGCCACCTGAGCAGGCGTTGAAATACTGAACCCGCGCAGGCTATAGGAGGGACTTCGGCGCCGCATCCATCCCGGTGCTGCGTGACAAGAGGTCCCACGCGATGAATTTATGCCCTTGCGGCTCGAACAAGCTTTATGCGGCCTGCTGCGGTCTCCATCTTGCCGGCGCGCCTGCCCCGACTGCCGAGAAACTAATGCGGTCGCGCTATACAGCTTATGCAACCGGCGATCTCGACTATATCGAGCGCACTTGCGCAGGGCCTGCTGCGAAAGCGTTCAACAAGTCCGAAGCCATCCTTTCCAATGCAGGAACCGAATGGCTTGGGCTTGAAATTATGGGCACGGTTTCCGGACTTGAGACCGATGAAACCGGCATAGTAAGTTTCACTTTCAAATGCAGGCAGAACGGCCAGCAGGTTTCGCAATCCGAGGTTTCAAGTTTCCGCAAGATCGGCGGGGTCTGGCTCTATTGGGACAGGCAGGAAAGCCTGACCGGTAATGTGGGGCGAAATGATCCCTGCCCTTGCGGATCTGGCAAAAAATTCAAGAAATGCTGTGGGGCGCAGTAGGATCTACCAACCTGCAGATGCAAGCCAGAAGCGCATGCAGAACTGCAGCGGAGACATTGATACCTCGCTATTCTCCGCCTGCCCTTTTCCAGGCCAATTCCAACGCCGCTGCCAATTCCGTTTCATCGACCTTGTCGAGGATCACGGTTGTTGCACCCCTTTCGCCCCATTTATTGGGAACGGGATGAAAAGCCTCCGGCGACATCATGCATTTGAAGCGCTGCTCTTCCGGCGTATACATGAGATTTGCCGTTAGCCTGTCGGGGGCCAATGTTGCGAAATGACGTTTCACCCGGAATGCAACCCGGTCAAAGTGCGGACGTGTTTCGGTTCCGGCAAACGATAATGCGATGCGTTCAAAATCTTCGGCAGTTGCCATCTTGCCGCTCTTTCTCTCTTTTTTTGACGCTGCAAGCTTACCGAACCGCTCAACCGTCCTCAACCCGATCCGGATGCGCCTCCCCCCACTCTTGTAACGCGGCTGCAATGTCCTCATCCAAGGCACCATTGACCTCTCGTATCGAAACTGGCGCCCCGGCATTGAGGGCAAGATGCAGGCAATCGACATGATTGCGGGTCTGAACATCCAGACTATTTTCGGAACCATGAATGATGGATCCGATCAGGCTGCCGCCGAAGCCGTTAACGTGCTTCAAATCAGGATCAAGTGTAAGCAGCCAGCTTGTTTGCCTGGGCAGGCCTGCCCATGCGGCTAGCTGGAGCGGGGTCATTCCCATTTCGTCAGGCATGTTGGGGTCCAAACCAGCATTTACAAGAGCTTTTGCATGATCCAAGGCATCCTCGTTGAGGATTATGCGTGCAAGGACCAAGCTCTCCTCCGGCGTCAAAGATATCGCCTCAAGCGGTTTGCCTTGTGGGGTGATACCGCGCGCGCAATCGGCGAAAACACGAATCTTCTCGGTAAGGGGTGAAGCGTGGCCTGCCCTTTCAAGGGCTTCGGCGAAGGAAAAATTGCCGTAGACCATAGCGAGAGAATAGGCGGTATGCCCCTGCCAGAGGGCATGCGGGTCTGCCCCGTATTTCAAGAGAAGATCGGCAAAGCGCCCACCCCTGCCCCGCCGCGCGGCATGGTGAAGGGCTGGAATAACCTCTATCCGTTCCCCGCTTGGATGGTTATGTCCGAATTCGTTCGGATCAGCACCGTATTCAAGCAACAGTTCCGCGCCCTCGTAATTGTCGAAATCAAGCATGCGCAAAAGCGCATTTGTGCCCAATGTGATCACATTGTAACGAAGGAGAAGACGTAGCCCGTCGAGGCGGGGCAGTTCGGCAGCGTGGTAGAGAGACTCGTTATCATCTGGATTTGCGCCTTTTTCCAGCAGCCATTCAGCGAGCCTGATGTTTCCAGCATGACCCAATGCTCCATAGAGTGCGGAGAGACCGTGTTCGGAGCCGGGCTCCGCGGGGTAGCTGTCATTCACATTTGCGCCGTTGGCTACCAGCATTTCGGCGATCTCCAACGCCGCGGACTGTCGCTCGGGATGTGCCTGAAAGTGTTTTGAAAAGGCCAGATGGAGAATAGGAGAGCGAATATCAACGGCACGTGTGGCTGCCAAAGGGTCGGCACTCAGCACAGCCCGAACGCCCTCGACATCGTAGATCGCACATTGCAGCCCGAAGTTATGGGTGGCCAATGCAGGGTCGACGTTGAGGAGATGTTCGACGGCCCAGGATTGACCGTTGTAAAGCGCCAACTTGAGTTTTTCGGCGCGCGCGTAACGGTCCATAGCACTGGTCTCAAACGCGAGTTTGAGCTTGGGCCAGCTTTCAAACCCCTCCTCACGTGCAACTACATGAAGCGCACCTGTGTGTTTGAGTGTTTCAGTATCTGGCAGATATTCCCGCACGCGACGTATCGCGGCTTCATCGCCGGCATTGAACGCGCGTTTTAGTGATTTGGCCTGGCGGCGGAGGCGGTTAATTGAAGACATAATGGCTCCCTCGTCTTCCCCGAGTATCCGCTCAAATCGGGCCGAGTTCACCAAATCTGGGTGTTTGCACATGCAAGGGTGCGAATACGCTTTCCGCGGACGGGCGGCTCCCCCTCAAGCCTGAACAAGGATAACCATCGTCTTCACGGGGCGCAAGCTGGTTTTACTTCGAATAATCCAGTCCCATTTCACGATAACGCTCGGGGTCATCGCCCCAGTTCTCGCGTACTTTCACAAATAGAAAGAGGTGGACGGGCTGCTCGAGAATTTCGGAGATTTCCTTGCGCGCTGCCATAGAGATAGCCTTGATTGCCTCGCCACCCTTGCCAAGCGCAATCTTTTTCTGGCTGTCACGCTCAACATAGATAACCTGTTCGATGCGAACAGAACCATCCTTGCGCTCCTCCCATTTTTCCGTCTCAACATGAGAAGAATAGGGAAGCTCCTGGTGCAGGCGCAGGAAAAGCTTTTCGCGGGTGATCTCGGCTGCCAGCTGACGCATGGGCAGATCGGAAATCTGGTCTTCAGGGTAATACCATGGACCGGCAGGAAGGGCGTTTGCCAGATGGTTCATAAGGTCATCACAGCCCGACCCGGTGGTCGCGGAAATCATGAATGTATGGTCGAAGGCAACGATCTCATTAGCCTGGGCCGTCAATTGCAAAAGTACTTCCGGATTGACTCTGTCGACCTTGTTCAAGGCTAGAATTTTAGGTTGCTTGACCTCTTTCAAGCCTTCCAGAATTTTTTCGGCATCGCCTTTGATTCCCCGCTCGCTGTCGATCAGCAACAGAATGATGTCGGCATCCTTGGCGCCACCCCAGGCGCTGGTAACCATAGCGCGGTCCAACCTGCGGCGCGGCTTGAAAATGCCGGGCGTGTCCATGAAGACAATCTGGGTCTTGTCGTGGATGGCGATGCCGCGCACCACTGCGCGCGTGGTTTGAACCTTGTGGCTGACAATCGACACTTTGGCGCCAACGAGACGGTTCACGAGGGTCGATTTGCCTGCGTTTGTCGCGCCTATAAGCGCCACAAATCCGGAACGGGTGTCGGTTTCGACATTCATAATTTTGGTTTCCGTATGTAGGTCGGAGGAAGATTACGACCAGACGCCTTCGCGTTCCAGCAATTTCGAAGCCGCGTCCTGTTCAGCGGTGCGTTTGGAGCGTCCGGTTCCCTCTTCAGGCGCCACCCCGTCAATTTCCACGGAGACCGTGAAGCGAGGATCGTGATCGGGTCCAGTACGCTCTAGAATGGTATAGCGCGGAGTGACAGAGCGTGTGGCATGCGCCCATTCCTGCAGCTCCGTTTTGGCGTCGCGACGGGCCCCTTCAGAACTTTCGGCGCGTTCTTGCCAATTATTGACAATGAAGACGCGCGCAGCTTCAAGCCCGCCATCAAGATAAAGCGCAGCAATAAGGGCCTCGACAACATCTGCCCGCACGTTGAGCATGCGTTTGCCGGCGACATTCTTCACATCCGACCCGGTGCGGATGAAACGATGCAGCTCCAGCTCATCCGCCACAGCGGCGCAGGTCGTAGCGCTTACAAGCTGATTGAGTCGCACCGACAGCTCGCCTTCATTGGCGTCGGGAAAGGCCTGATAGAGCATCTCCGCGACGCAAAGGCCCAAAACACGGTCGCCCAGAAATTCCAGCCGTTCATAAACATCCTTGCGAGATGAGCGTGCACTCGCATGGGTAAACGCCCTATCGAGCCGCTCCTTGGATGTGAATACATATCCAAGCGCAGCTTCCAGAACATCGCGTTCCTCTGTGCTAAGCGGCTGGTATCCCATTAATCAACACTCTTGAACAGGCGATCCCAGCGCATATTGAACGGCCATTTCCACACCTCGGCGAAGCTCGTATTGTTGCCGAGCGAGAAGAAAATGATTGAGGCCCGACCAACCAGATTTTCCGCCGGAACAAATCCAACATCAAAACGGCTGTCTGCTGAATTGTCGCGATTGTCGCCCATCATGAAATAATGGCCTTCAGGCACGATGAATTCACGCGTGTTGTCGCCCAGGGTTCCTTGCGCCTCGTCCAGCGTGTCAAAGCTTACGCCGTCAATGGTTTCCTTGAACACGGGAATATTGGACCGCACGTCACGCGCATAATCGGAATCGAACGTGCCATCTTCCTCGCGCGGTACAGCCTTTCCGTTCACATAAAGAACACCGTCTTTGACTTGAACGCGGTCGCCCGGAAGCCCGATGCAACGCTTGATATAATCGATCGAGGGGTTTGGCGGAAAGCGGAATACAACAATGTCACCGCGTTTTGGCTCTCCCTCCCAGATGCGCCCCTCAAACAGATCGGGCGAAAAAGGCATGGAATATTTCGAGTAGCCATAGGCGAACTTGTTGACGAAGATATAATCACCCACCAGCAATGTCGGCATCATGGAGCCGGACGGAATTGTGAAGGGTTGAAACAGCAGGGTGCGGATAACACCCGCCAGAAGCAGCGCCTGTATGATCACAGACACGGTTTCCCAAAATGAATTCTCCGACTTCTTCTTTTCTGACACGCGATCCATTCCTTGAAATAGCCTTTCGGTTTTTCAGCTCCGTTGCAGGCTTTCCGAAAATCAGGCCAGCCCTCTCTAAACATTTAGAACACACGCGGCAATAGCCGAACATGCCGCCAATCCGCTGCAAACGGTTTGAGGC
Organism: Ensifer sp.; assembly: GCA_050306195.1. Classification (GTDB taxonomy): domain Bacteria; phylum Pseudomonadota; class Alphaproteobacteria; order Rhizobiales; family Rhizobiaceae; genus Ensifer_A. The sequence continues at coordinate 7,206 of JBNLGT010000054.1, forward strand.
ATCAAAGCCAATTATGGCAATGGCAAGGCTTCAATGATGACAAATGCCTGCGCAAGCGGAAAATCGTCCGTGATTGTCAAATGCACGGCCGGTTTGTGTCCCGTTGGCACCATAGAGGCCAGCCGTTCAGCGGCACCTCCCGTCAAAGCCATTGTCGGCTTTCCGCCGGGCAAATTCACAACGCCCATACCTTTCCAATAGACCCCGCGCGCTATTCCCGTACCGAGCGCTTTTGCGCAAGCTTCCTTCGCGGCGAACCTCTTGGCGTAGGAGGCGGCCCTTTCCTTGCGGCGATCGGACTTGGCGCGCTCGATCTCGGTAAAGCACCGCGTCGTGAACCGGTCGCCAAAGCGCTCCAGAGAATTTTCAATCCGGCGGATATCGATCAGATCGCTTCCAAGTCCGATGATCATTATTCCTAGCGCTCCAGCAGCCTGGCTTCACGGCGAGCCCTGAATATCTTCACGGCCTGAAATACGGCAACGTAGGCAATGCCGCCACATAGAATGGCAAAGGGTATCGACCCGACCAGCATCGGCTTCAGAACAGGAGCCCACACTGCACGGAAATTGAAATGGGTGAAAATGGCATGGAGATCAACGTTGCCGCCGCGCAGCAGCCCGTGTCCCAAAAGCACATGACCCGCCTCCCAGTCGCCCGCCCAGATGAAGGGATAGGTGAATGGATTTCCGGCAAGTAGCGTACCGGCGGTGGCGGCAATCATGTTGCCCCCGATCAACCAAGCGAGAGCAACAGCAAGGGCAATATGAACGCCGACAATGGGCAAAAAAGCCGCGGCGACGCCAACGGCTACGCCCGCGGCGATGGAGTGTGGCGTGGCCTTGAGGCGCAAAACGCGCAGCGAGTGGTAACGAGCCGTTCGCGCCATACCCATTCGCTTGCGCGGCGCCCTCTTTTCCGTTGCCCATTTCGGGCCGAATTCATCGACTCTTTGCTCCATAGAGCTTTTAATAGGTGTTGATGCCCGGAATAACAAACAAAAACCGCCGCACAGAACACTGCACGGCGGGAAAATACCTGCGCTTAATACATCGCGGGCAAGCAACATGCTGATTTGCCGTCTGGCCTCAAGCCAGACAGGTCAATCAGAGGATCATGTCACCGCGCTCAAGACGACGCATGCGATATTCGAGATCGCAATGATCCTTGGCCTGTGCCAGATATGCCTCTTCGCGTTCACGACGATTGCTAACACGGAACGCATTCTTAACCTTCTTCAAAGCGCCGAACATTTCCATACCCTTTTTGTAGTGCGTTGTTGTTGGCCTCGGTTTTAATGGTGCAGCGCACAAAGGACCAGTGCCAGATCACACTGCCTGATATGCGCTTTGCGCATAGCGGGTTAATGGTTTTGAAATGCGGTTTCCCGACAAGCGCGAAAGCCGCTAGCCGTATGTGCGCTTGACCGTGGCGACACAGTCAAGCTCGCGCAGGCGGGAAAGGAGCAGGTTGAGCTGGCGCAGATCCCATACCTCGAGATCAATCAGCATCTCGGTGAAGTCGGTTGCAACACGGGTCATGCTCAGGGTGGAAATATTGACGTCCGACGTCGCAATCGTCTGTGCTACGGTTGCCAAGGTTCCGGGCTCATTCAATGCGCTGATCAGGATTCGGGCCCGGAAACGCGACTTGTTGGCCTCGTCCAGGTCCCAGCGCACGTCGATCCAGCGATCGTTTTCGTCATCGAATTTTTGAAGCGCCGGTGATTGGATAGGGTAGATCGTCAGACTTTTTCCATCTCCCAGGATACCGACAATCCGGTCTCCGGGAACGGCGCCTCCGAGGGAAAAGCTCACCTGCAAGTCCGGCGACAACCCCCGGAACGGCGCGGTCCCGGCTGCAACGCCCTCCCCTGACTGTCCCGGCACCTTGAACATCATGCCCGACGCGCTGTCCATGGCAATCCAGCCGTCATCAGAGGCCTGTTTCACTGTCACACGCTCATCCTGATAATCAGGAAAAACGGCATGCAGAACATGGATGGATGATAATTCACCCCTGCCAACCGCAGCTATTGCGTCCTCCACGTCGGAATGTCCCAACCGGAAGAGCGATGATTTGAGGATATCGCGTGAGAACGTCTTTCCGGCCCGCTCGAAAGTGCGCTCCAGAATTCGAACGCCAAGGCCCGAATACTGTTTACGGATGGCAAGGCGGGTCGCCCGTCGGATGGCGGCACGCGCCTTCCCGGTAACAACAATCTCCTCCCAGGCGGCGGGCGGCACCTGCACGCCAGAACGGATAATTTCCACCTCATCACCGTTATTGAGCCGGGTGACAAGCGGCATAATTCGACCATTGATCTTGGCCCCTACGCATGTGTCGCCAATATCGGTATGCACGGCATAGGCAAAATCAATCGGTGTTGCGCCACGTGGAAGCGCAATCAGCTTGCCTTTGGGCGAAAAGCAAAAGACCTGGTCCTGAAAGAGCTCAAGCTTCGTGTGCTCCAGAAACTCTTCAGGGTTATCCCCTTCCGACAGGGCCTCAATGGTCTGGCGCAACCAGGAATATGCGCTCGTTTCACGCGCCGGGCTGCCATTTTCGCCATCTTTGTAAAGCGAATGCGCGGCAATCCCGAGCTCGGCGACCTCGTTCATCCATTCAGTTCGAATCTGCAATTCAATTCGCTGGCGCGCCGGGCCGACAATTGTCGTGTGGATAGAACGGTATCCGTTCTGCTTTGGCGTTGAGATATAGTCTTTGAAACGACCAGGCACCACACGCCAGCGCGTATGCACCATACCAAGCGCGCGATAACAGGCCGGAACATCCTCCACAATAATGCGAAAGCCGAACACATCCGAAAGCTGCTCAAAAGAAAGCGACTTTGACTGCATCTTGCGGAAGACGGAATAGGCTTTTTTCTGCCTTCCCTTCACGACCGCCGTTGTCAAACCGCCAGCCTCAAGAAGGTCTCCGAGCTCTGTCTCAATTTTCTCGATAATGCCCTCGTTGCGAACCGAGAGTTCGGCAAGGCGCTTGGTTACGGTTTCCCAGGCTTCAGGATTAATGTTGCGGAAAGAAAGCTCCTCCAGCTCCTCGCGCATTTCCTGCATGCCCATCCGGCCCGCCAGAGGCGCGTAGATTTCCATCGTCTCTTCGGAAATACGCCGCCGTTTGTCATCACGCATGACGCCGAGCGTTCGCATGTTGTGTAGCCGGTCCGCCAACTTGACCAAAAGCACCCGCAAGTCGTCAGAAATCGCCAAAAGAAGTTTGCGGAGATTTTCCGCCTGCTTGGCTTTCTTAGAAACGAGATCGATCTTCTTGATCTTTGTAAGGCCTTCCACTAGGCGGCCAATTTCCTCGCCAAAAAGCTCATCAATTTCGGCGCGCGTCGCCGTTGTGTCCTCGATAGTGTCGTGGAGCAGAGCGACAGCAATGGTCGCCTCATCCAGGTGCAAATCGGTCAGAATGGCGGCGACTTCCAGCGGGTGCGAAAAATAGGGGTCGCCGCTGGCGCGCTTTTGCATGCCATGCTTCTGCATGGCGTAGACATAGGCCTTGTTCAGAAGTGCTTCATTGACATCGGGCTTGTATTTTTGAACGCGCTCAACAAGCTCGTATTGCCGCATCATGGAAGGAAGGCTCTCCGAAGTTCAAAGAGAAAGAACGCCAACAGAATATTGGCGTTCCTCAAATCATCTAGGCATAAAAGCGCAAAGGTTTCAGAAAGCCAAACGAAAATTGTTCGCCAGGCCTCAGAATACGCTTAGTAATCGTCGCTTTTTTCCGGCGGAACCAGACCTTCGATACCGGCCAGCAGTTCTTCTTCCGACATACGGTCGAAGGAAACAGCCTCCGGAGCATCATCTTCAACGCCAGCTTCAAATACGGCCTCGGTATCAGCAACCACAGCAGACGGATCGGGCTCAGGCTCATCCACTTCGACATGCTTCTGCAGCGAATGAATGAGATCTTCCTTCAGATCTTCTGGCGAAAGTGTTTCATCTGCGATTTCGCGCAAGGCGACAACGGGGTTCTTATCGTTGTCGCGGTCGACGGTAATCGACGCGCCCTGCGAAATCAGGCGGGCGCGGTGACTGGCGAGCAACACGAGCTCAAACCTGTTATCGACCTTGTCAATGCAATCTTCAACGGTGACGCGGGCCATTGCCTGTCCTCTCAAAATTCGGGGATTTACGTGAGTTGAGCATCCCAGTACATTCAAAGAAGACAAAGTTCAAGTTTTTCTTCAAGCGGCCAAAGTTTGAACATTTTCTAAGCGCGAGACACGGGGGCTTCTTTTTTTTGCAACCGTGCCTTGGTTGGCAAATTTGAGCTATTAAAATAGTTGCTTGTTTTGCAAAGCATTATTTATTGAATCCAATTACGGCTTCCAAGAATGACCTCACCTGGATATTTCAGGAATTGCGCGTATAACACCGGGAATAGGAAACATGTTTGATCCAAGGGAGAAAATTGCACTCTTTATCGATGGTGCAAATCTCTATGCGGCATCCAAAAGCCTTGGCTTCGACATTGATTATAGGAAATTGCTCGGCGCTTTCCAAAAGCGTGGATATCTGCTGCGCGCCTATTATTACACAGCGTTGATTGAGGACCAGGAGTATTCGTCAATACGCCCATTGATCGATTGGCTGGACTATAACGGCTATAAGGTTGTTACCAAACCAGCCAAGGAGTTCACGGATTCCATGGGCAGACGCAAAATCAAGGGTAATATGGATATCGAACTTGCTGTTGACGCCATGGAGCAAGCCGAAACCGTTGATCACCTTGTCCTGTTCTCGGGCGACGGCGACTTCACAACACTGGTCGAAGCGCTGCAGCGCAAAGGGCGAAAAGTGTCCGTTGTGTCGACCATGGCGACACAGCCACCCATGATTGCAGACGACCTGCGCCGTCAGGCAGACCACTTTATTGATCTTGCCACGTTAAAAGACGAGGTCGGACGAGACGCTTCTGAGCGCCCGCAACGGCCCCAGTCGTTCAGGGACGACGACGAACTGGAAGAATAGGTCACGGGCCGCGCTGCCCATGGATCCGGCCTAGAGCATTTCCAGATGAAGCGGGATCGCTTCATCGTCAGACAATGCGGCAAAAACAAATGGACAGGAAATTTCAGGTGACCTCGTGTTCATCGGAAATGTTCTAGCCAACGGTCATCGGCATAATATGTTTCACCGAGAAACTCAGGCTGTCACGATGGGCCACTTCCGTGCCGGAACGTCATGGTTTGCTAAAATTTGAGCAAATTCGGCAGAAAGCCATTCATCTCGTCTGTTTTATTTTTTTCAATCAGCGGCACGGATAATACCCCTTCAAATAAAATCGGAGGGTCGCCATGTCCAGTATTGCTGCAGATGAAGGGAAAAACCCTTTCGCTCTACTGCTTGAAGAAAACGGTGCGACGATGGACTTGTCGACTGCGCCTTCCGCCGATGAGATTCTCAACAGCGAGCCGTCGGGCCACTTACCGGAAAAGCGCAACCGGCGCAAAAGCGACCGCGATTCGGAGGTGGTTGCACGCCTCTATTCCGCCCTGGAAGCGATTGATCGCGGCGAAACCTACACCGGTGAAGAAAATGAGGACGCCCATTTGATGCAGGATTGCTACCGGCAATTCTGACGAAGCCGGCCTAACCACCATCCTTCAAAAGCCGTCTTTTTTGCCTGTTCCAGTCGCGTTCCTTGGAGGTTTCGCGCTTGTCGTGCAACTTCTTACCTTTGGCAACAGCAAGTTCAAGTTTCGCGCGGCCTCTATCATTGAAGTATATTTTCAATGGCACCAAGGTCATGCCTTCGCGGTTGATAGCGGCACGCATGCGACCAATTTCGCGGCGCGACAGAAGCAGCTTTCGGCGACGACGAGTGTCATGATTGAAGCGATTACCCTGAAGATATTCAGGCAAATAGGAATTAATAAGCCAAATCTCCCCATCTTCATCGGAAGCGTAGGATTCGGCGATATTGGCCTTGCCTTCGCGCAACGACTTCACCTCCGTGCCAGTCAGAACCAGACCGGCCTCGTAGGTGTCGACGATCTCATAGTTGAAGCGGGCTTTTCTGTTTTCCGCAACAACCCGGTTGATCTTTCGCTGGCTGCCCTTGGGGGCCATTGAAACCTTCTCCAAAACACGTTTCGAAAGCTACGCACCGGCAGCTTTCTCAAGACGATTATTAAACTAGCTCAGAAGCCCTGCGTGTTCGAGCGCAGCGTCGATGGCCTCCGCCGTGCTCTGTTCGACAGGCGATGTCAGCGGCGAGCGTACCGTATCGCCCATGCGACCAAGGCGCTTCAGTGCATATTTTGCACCCATGACCCCTGGTTCGATAAACAGCGCCTTGTGCAGCGGCATCAAACGGTCCTGATATTCCAAAGCGCCTGCATAATCACCCTTTTGCGTCATCGCCTGAAACTCAGCGCAGAGACGCGGCGCAACGTTGGCGGTAACCGATATGCAACCAACACCGCCATGGGCGTTATAACCAAGCGCCGTTGCATCTTCACCCGAGAGCTGGACAAAGTCCTTGCCGCAGGCCGCGCGCTGCTCGGAAACACGCTCGATCTTCCCGGTCGCGTCCTTGACGCCAATGATGTTCTTGTGCGCCTTGGCAAGGGTGGCCATCGTTTCCACACTCATGTCGATTACGGAGCGCGGCGGAATATTATAGATGATGATCGGAATGCTGATTGCGTCGGCGATCGCCGAATAATGTGCGACCAACCCCTTCTGTGTCGGTTTATTATAATAGGGCGTCACAACAAGAACGGCGCTCGCGCCCGCCTTTTCGGCATGGGTCGCGAGATCGATCGCCTCAAGCGTATTGTTGGAGCCTGCGCCCGCAATAACCGGCACGCGTCCGGCCGCTGCTTCGACACAAAGTTCAACCACCCGTTTGTGCTCATCGTGGGAAAGCGTCGGAGATTCACCCGTCGTGCCAACAGGAACAAGACCGCTAGAGCCTTCCTCGATCTGCCAGTTCACATGATCGACAAAGGATTTTTCGTCAACTGCGCCGCTACTGGTAAACGGTGTTACGAGGGCGGGCATTGAACCCTTGAACATGGGTATACTCCTAAAACAAGCACAGCATGTTTGCAGTTACATGCTTTGGCCGTATTTTTTCATTATTGATTCTCAATGCAGCCAAGTGAGTGACCCCACAGCACATTGAAAAGTGGCTTTTAGATGAGTTTTCGGCCTGTTGAAAGATCGAAATGCGAATGGTTCCATCAGTTTCACTGATTTTGGCGGGAGCGGCTGGAGGCTGGCTGCTTCTTGGCGGGCTTATGGACGAGACCATGCGCAACCCGGCCAAGGACGGCGCGCAGACACCCGCCATGGAAAGAACGGGGGCAATACCCGTTGCGCTGAATGCTGCACCCAACAGGCTTGAAATTTTCCGCGAGGGCGTGTCCGCCATTCTGTCCGAGGATATGGATACTGCTATTTCAGCACGCAACAAACTGCGGCGTGGCGATATTCATCGCGATACACTGACATATCTGATAGTCAACTCCGAAAGTTACGATATCCCTGCGACTGAATTCGAGGGAGCGCGCAGAGAACTGGCAGGTTGGCCGGAAATTGAGGCGGCCCGCATGGCCTTTGAACGGGCGCTTTACCGGGAAAACCCGTCGATCGCCCGAATTGAGGCGGCTTTTGCGAGCAGCCAGCCGACAACCTCCGAAGGCAAGATCCTGCAAGCTCGGGCCTTCCGGGCGGGCGGCGATGAAGATCAAGCCCACGACGTGATAATGCCCCTTTGGGCGGGCGATGTTTTGACACGCTGGCAAGAGGGGGAGGTGCTGAAATATTTCGGCGACCTTCTCAAGCCGTCCGATCATCGCAAACGCATGGAGTATCTGCTCTATCGTGATCGCATCAATCAGGCTGCCCGCTTTGCAACGCTCGGTGAAGCAAAACCGCTTTTTGACGCTTGGTCAGCGGTCATCCGCGGCAAGGCGAATGCGGAGAAACTGCTGAAGGCTGCAGAGGCCGACTTCAAGGATACCAGCGCGCTAAAATTTGCGCGCATCCTCTATCTGCAAAAGCGCGACATGTTTGCCGAAGCGGCCCATCTCATCGAGACGTCGCAGGAGGCGGAGAAGACAGCCACATCTCCTGGTGAATGGTGGGATGAGAGACGCATAGTCAGCCGGGGTCTTTACGAGGCGAGAGAGTTCAAGAATGCCTATGCGTTGGTTGCTGCGCACCACGCCCAAACCCCGCAAGATAGGGCCGACGCAGAATTTCATGCGGGGTGGTACGCCCTGCGCGGATTAAACGATAGCCTCCTGGCCGCTACGCATTTCGAAAAGCTTCTGGACATTTCCACCCTGCCCTCCACCCGCTCGCGCGCACTCTATTGGTTGGGGCGTGCGCAGGAAAAAGACAACCCACAACTCGCCCGAACACATATGGGGGAGGCCGCGTCCTATGGGGGAAATTTTTACGGCCAACTTGCTGCTTCACGCCTCAAAAGGCCGATCACGACAGCCGCCGCTCCCCAACTTCCCGCCCTTGCACAACGCGCGTTTGACGAAATGCCGCCAGTTAAGGCGATAAACCTGCTCGAGACTAACGGATATCACCAGCAAGCTCGTCGCATTTACGAAGCGCTGGCCGCGCAAACCGATTCCGCCTCTCTTTTGACAATGCTCCATTCGCGCGCGGAAGCCAGGCAGGACAGCGCGCTGGCGCTTTCAATCGGCAAGACCGCTTACTACAGGGGTCTGGCGCCCTTCTCCGCAGCTTTTCCCGATGCCGCCATAACGCCCGGCCTTGGTCTTTCCGCGGAAGAGCGCGCACTCTCACTGGCAATTGCGCGTCAGGAGAGCGGGTTTAACGGCGCAGCGGTCTCACCGGTAAATGCGCGAGGCCTGATGCAGGTTATGCCTGCGACGGCAAAGGAAATTTCAACTCGTCTGGGCCTTGCCTATGCGCCGGAGAAGCTGACATCCGACGACGCCTACAATGCGCTTTTAGGTTCTCACTACGCAGCCGAGCAGATCCGCAAGCACAAAGGCTCCTATATTTTGACCTTTGCCGCCTACAATGCTGGACCTGGGCGGGTCAAAGAATGGCTTGCCCGATTTGGCGATCCACGCGGCAAGAGTACCGACGAGGTCGTGGACTGGATTGAAATGATCCCGTTTCCTGAAACCCGGGCCTATGTGCAGCGGGTCATGGAAAATTTTGAAGTCTATAAAATGCGGTTCGGATTGCCTGCCGACATTGCATCCGACATTTCCGCCATAAACTGAACTGTCATTCACCTTTTGGGCTCACGCCCTTGTATCCAGGGAAAAACTGTGTCCTAAAACAGGCTAAATCTGAGAAGAGGCAGATATGACGGATCGATATTCAAGCGGCTTTAAGGAACATTATTATATCGCCAGTGACGGCTTGAAACTCTATGTACGCGAATATGGCGCCGACTTGCCAGACGACAAGATCCCGATAATTTGCTTGCCCGGACTAACGCGCAATTCTGGCGACTTTCACCAGTTCGCCATTAACGTCTCTACACATCCCGAACGGCCACGCAGGGTCTTCACATTTGACCTTCGCGGCCGCGGAAAATCCGATTGGGACGACAACAAGGAAAACTACAATCCGCTGGTCGAAGCGCAGGATGTGATGACCGGCTGTGCTGCGCTTGGAATCGACAAGGGTATTTTCGTCGGCACTTCACGTGGCGGCATGGTCATGCATATAATTGTTGCCGTTGCGCCCCAGCTTATTGCCGCTGCAGTCCTCAACGACGTCGGTCCAGTCTTGGGGCGCGGAGGACTGGAATTGATTCAGACATATCTGAAGGCTGCACCGGCCCCGGTTAAGATTACCAGCTGGGAAATGGCCGCCCAGGGCGCGAAACTGGTGCATGGCCCTCATTTCACTGCCTTTACCGATCAGGATTGGCTCGATATGGCGCACAGCACCATGGTCGAAACGACTGATGGTTTAAAAGCACCCGTTGATCCAGCAATAGGGCTCGCTGTCGTGAATGCCGACCTGAGCAAGCCGTTGGTGGAACTGTGGGACCAATTCAACCTATTCAAGGATATACCGCTCTTGACTATTCGCGGCGCGAATTCTCTACTTCTGACAAGCGATATCGTCGAGGAGATGTCGAGACAGAACCCGGCAATGGAGGTTCTTGTTGTCGAGGGTCAGGGGCATGCGCCATTTTTGCATCTGGCTGGCATTGACGAGAAGATACTCGATCTCGCAGACAAAACCTGAAGCTTTCAAGTCCCGACGCCCCCCACCCGACCTGGGGTGGACACCCTGCACCAATCAGAATGAGCAGAAACGCCACTCACGCGGTGCAAAACTGCAACGGGCAGCTCCTTGCGCAAAAGCTGCCGGGTCTCTCTCTTGCATTTTTAGGTATCAGGGTTCATTAGAGCGCTCAATTGTGAAGATCCAACCCGCCCTGCAATGGGATTGGCGCTATAAGGCGCGACCATTATGTGTATGCAACTAGGCGGACGAGCCTGAAGGGCAAACATGCTGGAAAGACTAGTTTCCAAGGCAAATCAAGGCCTTTTGACAAGGCTTATTTCCGAGAATTTTCGTGGCCAGGCAGGCTGGTATGCCATCGCGATTGCCGCGATGGTGGTGGTCGCCTCCATGACGGCGGCCAGCGCATGGATCATGCGTGATATCGTCAACGAAACTGTCGTTTCGAAGGATATAAACCGGGTCTTTGGCGTTGCCATGATCGTCGCTTCTATTTTTATAGTCAAAGGCATTGCGACTTATATCCAGTCGGTTTTCTTGAGCAAGGCTGGCAACAACATCATAGCTCAGACACAACGCAAGTTGTTCGAGCATATCTTGAAACAGGGCGTCGCCTTCCATTCAAGATACTCATCATCGGAACTGCTCATGCGCATGACCACCAATGCGCAGGCCGTTCGAACAGTGATCGATCTTCTGGTGACATCTTTCGTCCGTGATCTCTTTTCCCTGGTTGGATTGATCGCTGTCATGGTGATCCAGCAACCCAAACTTTCACTGATTTCCGCTGTCGTCGGTCCAATCGCCATTTTGGGCGTGCGCAGGCTGACGCGCAGGGTGCGCAAAATCATGGAGCAGGAAATGGTCTCCATGAACATGATCATCCATAACGTACAGGAAGCGGCAACAGGCATCCGCGTGGTCAAGGCTTTTGGACTTGAAGACTACATGAACACGGAGATGAACAAGCATGTAAGCGATGTTGAGAGCCGTGCGAACAGTGTTGCCCGTCTTGAAGCTGCTTCCAGCCCCATTATGGAAACCCTTTCAGGACTGGCCATTGCCGGCGTCGTTGCGCTTAGTGGCATATGGGTGCTGCAACAAGGTGCGACACCGGGCGAATTGATGTCTTTCATAACCGCCCTGCTCCTGGCCTATGAGCCAGCAAAGCGACTGGCGCGCATGCGGGTGACGCTGGAAGGCGGAATGGTCGGCGTGCGCATGATGTATGAGATTCTCGATCACCCGATCGACTTGAACGAGAAAGCCAGTGCGATCGACCTGCCTGAAGGAAAGGGTGAAATTCGTTTCAACGATGTATGTTTTTCCTACCGGCCCGGGCAAAAGATTTTCGACAAGCTGAACCTCACGTTTCCAGCTGGGAAAACAACGGCCCTTGTCGGCCCTTCAGGTGGTGGAAAATCATCGATCATCAACATGATCATGCGTCTTTATGATCCGGAATCCGGCTCAGTCATGATTGATGGAACTGATATCAAGGACGTCACATTCCGTTCATTACGGGCACGCATGTCCTTTGTTGGCCAGGACACGTTTTTGTTTAGTGGAAGTATCCGCAACAATATCGCATTTGGCCGGGAAGGCGCGAGCGAGGAAGAAATCATCGCTGCAGCAAAAGCAGCCAACGCTCACGATTTTATCATGCGCATGCCGGAAGGCTATGACTCCGAGGCTGGCGTCAATGGCGGTAACCTTTCCGGTGGCCAAAAACAGCGGATTGCAATCGCCCGCGCTGTTCTGCGGAACAGCGAAATCCTGGTTCTGGATGAAGCGACCAGCGCGCTTGATTCGGAGTCCGAGGCCGCCGTGCGCGACGCTCTGGCGGTACTCGCAAAAGGCCGCACGACCATCATGATTGCCCACAGGCTTTCAACCGTGAGCACCGCCGACTACATCGTTGTAATGGAGGCCGGAGAAGTGGCTGAACAAGGGCCACAATCGGAGCTTCTGCAACGCGATGGCGCCTACCGGAGGCTCTATGACCTACAGCTTTTGCCGGGGACAAACGAACCTGCCTGAACCCGAGATGAGAGGCTGACCGCTTGCAGCGATCCGATGTTACTGTGATTTCCGTTTGTTATGACAGCGGTCGTGTCGTTGGCGCAATGGTTGACTCCATTCCCCCAGAAGCGCCGATCGTGCTCGTTGACAATGGCGGCTTGACCCAATTCCCGAACTTTCCAGAAAACCGTTCGATTGCGATTGTCCGCTCGGAAGAAAACCTTGGCTTTGGTGTCGGCTGCAACAAAGGCGCTGCATTGGCCCAGACAGCTTATTTGTTGTTTCTCAATCCCGATTCTCGACTGGAAAACGGCGCATTGGACGCTCTACTTTCGGCTGTCGAACACTACCCCGAGGCCTCTGCTTTCAATCCGCGAATTACCGATGAAAACGGCCGTAATTCTTTTAAACGCCGTTCCTATCTGCTTCCGCGCAACAACTATATGCCGCGTGGTGCCCCGGATAAGGATTGCGTGGTGCCCGTTTTAAGCGGCGCGGCAATCCTCGTGTCGAAGGCGCTGTTTGATAAAGTCGGCGGGTTCGACCCGGAAATCTTCCTCTATCACGAGGATGATGATCTCTCCTTACGATTACGGGCGGCGGGACCGCTCTACTTCATCAGCGATGCCCACATCGTGCATGCAGGCGGCCATTCATCAGGGCGGTCGGCAACAGTTGCCTATTTGAAGGCCTTTCATATGGCACAATCCAGAATTTATACGGGCCGCAAACACAGGCGCGCTGCCCCGCTACTCTTTGCTTATCTGGAAGCTTTGCGATTGATGATCTCACCGATCACTTGGTTTTCAGCCCGCAAAAGGGCAAAAGCGGTAGGTTTTCTTGCGGGCATTCTAAACAGGAAGGTTTGAGGCCATCTGCAGGCTATTGCCTTTTCGCGGCGTCGCCGGTTCCCTTACCAAGGGCCGTCCGCACCAAAATTTCCATATCCCCCAAAAAACTCTGCCCATCGATATATTGCCGGTCGGCCTGTGCGAGTGCGGCCGGCTCGGACATGTCAATGCCCGCCAACTGGGCCGCACCGGTAATGCCAGGACGCACGCCAAACACACCGAGCGCACGGCGCTCCCTAATCAGCTCCTCCTGATTTGGCAAACAGGGACGCGGGCCCACAAGACTCATTTCGCCACGAAACACATTCACCAATTGCGGTAGCTCATCGAGTTTGGAGACGCGTAAAAAACGCCCGAGCGGCATAGTGGCCGAAGTCGAAACCTGATGCGA
>JBNLGT010000055.1:0-20448 GCA_050306195.1 Ensifer sp.
CCATCTGGAGGAAAACCAGATCCTCTTCCGCGGCGCGCGCGGCGGCCCGTTGCAGCCAGCGATCATCCAGCGCGAAATGCAGAAGCTCCGCTCGGCGCTCAACCTGCCTGAGACGGCAACGCCGCACGCTCTTCGCCATTCCTTTGCCACCCACCTTTTGGCTGGTGGCGGCGATCTGCGCACCATTCAGGAGCTTCTGGGTCACGCAAGCCTCTCGACCACGCAAATTTATACCGGGGTCGACTCCGCTCGGCTTCTTGACATCTATGACCGCGCCCACCCCCGCGCTTGAGGTATATTACGGCCAACTGTTCTCACGTGAACGACAACCTCCACGCACAGATTAACCATAGCGCTTAACAGAACGTGAGCGCTTGCCTGTCATATTAGCCCAAAATTTCTAAACGGCGGGGCGGGATGAACCACTTCATGAAAGCGGAAGCGAAAATAGATGTGCTAAAAGCAGGCGACATTGTCCTGTGGTTCGGTGCCGTTGTTCACATGCTCGCAGCGCTGTCGCTGCTTATCGTGCTATCCCTTGTCTCCCCGGCGAATGCGGCGGAAGACGTCTCCTGCGGAGGCCGAAATCTTCTCAGCGAATTGCAGAAAACCGACCCCAACGCCTATGCAGTCATTGAGCGGAACGCAGCTCAAACACCCAACAGCAGTGGCATTTTCTGGAAGATAGAAAAGGAAGGCCTGCCGCCGTCCTACCTACTGGGAACAATGCACGTTTCCGACCCCCGTGTGATCGATCTGCCCAAAGGCGCTGAGGACGCTTTTTCAGCCTCAAATACGCTGATTGTTGAATCCGACGAAGTACTCGATCCACAAAAAGCCGCAGCCGCATTGATGGCGCAGCCCAGCCTGACAATGTTTACGGATGGCAAAACCATAGGCGATTACCTTCAGCCGAATGAAAAGGCGCTTCTGGAAACGGAATTAAAAAAACGCGGCATACCGCTTTTGGCTGTGTCCAAGATGAAACCTTGGATGCTCTCCTCCTTTGTGGCTTTGTCATCTTGCGAGTTGGCGCGCAAACAGTCAGGGGAGCCCTTCCTTGATCAAAAGCTGGCAAAAGACGCTGCTGCGTCAGGCAAGAAGATTGTTGGTTTGGAAACAATGGCCGAGCAGCTGAACATTATGGCGTCGCTTTCAATGAAAGCGCATGTCAAAAGCCTGCTATATGTGATTGAAGACCCTCAGCGCACGCTTGATGTCATGGAAACATTGATCCAGCTATATGATCAGGGCAAACCCGGCTGGGTCGTCCCAGTCAGCGACTACCTTTATCCGGAAGATCCTGACGGTTTCTCGATGGCCGAATTTGAACAAAAGATGATCATTGCTCGCAATCATCATATGGCAGACAGGGCGCTGGAAATGCTGGACAACGGCAATGTTTTCATGGCCGTCGGCGCGCTGCATCTACCCGGACCAGAAGGCCTCGTCGCCTTACTTCGGGAAAAGGGCTTTACTGTTACGCCCCTTTGACAAGATTTCGCATCAACCGTTTAACGATCAGTCTGTGAAACGGCGTGATGAGGAAGATATAGAGATATCCAAACCAGTGTTTCCGCGCGACCAATGTCGCAAGATGAACCCTGGTTCCAGCGCTTGACGGATTGGTCTCAACAACAATCCGGAAATCGAGATGCCAGTCATCGAAACCAAGAACCACGCAATGTTCATCCCCGCGGATCATCGGAAATGCGCCAACGGTCTCACGGTGACCTGAAGGGCTGGCGGACTTCAGGCCCAAAAGCCCCACAATCCTGTTTCTCAGTTTCATGAGGACCAACATCCATGTTGGGGGGCGGGCCGCGAAGGTCGCCCATGCCGCCTCCAGCGCCGTCCAATCAGGCTCGGCAACATCCACCTCAAAAGCATCTGCCCAGTTCGCATCTTCAAGATACGCACTGGGCAGCACAAATTGAACTTCTCTTATTGGGGTCGCGCCCAATTTTCTCAGGCTTTCACACCCTTGGTCATTCGGTCAAGAATATCGGTTTTCCAATAGAACTTGTGAACGAGGGCAGCGGCAATATGAAGGCCAAGGATACCCCAAAGAACAGTCGTGAAGATTTCAGCGTGCATTTCGCCCGACAAACCAATCCCGAAATAATAGGCCGCAATACCGCTGACCGGCAGCAGGAAAAGAGAGAGATAGAGGAGGCCATGTACGATCGCGCCCGCCAGCTTCGCCAATGCGGGCTCATCTTCAGGAACCGCAGGCTTGCCCTGAACCGCAATCAACAGAAGGCGAAGAACTGCCAGCGCGAGAATAGCTATACCGACATAAGCATGGATATTTGCGGAAGCAACCTGGTCAGCTGTTGCCTGACCGCCGCCGCGCGTCGCGTGGTGCCATTCTTCGATACCATCGGCGAAAAGCAGATTGAAGAAAATCAGCAATGCGGTCAGCCAGTGCACGATGCGTTGCGGAATGGAGTAGGAAAGCGGTTTCATGGCGATATCTCTGCTTATTTGATTTGGTTGAAAAGACCAAAAAGGGCCCTTCCCTGCAAGGCCCTTTCTAAACTGTTACAAAAATTTCGTACAATCGGTCACATGTGGATTGGCTTGAAGAAAGTAGCAAGCGCCGCCTCCTTCACCGATTCCGACATTGTTGGGTGTGCGTGGCATGTACGCCCAAGGTCTTCGGACGATCCACCGAATTCCATCAATACGGCCGCCTCGTGGATCATTTCACCAGCGCCAAAGCCAACAATATGAACGCCCAGAACCTTATCGGTTTCCTTATCGGCAAGCACTTTCACGAAGCCGTCTGTGGCCAGCATGGCGCGTGCGCGGCCATTGGCCGTGAAGGGAAACTTGCCCGCCTTGTAAGCCACACCGGCAGCCTTGAGTTCTTCCTCGGTCTTGCCAACTGAGGCAATCTCCGGCTGGGTGTAAACAACGCCGGGGATAACGTCGTAGTTCACATGGCCGGCCTGACCTGCAAGAATCTCGGCAAGCGCCACGCCCTCGTCTTCAGCCTTGTGCGCTAACATCGGCCCCTTGACCACATCGCCAATGGCGTAAACACCCTGAACCGAGGTCTGGAACATATGACCGATCTCGACACGTCCGCGTTCGTCCATCACAACGCCCGCCTCTGCCAAGCCAAGGCCTTCGGTATAGGGCTTGCGGCCAGTGGCCACCAGAACAACATCGGCGTCCAGCGTCGTGGCGTCTCCCCCAGCAACCGGTTCAAACGTCACCTTTGCGCCTTTGCCGGACTTTTCGACGCCTGTCACCTTTGCCGATAGCTGGAACTCCATACCCTGCTTGGCTAGCATACGCTGAAACTGCTTGGATACATCACCGTCCATTGGTCCCAGAAGCTTGTCGAGATATTCGACCACAG
This sequence comes from Ensifer sp., assembly GCA_050306195.1. Taxonomy (GTDB): domain Bacteria; phylum Pseudomonadota; class Alphaproteobacteria; order Rhizobiales; family Rhizobiaceae; genus Ensifer_A. The sequence continues at coordinate 3,371 of JBNLGT010000055.1, forward strand.
TGACCTTGGCGCCGAGACGCGACCAGACAGACCCCAGTTCAAGACCAATCACACCACCGCCAACAACGACCAATTTTTCCGGCACCTTGTCTAGCGCTATGGCTCCAGTGGAGGAGACAATGACCTTCTCGTCAATTTCGATGTCGAGGCCAGGAATACCAGCCACATCTGACCCGGTAGCGATCACGATATTCTTGGTGTCGAGCGTCGTGACCTCACCCTTGTCGTCGGTCACCGCGACCTTGCCTTCGCCCAGCACCTTGCCGGTGCCCTGGTAGGTATCGATCTTGTTCTTCTTGAACAGGAATTGCACGCCGTCGACATTAGCCTTCACGACGGCGTCCTTGTGGGCCATCATGTTTTTCAGATTCAGTTTCGGCTTGGCAACGTCCACACCCAGTTCGCCCAAGCCATGGGTTACATGGGAGAAGGTTTCCGAAGCATGCAGCAGCGCCTTGGAAGGAATACAGCCGATATTGAGACAGGTGCCTCCGTAGGTTGCGCGCTTTTCAACGACAGCCGTCTTTAGGCCCAGTTGTGCCGCCTTGATCGCGCAGACATAACCGCCCGGGCCTGTTCCGATCACAACCACATCGTATGACATATTCTCTTTCCTTCCTTCGACACCGGCTATCGGCCGCCAGACACATTAAGAATGGCACCCGTTACATAGGATGCCTGATTTGACAGAAGATACAAAATCGCATCCGCCACTTCGTCCGCGCTGCCTGCGCGTTTCATGGGAACGATATGTGCAAGTTCGCGAGCGCGGTTAGGCAGACCACCGGAAGCGTGAATATCCGTATCGATGATACCCGGGCGCACCGCATTAACGCGGATACCCTCTTCCGCCACCTCGCGAGCGAGCCCGACAGTGAACGTATCAATCGCCCCTTTGGAGGCGGCATAATCGACATATTGATCAGCAGAACCCAGAACAGCCGCGGCGGAAGACAGGTTGACGATCGCTCCACCCCGGCCGCCATGACGCGTTGACATCCTCTTGACGGCTTCCGCTGCAACACGGATGGCACCTATGACGTTGACATTGAACATCCGCTCCAGCCGTTCCCGGCTCATCTCGTCCACGCGAGCGGACATATCGACGACGCCCGCATTGTTGACCAGACCGTCCAGTCGGCCAAAACGCTCATCACATATCCGGAAGATGTCAGCGATACCCGCCTCGGCAGAAGCATCACCCTGCACGGCTAAGGCTAGGCCGCCTGCCGCTTCTATTTCCCCTACCAGTACATCTGCAGCCTGTTGATTGCTGAGATAATTGACAACAACAGCAAAACCTTGCGCTGCAGCTTTCCTGCAGACAGCCGCACCAATCCCCCGGCTGCCGCCGGTCACAAGTAGAACGCGCCTGTCACTGTTCTGTTCCATCAAGTCAGCCAGCCTTCTCCGCCGCCAGTTTCAGACCGAACGCGATGAAGACAGCGCCGCTGACGCGGTTAATCCATTTGCTGGCTCGTTCAAAAGCCGCCTGCATTTTGGGCGCGGTCAGAAACACGGATACCGCCATGAACCATGCAATCAGGCACGAAGCCATGACAAGCCCATAGACGAATTTCACAGCTGCAGGCGTTTCGTGACTGACAACCGCTGAAAAGATTGAAAGGAAGAAAATCACCGGCTTCGGATTCAAGGCATTGGCAAGGAACCCGAGTGTGAAAGCCCTGAGCGAGGTCTGATCTCTGTGCTTGCCGTCTGCTGCAGCCACATCGTTCAGCGAAACCCGCCCTGCGCGCAGCGACTGAATACCCAGATAGATAAGATAGGCGGCGCCAGCCCATTTGATGATGTTGAACACCATGATCGACTGGGAAATAATCAACCCAAGCCCCAGGATCGTATAGGTGAGATGAAACATCAGTGACGTGCCGATACCAAAGCTCGTCAGAATCGCTGCCTTGCGGCCCTGAATGATCGCCTGCCGCATAACCATCGCCGTATCAGCGCCCGGCACAACAATCGCGAATGAGAAAACCGCCATCAGCGAGGCAAGTTCCGCGAGATAGTGAACCATGATCAATCAGCCTCCAATGCTCAACGGTCGGCCAATGCAAGCCGGGCTCCGAGAAGCCCAAATGCCAAAGCCGAGGAGCGCCGGAACCAGCTCATAATCCGTCGGCTACCCAGAATGACCTCACGTACCTGTGCGGCAAACATGCCGTAGCCAACAAAAACAAGAAAGGTCATGAGCATGAAGATCGCGCCGAGTTCTAGCATCTGAACCGTTTGGTTCGCCGTGTCATGGCTGATAAACTGGGGCAGAAACGCCAGAAAGAAGATCGAGAGCTTGGGGTTCAGGATGTTGATTAAAAAACCGGTTCGCATGATATGCAAATGACCGTGATCACGCTTTTCCGCGTCAAACCGCACCGGTCCACGATCATTCAATGTCATCCATGCCAGATAAAGCAGATAGGCAGCGCCGGCATATTTAAATACCTGAAATGCCAATGCACTCGTGTGCAGCAATGCTGCGACACCCAGCACTGAAGCCAGAATATGCGGCAGAATTCCCAAGGTGCAACCGAACGCAGCCACAATTGATTGCCACCGCCCCTGTCCAAGCCCCGTCGCCAGCGTATAGAGAACCCCCGTGCCCGGAGCGAGCACGACAATCAGCGCGGTGACGAAAAATTCAGGCGACATGGCGGCACCTTTTTGATGATCAATGCCAAATCGGGGCCGCAAGAACGGCCCCGTCTGCAATCTACCTCTTAGAGATCGAGAACTAGGCGTTCCGGATCTTCCAGGCTTTCCTTCACACGGACAAGGAATGTCACGGCTTCCTTGCCATCCACAATGCGGTGGTCATAGGAAAGCGCCAGATACATCATCGGACGGATGACAACCTGACCGCCAATGGCCATCGGACGCTCCTGGATCTTATGCATGCCGAGAATGCCCGACTGCGGAGCATTCAGGATGGGCGAAGACATAAGCGACCCGTAAACACCGCCGTTGGAGATGGTGAACGTACCACCCTGCATGTCGGCCATGGAAAGCTGGCCATCGCGCGCAGCCTTGCCCAGACGGCCGATTTCCTTCTCGATATCGGCGATCGACATTTGATCCGCATCACGAACGATCGGTACGACAAGACCCTTGTCGGTGCCAACGGCAACGCCGATATGGCAAAAGTTCTTGTAAATGATATCCGTACCGTCAATCTCGGCATTCACCGCCGGAATTTCCTTCAGCGCATGGGTCACCGCTTTGGTAAAGAAGCCCATGAAGCCCAGCTTGACGCCATGCTTCTTCTCAAAAATATCCTTGTATTTTTTACGAAGCTCCATCACCGCCGTCATGTCCACTTCGTTGTAAGTGGTCAGCATGGCGGCCGTGTTCTGGGCATCCTTCAGGCGCTTTGCGATTGTCTGGCGGAGACGCGTCATTTTCACGCGTTCTTCACGCGCAGCATCGTCGCCGGTTGAAGGCGCACGGGCTGCGGCTGGCGCTGCAGGCGCAGGTGCGGGAACACCCTTGGCAACTGCTGCAATCACATCACCTTTGAGAACCTGACCGCGTTTTCCGGAGCCTTCCACCTGATCGGCAGAAACGCCCTTTTCGGCCAACATCTTGGCAGCCGCAGGGGCAGGCGGCATATCGCCAGAAGCCGTTGCTGGCGCAGCGGCCGATGCCACAGCGGCAGGCGCTTCCGCCTTGGCTGCGGGCGCAGGCGCAGCGCCTTCACCTTCTGCGATATTGCCAAGCAGACCGCCCGGCTCAACTGTGTCGCCTTCATTAGCGGCAATTTCGCTCAGCACGCCGGCGGCAGGCGCGGGAACTTCCACCGTCACCTTGTCGGTTTCCAGCTCGCAGAGGATTTCATCGGCAGCAACGGCATCGCCTGCCTTTTTGAACCAGGTGCCGACAGTGGCTTCAGCAACGGATTCGCCGAGGGTAGGAACGCGGATTTCGGTGGCCATGTTTCTGTTTCCGTTTATTGCAATTCAAATTCAGGTTTGAAGGTTCACGAAGGGCGACTAACCGCCCAACGCATCCTCGAGGAAGGCTTCAAGCTGCGCCTTGTGTTTCGACATCAGCCCCGTTGCGGGTGAAGCCGCAGCCGGACGGCCTGTGTAACGAACGCGCTGATACTTGGCATCGATGTGCGCAAGGACCCATTCCAGATAAGGATCGATGAACGACCACCCACCCATGTTCTTGGGCTCTTCCTGACACCAGACCATTTCCGCATTCCGGAAACGCGACAGCTCATTGATAAGAGCCTTGGCCGGGAACGGATAGAGCTGCTCGACGCGCAACAGGTAGATGTCATCAATCCCGCGGCTCTCACGCTCTTCCAGAAGGTCATAATAGACCTTGCCGGAACACATGACGACGCGGCGGATTTTTGAATCCTTCTGCAACTTGATCGGGCCATCCTTGTTCATTTCCGCATCGTCCCACAGGAGACGGTGGAACGAGCTTTCGCCGCCAAATTCAGCCAGTGTCGAAACAGCGCGCTTATGGCGCAGAAGCGACTTTGGCGTCATCAAAATCAGCGGCTTGCGGAAATCGCGCTTCAGCTGACGACGCAGGATATGGAAGTAGTTAGCAGGTGTCGTAACATTGGCGACCTGCATGTTATCTTCCGCGCAAAGCTGAAGGAAACGCTCAAGACGCGCCGAGGAATGTTCCGGCCCCTGACCTTCAAAACCGTGCGGCAGAAGGCAGACAAGGCCGGACATACGCAACCATTTGCGTTCGCCAGATGAAATGAACTGGTCGAACACGACCTGCGCGCCATTGGCAAAGTCGCCAAACTGGGCTTCCCAAAGCGTCAATGCATTCGGGTTGGAAAGCGAATATCCATATTCGAAGCCCAGAACCGCCTCTTCAGAAAGCATGGAGTTGATGACTTCATAACTTTCCTGCCCGGCAGAAAGGTGCGACAGCGGGATATAGCGCCCTTCCGTTTCCTGATCATAGAGAACCGAGTGACGCTGCGAGAATGTGCCACGCTCACAGTCCTGCCCGGACAGGCGCACACGATGGCCTTCGGTCAGCAATGTACCGAAAGCAAGCGCTTCGCCCATCGCCCAATCGAGACCTTCACCGGTTTCGATCATTTTGGCGCGGTTATCCATGAAACGCTGGATCGTTTTATGCGCCTTGAAGTCGGAAGGAACGTCGGAAAGCTTCTTGCCGATTTCCTTCAGCACCTTCATTGGAACGGCTGTTTTGCCGCGGCGTTGTTCGTCTGCATTGTCAGCAACACGCATTCCGCTCCAAACACCGTCCAGCCAGTCGGCCTTGTTGGGTTTGTAGGACTGCCCGGCTTCAAACTCCTGCTCCAAAGTCGCGCGCCAATCGGCCTTCATCTTTTCAACTTCGCCCTCTGTCATGAGGCCTTCATTGATCAGACGTTCGCCATAGACCTGCACCACGGTCTTGTGCGACCGGATAACCTTATACATCTTTGGCTGCGTGAAGCTCGGCTCATCGCCTTCGTTATGACCGAAGCGGCGGTAGCAGAACATGTCGATAACGACAGGCTTATGGAACTTCATGCGGAATTCGGTAGCGATCTTGGCGGCATAAACAACTGCCTCCGGATCATCGCCATTCACATGGAAGATCGGCGCCTCAATCATCTTCGCCACATCCGTGCAGTAATGGCCGGAGCGGGAGAAGTGCGGGCTGGTGGTAAAGCCGATCTGGTTGTTGACGATGAAGTGAACCGTACCACCTACGCGGTGCCCGCGCAGGCCTGAAAGACCCAGAATTTCGGCCACGACACCCTGACCGGCAAAGGCCGCATCACCGTGCAGCAGCAACGGCATCACCTTCACGCGTTCCTTCAGCGGAACAATGGAATCTTCCACTTTGCCAATCAAATCCTGCTTGGCGCGCGCCTTGCCCATGACAACAGGGTTCACGATTTCAAGGTGCGACGGGTTGGCAGTCAGTGACAGGTGAACCTTGTTTCCGTCAAATTCACGGTCAGAAGAAGCGCCAAGGTGGTACTTCACATCGCCCGATCCTTCCACATCGTCAGGCGTGAACGAACCGCCCTTGAATTCGTGGAACACGGCGCGGTGTGGCTTGCCCATCACGTTCGTCAAAACGTTGAGACGGCCACGGTGCGGCATGCCGAGCACGATTTCCTTCAGGCCCAGATTACCGCCGCGCTTGATGATCTGCTCAAGAGCGGGGATCAGCGATTCACCGCCATCAAGGCCAAATCGCTTGGTGCCCTTGTAGCGAACATCGAGAAACTGTTCGTAGCCTTCGGCTTCGATCAGCTTCTGCAAAATCGCCTTCTTGCCGTTTGGCGTGAATTCCACACCCTTGTCCGGCCCCTCAATCCGCGCCTGAATCCAGCCCTTCATCTCCGGATCGGAGATATGCATGAACTCAACGCCAAGCGTGGAGCAATAGGTTCGCTTCAGAATGTCGAGCATCTGGGGGATGGTCGCATATTCAAGGCCCAGCACGTTGTCGATAAAGATCGGACGATCATAATCGGCAGGCGTAAAGCCGTAGTTTTCAGGAGAAAGCTCGTTGAAATCCTCAACCGGCGCTGCAATTCCAAGCGGATCAAGCTTGGCGTGCAGGTGGCCCCGCATGCGGTAGGCGCGGATCATCATGATGGCGCGAACCGAATCACGCGTTGAACGCAGCACTTCCTCGCCGTCAATCGCTTTGCCATCGGCAACGGCTTTCGCCTTCAGCTTCGTGTCGATCGCCTTTTCGACAGTCGCCCAATCACCGTCCAGAGCATTGACCAGCTCACCGTTGGCGGCAATCGGCCAGTTCGTCTTTTTCCACGACGCGCCAGCCGCAGCCTTCTTCACATCTTCCGGATTGTCTTCCAGCGCGGCAAAAAATGCCTGCCATTCCTCCGTCACCGAAGCCGGATTTTCCTCATATTTCGCATAAAGTTGCTCAATATAGGCAGCGTTCGCGCCATCCAGAAATGTGGTGTTCTGGAAATATTCGTTGGCTTCTTGCCTTGCCATGGTGTTTCGCGGGATGTCACCCGCCTCCCATTTCAATTTTTCGCGGCCCGTTTCATCACCCGGCCCCGGCGGAGTTTCGTTTCGACAACCCGGAAGCCGTTAAGCCTGGCCGGGTTGCCGGAATTTCAATTTCAGCCCTTGAGGACTTCAACCAGCGTTTTGCCAAGGCGCGCCGGAGAAGGCGAAACCCTGATGCCAGCAGATTCCATGGCTTCGATCTTGTCTTCAGCGCCACCCTTGCCGCCGGAGATCACGGCGCCGGCATGGCCCATGGTGCGACCGGGAGGAGCCGTGCGGCCAGCAATAAAGCCAACCATCGGCTTGGAGCGGCCCTTCTTGGCCTCATCCTTGATGAACTGCGCGGCGTCTTCTTCCGCAGAACCGCCGATTTCACCAATCATGATGATGGACTTGGTTTCATCGTCAGCCAGGAACATTTCCAGCATGTCGATGAATTCCGTGCCCTTGACCGGGTCACCGCCGATACCAACAGCCGTTGTCTGGCCAAGACCTTCATTCGTGGTCTGGAACACAGCTTCATAAGTCAGGGTACCCGAACGCGACAGAACGCCAACAGAACCCTTCTTGAAGATGGAACCCGGCATAATGCCGATCTTGCACTCATCCGGCGTCAATACGCCCGGGCAGTTGGGGCCGATGAGGCGCGAGTTCGACTTATCAAGCCTTGCCTTCACCTTCACCATGTCAGCAACCGGGATACCCTCGGTAATGCAGACGATGAGCGGGATTTCAGCTTCAATGGCTTCGATAATGGCGGACGCAGCGCCTGCTGGCGGAACATAGATGACCGACGCATTGGCGCCCGTTACATCCTTGCCTTCCGCAACAGATGCGAAAATCGGCAGGTTTTCACCCTTGGACCCGGTCCAGGTTTCACCGCCCTTTTTCGGGTGGATACCGCCAACCATTTGGGTGCCGTGATAGGCAAGCGCCTGCTCGGTGTGGAAAGTACCGGTCTTACCGGTCAGGCCCTGAACGAGAACCTTGGTATCTTTATTAATCAGGATAGACATCGTTCTCAGGCTCCCTTCACGGCATTGACGATCTTCTGCGCAGCATCATCGAGGTCGTCAGCCGGAATAACATTCAGGCCGCTTTCCGAAATGATCTTCTTGCCGAGATCGACATTGGTGCCTTCGAGACGAACGACGAGCGGAACCTGCAAGCCCACTTCCTTCACCGCCGCAATCACGCCTTCCGCGATCACATCGCAACGCATAATGCCGCCGAAAATGTTCACGAGAATTCCCTTCACAGCCGGATCTGCCGTGATGATCTTGAACGCCGCCGTAACCTTTTCCTTGGTCGCGCCGCCGCCAACATCGAGAAAGTTGGCAGGCTCAGCGCCATAGAGCTTGATGATATCCATCGTCGCCATGGCAAGACCTGCACCATTGACCATGCAACCGATATTGCCGTCGAGAGCAACATAGGCCAGATCGTACTTGGAAGCTTCGATTTCCTTTTCGTCTTCCTCGGTCTTGTCGCGCAGCTCCATGATTTCCGGGTGACGGAACAGGGCGTTGCCATCAAAAGAAACCTTAGCGTCGAGCACGCGGATACGACCATTGGTCATGACGATTAGCGGGTTGATTTCCAGAAGACTCATGTCTTTCTCGACAAATGCCTTGTAGAGGATCGGGAAAAGCTTCTCGCCATCCGCCTTGGCTTCGCCTTCCAGCTTGAGGGCTGATGTCAACGTATCAAGGTTTGCGGCAGTCACGCCAGCATCCGGGTCAATCGCCACCGTGACGATCTTCTCCGGGGTTTCTTCAGCAACAGCCTCGATATCCATGCCGCCTTCGGTCGAAACCACGAAAGCCGCCTGACCAACCGTACGGTCGATCAGGATCGAAAGATAAAGCTCGCGATCAATATCAGCGCCATCTTCGATGTAGAGACGATTAACCTGCTTGCCGGCAGCGCCAGTCTGCTTGGTCACCAGCGTATTGCCGAGCATTTCATTCGCGTTGGCAACCACTTCCTCAATCGTTTTTGCCAGGCGGACGCCGCCCTTGGCCTCCGGTCCAAGTTCCTTGAACTTGCCTTTGCCGCGACCACCCGCATGGATCTGGCTCTTGACCACATAAAGCGGACCGGGGAGTTTTTTTGCAGCAGCTTCAGCCTCATCGGCTGAGAAGATGGCCACGCCATCAGCGACCGGCGCGCCGTATTCTTTCAGCAGCGCCTTAGCCTGATATTCATGGATATTCATATTGAAGTTCCTGTCTTGATGGAAAGCAACGGCTTATTTCAACGCCGGGGCGATATTGATGCAGGCCTCGCAGAGACCGGCAACAGCGCCAACCGACTTCTCGAATGCTTCCTTCTCGGAACCATTAAATTCGATTTCGATAATGCGCTCGACACCGCCTTCACCGATCACAGTCGGAACGCCGACATACATATCCTTCACGCCATATTGGCCAGAGAGATATGCGGCGCAGGGCAGCACGCGTTTTTTGTCCTTGAGATAAGCTTCCGCCATTTCAATGGCCGAGGCGGCCGGGGCATAATAGGCAGAGCCGGTTTTCAGAAGGCCTACAATTTCTGCGCCACCATCACGGGTGCGCTGGATGATTTCCTCCAGACGTTCTTTCGAGCACCAGCCCATCTTCACCAGATCGGTCAGCGGAATGCCGGCAACCGTGGAGTAACGTGCAAGCGGCACCATCGTGTCGCCATGACCGCCGAGAACAAATGCGGTGACGTCTTCAACGGAAACGTTGAATTCCTGCGAAAGGAAGAGACGGAAACGGGCGGAGTCGAGAACGCCCGCCATACCGACAACCTTGTTTTTCGGCAGACCGGAAAACTTCTGAAGCGCCCAGACCATCGCATCAAGCGGGTTGGTGATGCAGATAACAAACGCATTCGGCGCATATTTCTTGATGCCAGCGCCAACCTGTTCCATGACCTTGAGGTTGATACCCAGAAGATCGTCACGGCTCATGCCGGGCTTGCGAGCAACGCCAGCCGTCACGATGCAAACATCAGCACCCTCGATAGCGGAATAATCGGAAGCGCCGGTCAGATTGGCGTTAAAGCCTTCGACCGGACCGGACTGAGCAATATCCAGCCCCTTGCCCTGCGGAATACCGTCAGCAATGTCGAAAAGAACGACATCGCCCAGTTCCTTGAGGCTGGCCAAATGAGCCAGCGTACCACCAATCATACCTGAGCCGATAAGTGCGATTTTCTTACGAGCCATGAAAAAGCATCCTCCTGAGAGACAAAAAATTATGTCGGACGGAACTTCCTAAAACCGCCCTTTTTCAGAAATTCGCCATACCCATCGCAGTAAAAAATGGCAAATGAAAATTTTGAGATCAGGAAATTCAATCGTTTAGAATGTAAAATTCTTACGTAAAGGTAAGAATTTTCGAGTGTAATTTGTCATTCCTGCCCGAATTTACGTCCATGTTGCGCAAGATATTCTTCGCTTTGCATCTCAAAAAGCCTTGAGGCGGTCCGATCAAATTCAAAGCCTTCGGTGCCTCGACGTTCAATCAGAAGCTCCTCCGGTACCGCCGCAGCGGATGCAAAGAGCCGAACACCCTGATCGTAGAGTGTGTCGATCAAAATGATAAACCGCTTTGTTTCATTGCGTAGACTGGCGTTGAGATGGGGTATGCGCTCCACAAAAACCGTATGGTATCGCTGCGCAATCGCCAAAAAATCTGCTGCCCCCAAAGGCTTTTCGCAGAGGTCGGAAAAGCTGAACTTGGCAGCCCCGTCCACAGCAAGCGGCACGTGCACCGAGCGCCCCTTCATTGCAATTGCATCAGGCGCAGCTTTGCGCCCGGCGCACACCATGTGCCAGGCGCTTTCCATGACCGTGTCGGCATGGTCGTCTGCTGGATGGATATAAACCGGCAATTGCTTGATCTTTTCGCGCCGGTAGTCTGTTCGCGCATCAAGAGACATCACCTTCACATTCTCTTTCAGTATTTTGATGAAAGGAATGAAAAGACCACGATTAAGTCCGTCTTGATAAAGATTATCTGGCGGCACGTTGGATGTCGCCACAAGTACGCAACCGCGTGCAAAAAGCTCGGTGAATAGCCGTGACAGGATCATCGCGTCTGCAATGTCCGTTACCGTAAACTCATCAAAACACAGCAACACCGCTTCATTACGGATTTCCGCCGCAACAGGGGGAACCGGATCGGCCTGCTTTGTTTTACCCTCTTTCAAAAGCTGGCGGTGACGATGAATGCGCTCATGCACGTCGGCCATAAACTCATGAAAATGGGCCCGCCGTTTTTCTTTAACCGGCGCCAGGTCAAAAAACATATCCATGAGCATGGTTTTGCCGCGCCCAACCGCCCCGTGAAGATAAAGACCAGCGGTTGAATGCGTTTTCTTCGCCTGTTTTGCAAACAGCCAGCCGAGCGCGCTTGATTTTGATGACAGCGGAATTGACTTGAGCTCGGTCAGAATTCGGTCGAACGCCGCCGCCGCATCCATCTGTGCCGGATCCGCCTGCAGGTCTCCCTTTTGTACGAGCGCTTTCACACACTCGGACACACTGTGAGAATAATCAGGAAGAGGTTCCATTCTTCGGAAGAAGCGCTTTCTTACCGGGTCAGGCTGACTGGCTGGCCACTGTTCGTCGAGCCGTCAAAACGGTTCTCGGCCGTCTTGTAGAGGCTTGCCAGCGTATTGCCACTGGCGTCAAACAGGATCACCTGCTTGCCCGCGACATTCCACGAGCGCATCGCAGTCAATTCACCAACACAGCCTCGCGTTCCGCCGCGCGAACCGTTGCCGAATTTCGTCAAAGTCAGGAACAGATCACAGGTCAAGCCGTTATTGGCTGTCTTCCAGTTGCCGACCATGGCTTCCTTGGTAACATCCAGGGCATTTGCCGCGGCCACTTCTGTATTGCCCTGCGTTGATGCTTGTGGAGCCGCAGGAAAATCACCTGCAGCGGTCGGGTCGGAGAGATCGCTGCTTTGCACACCGGGAACAGGCTGCGGGGCAAGAGGCGCCGTTCGGTTCGTCGAGGGAAAACCACCAAAACTCGTTCGCTGGCATCCCGTCAACGCGAGAAGAACTCCAAGTCCGGCGACGATATATGCTGCGCGCATGTAAATGCTCCCGTATCACTTCACGGCATCTTATTCCGCAAGATCATGGCGGAATAGCGCCATTGGCTCCCAAAATGCAATCCAGCTGTTTATAAAAAGCAAACAACTGGAAGGTTAACAACAGGTATAGATGCGCCTTTTGGTAATAAGCCACTAATATGAGGCCGCCAAACCGGCGGCCTTCAAACTTCAAGCCGGTCAGACGCGGCGTTCCACCATCATCTTCTTGATTTCGGCAATCGCCTTCGCAGGGTTCAAGCCCTTCGGACAGGTCTGCGAACAGTTCATGATTGTATGGCAGCGATAAAGCCGGAAGGGATCTTCCAGATTATCCAACCGCTCACCGGTCGCTTCATCTCTGGAATCAATCAGCCAACGATAAGCCTGCAGCAGAACAGCGGGGCCGAGGTAACGGTCACCATTCCACCAGTAGCTTGGGCAGGAGGTCGAACAGCAGGCGCAGAGAATGCACTCATAAAGCCCATCAAGCTTGAGCCGGTCCTCATGGCTCTGCAGCCACTCGGTTTCCGGCTCCGGCGAAACCGTCTGCAACCACGGCTCAATCGAACGATGCTGTGCGTAGAACTGGTTGAGGTCGGGAACCAAATCCTTCACCACCGGCATATGCGGCAGCGGATAGACCTTCACGGCGCCATCCACCTCATCCATGCCCTTGGTGCAGGCCAGCGTGTTCGTGCCGTCAATATTCATTGCGCATGAACCGCAAATACCCTCACGGCACGAACGCCTCAGCGTCAAAGTCGGATCGATATTGTTCTTGATATAAAGAAGTCCATCAAGAACCATCGGGCCGCAATCATCGACATCGATGTAATAAGTATCAAGGCGCGGGTTCTCACTATCGTCCGGAGACCAGCGATAGATTTTGTATTCGCGAAGATTTTTCGCACCCTCAGGCTTCGGCCAGACCTTGCCGTCCTTAATCTGCGAATTTTTGGGGAGAGTCAGTTCAACCATCTTTCAATCTCCTCAAATCAATATACGCGTGCTTTCGGCTCGATCTTTTTCGGATCGATACCTTCAGCAATCAGGTCGGTGTGAACCGGTCGATAATCGAGCTTGATGTCGCCCTTCTCGTTGACCCAAGCCAGTGTGTGCTTGCGCCAGTTGACATCATCGCGGCCGCCAAACGGACCATCCGTGTAGTCTTCGCGGGCATGCGAACCACGGCTTTCCTTGCGCGCTTCAGCACCATAAACCGTGGTAATAGCGCAGGCCATGAGGTTGTCGAGTTCCAGCGTTTCCACCAGGTCCGAATTCCAGATCATGGAACGATCGGTAACCTTCACATCCGGCAACTCGCCCCAGATCTCGGAAATACGGCGACAGCCGCTTTCCAGCGCTTCCTGGGTCCGGAACACCGCAGCGTCTTCCTGCATGGCGCGCTGCATCTTGTCACGCAGAACAGCCGTCGGCGTAGCGCCAGTCGCATTCCGCTTGGTGTCAAAACGCTCCATGATCTTGTCACAGGCAGCGGTATTCAGGCTTGGAACCGGCTCGTCCTTGTTGATGACCTGGCCGGCGCGGATTGCAGCGGCGCGGCCAAAGACAACAAGGTCGATCAGCGAGTTGGAGCCAAGACGGTTCGCACCGTGAACCGAAGCACTTGCCGCCTCACCCACAGCCATCAGGCCGGGCGCAACGGCATCCGGATTGTCAGCCGTCGGGTTCAGCACTTCGCCCCAATAGTTAGTCGGAATACCACCCATATTGTAGTGAACGGTCGGTAGAACCGGGATCGGTTCGCGCGTCACGTCCACACCGGAGAAGATCTTCGCGCTTTCAGAAATGCCAGGCAGGCGCTCGTGCAGAACCGCCGGATCAAGGTGATCCAGATGCAGGAAGATATGATCCTTGTTTTTGCCAACGCCGCGACCTTCGCGAATTTCCATCGTCATGCAACGCGAAACAACGTCGCGCGACGCAAGGTCCTTCGCTGACGGCGCATAACGTTCCATGAAACGCTCGCCTTCAGAGTTGACGAGGTAGCCGCCTTCTCCACGTGCGCCTTCCGTGATCAGACAGCCCGCACCGTAAATGCCGGTCGGGTGGAACTGAACGAACTCCATGTCCTGAAGCGGCAGACCGGCGCGTGCAATCATGCCATTACCGTCGCCGGTGCAGGTATGCGCAGACGTTGCAGAGAAATAGGCGCGGCCATAACCGCCCGTCGCCAACACCACCATCTTGGCGGCAAAACGATGGATCGTGCCGTCATCCAGGTTCCAGGCGACAACGCCGGTGCAGCGACCATCATCTTCCATGATCAGGTCAAGCGCGAAATATTCAATGAAGAACTGCGCATTGTTGCGAAGCGATTGGCCGTAGAGCGTGTGCAAAATGGCGTGGCCTGTACGGTCAGCCGCAGCACAGGTGCGTTGCACAGGCGGGCCTTCGCCGTAGTTCTGCATGTGCCCGCCAAACGGGCGCTGATAAATCTTGCCTTCTTCGTTACGAGAGAAAGGCACGCCGTAATGTTCCAGTTCATAAACCGCTTTCGGCGCTTCCATGGCCAGATACTGCATGGCGTCCACGTCGCCGAGCCAGTCGGAGCCCTTCACCGTGTCATAGAGGTGCCACTGCCAGCAGTCAGGCGTCATATTGGTCAGGGAGGCAGCAATACCACCCTGCGCCGCCACGGTATGCGAACGGGTCGGGAAGACCTTGGTGATGCAGGCCGTCTTGAGGCCCTGTTCCGCCATGCCAAGCGTAGCGCGCAGTCCAGCGCCCCCGGCGCCAACAACAATCACGTCAAAGGAGTGATCGACATAGGTATAGGCTTTGCCGTTTGTATTCGTCATTTGCTTATCCCGTAAATCCGATTTTCAGCACGGCAAAAACACTTAAGCCTGCAATAAGTACGGAGAAAAATGTGTTCAGCGTTAGCAGGGTGACTTTCTGCCATTCAACGGGGACATAATCCTCGATGATGACCTGCATGCCGAGCTTCATGTGAATGACGCCGGAGATGACGACGAGCCCCATCAATACCGCAACAATCGGATTTGACAGTGCCCCGACAACGTCCGCGTAGGGTGCGCCATTATATTTGATCAGAAAGATCACGAAAAAAATGATCAGCGGAACGTTGGCGGCTGCAGTCACCCGCTGACGCCAGAAATGTTCGGTGCCTTCCTTGGCTGAACCAAGACCGCGAACCTTACCGAGAGGCGTGCGCATATCCATTAGTCTCTCCTCCTCAGCGGCACATGTAACCAACGATCCAGATGAGAACCGTCAGAACAACAGAGATAACCGGGGTCGCCTTGGCCATGCGGGTCGAAACCGCCTTGTCAAAGCCATAGCCAAAATCCCAAACGAAGTGACGCAAGCCGCCGACCATGTGATGCATCAGCGCCCATGTATAACCAAACAGGACAAGGCGTCCGATCCAGGAGCCGTAAACAGCATTTACAAAGTCAAAATAGGCTTCACCGGATGCAGCGGCGATCAGCCACCAGGCGACCAGAATGGTGCCGAAATAGAGTGCGCCACCAGTAATACGGTGCACAATCGACATAACCATTGTGGGAATAGGTTTGTAGATTTGAAGATGCGGCGACAACGGCCGATTATTTGTCACATTCCCCATAAGACCCTCTTCGGCGTTTCGTTTATTCGGAGAGCGCGAACAATCATCCTGCACCCTCCCTCTTTGTGCAATGCGATAGGCCGTGTTTATTCGCCTGATAGCAACTCTGCAAGTCTGCCAAAGTCGCATAACGCCCATTTTATCGATTAGACCACCTAGACTTATCGCCGAAATTTACCATGAAACGTGAAAATAGGCGTCATTCACCACTTGCGGCGCTCCCACTCTTTCCCAGCAACCGAAAAGCATGTTTAGATATTAACAATTCGTAAACGCTAACTGCGGGAGGTCATGATGAACCTTCGAAAAAGAGCTGCAATGACTGCAGTGGCTTCAATCCTGGGCATCACAGCGTCAGGCATGACCGGTCAGGCGCTTCTCGCCGATGATTCGTATCGGGCGGGACACCATTCGCAGACGTATCCAAACTGGCATCTGCGTGTCCGCAATTTCTACTCTGACTGGGGCTCCGTCTTGCGCGTGCCGGGAAATGGCACCTATGTCTATTCCAACGGCTCTACAAGGCCCATCCCGGAACCTTTCGTGGTCGAGGCTCCGGTACAGAAGGTCAAAATCATTGACGTTGCGACGGAACAGAACGCCTGCACCTACGAATATGGCATCTGCGTCATCCGCGGCAACTGATGCGTAGCCGGGTCTTCAAGGCGTGCTGAAATAACCCACCACTGCGCCTTGCGCCAAAAGAACAAGCAGCCAATGCGCGCCATCAATAAGGGTAAGGTCCCAGCCGAAACCCTGATAGCGATGGTTGACTGTCAACGTCGTCACGACCAGCCCTAGCCAGAGTATGAAGGCAATCATCAATGCCTTGGCGATGGAGGCATCCCCCATTCCGAGTGTTCCGATCAGCACTGACAGGATCACCGCCATCACAAATTCGCTGGCAATCGAGACGGCGAAAAGTGAAGCGGACATCGTCGTCTGCGAGGGATCTATGCGGGCTGCCTTCATCCATGGCTTCCCCAGAACGCCATAATAGGCTCCGCCCAGAATAAATGCGGCAATCGTCGCGACAATGACACCCACCCAGCTGATATTTGAAATATCCATTATCCCCTCCATATGTTAATCCGGTTTCATAGTCTCACGGCTCATGACCGCAACACAAGCCGATAAGAATGACAGTCGAATCGCATATCCGGCGGTTCCGAAAATATCTGTTTTTGAAAGGGAGTACCCATGGCACTACGCATCAACGATACAATACCCAACCTCACGGTAGAAACGGATCAAGGCCCAATCAGTCTTCACGACTGGGTCGGCGATAGCTGGGCTATCGTATTCTCGCATCCCAAGGATTTTACTCCCGTATGCACCACCGAGTTCGGTGCCGTAGCAACACTG
>JBNLGT010000056.1:0-20249 GCA_050306195.1 Ensifer sp.
GTCCCAACATGCTTTACCTGATATCCCGCTCGATCTGTCAAGGACCGATGGCCGGATTTGTATCTCTATCTGGTGTCGCACTCGGGTTTGTCTTCTACCTGCTCTCGGCGGCGATGGGCATTACTGCGCTGGTTGTCGCTGTGCCATATGCCTATGACGCGCTCCGCTTCACCGGGGCGATCTATCTTGGCTATCTTGCATGGAACACCTTGAAGCCGGGCGCGGCGCCCGTTTTCAAGCTTCGCGCGCTTTCACCCGACCGACCGGAAAAACTGTTTGTGATGGGGTTTGTTACCAGCCTTCTCAACCCGAAGGTGGCTGTCTTATATCTTTCCCTTCTACCGCAATTTATCGATCCTGCTCTGGGTCATATTCTCCTTCAGTCGCTGATATTCGGCACCTTGCAGATTGCCATCAGCGTGGGCGTAAATGCGCTGATCGTTCTTTCAGCAGGTTCGGTTGCGCTGTTTCTTGGCGGCCGACCATTGTGGGCCAGAATTCAACGCTGGCTCATGGGCACCGTTCTGGCCGGGCTGGCTGCGAAACTGGCCTTGGAAAGCCAGCGCTAGAAAGTAGTCGCCTTAATTAAAGGGCTTTGTTGGCCGAAGCCGAATGCATCCCGGTCAAACGCCTGTCGAACCAAAGCCGCCGTCACCCCTTTCGGTGCCGGATACTTCCTGCACTTCGGCGGTTACCACACGGGTTACCGGCGCGATCACCATCTGGGCGATACGCATGCCGCGCTCAATTAGAAACTCCTCCTCTCCGAGATTGATCAGCAGGACTTTCACCTCTCCCCGATAATCACTGTCGATTGTACCCGGTGTATTGAGGCAGGTGATACCATGCTTGAAAGCAAGGCCTGAGCGGGGGCGTATCTGTGCTTCAAAGCCATTTGGTACTTCGAATATGAAACCCGTCGGAACAAGCGCCCTTTTGCCTGGCATCAGCATCAAAGGCCGGTCTTCGGCAACCGCCGAGCGCAGGTCCATTCCCGCCGCGCCGCCGGTTTCATAGGATGGCAATTCGAGACCATCGCCATGCGAAAGCCGGATGAGTGAAAGTTGTGGTGTGGATTGCGAATGCATGTTCATCGGCGTCCATTCCGTTCGCTGGTGAAGCTCGTTGCATAACCCTCTTTTGAGTCGGGCAAACGGGTCAATTGCACTTTCGCTTTTCAGCGTTTATGAGAACCGCAATTCACAGGATAATCAAAACATGGCCGAAAGCTTGACAGATGCGGTATCACGCCGCCGCACCTTTGCAATCATCTCGCACCCGGATGCCGGTAAAACGACATTGACGGAAAAATTGCTGCTTTTCGGCGGCGCCATTCAGCTTGCTGGCGAAGTAAAAGCCAAGAAAGACCGCGTCCAGACCCGTTCGGACTGGATGAAGATCGAACGCGAACGCGGCATTTCAGTTGTCACATCGGTTATGACCTTTGAATATGGTGACCATGTCTTCAACCTCCTGGATACGCCCGGCCACGAAGACTTTGCCGATGATACCTATCGTACGCTAACCGCTGTCGATGCCGCCGTTATGGTGATTGACGCAGCCAAGGGGATCGAGCCGCGCACGCTGAAGCTTTTTGAGGTTTGCCGATTGCGCGATATTCCGATCATCACCTTCGTCAACAAGATGGACCGCGAAAGCCGTGATCCGTTTGAAATCCTGGACGAGGTAGAGGAAAAGCTGGCGCTCGACACCGCACCGGTTACCTGGCCAATCGGCAGGGCGAAAACCTTCTGTGGCTCCTACCATCTGGCGGCCAGCGCCGTACGCGGCAGCGACACGGAAAAAGAGCTCACGCCAGTCAACGGGCCGGAAGCCGTTGCCGAGCGGTTGCCGGAAAACGAACGGGATGCCTTCATTGAGGAGGTCAGTCTGGCAGCAGAGGCCTGTCGCCCCTTTGACCGGCAGGCCTTTCTGGAAGGTCACCTGACGCCGGTGTTTTTCGGTTCGGCCCTGCGCAATTTTGGTGTCCGCGATCTTATCCATGCGCTTGGCGAGTTTGCGCCGCCACCGCGCGCCCAGGTGGCCGATACAAGAACCGTTGAGGCGACGGATGAAAAAATGTCGGCCTTCGTGTTCAAGATCCAGGCGAACATGGACCCCAATCACCGGGACCGCATCGCGTTTGTGCGCGTCTGTTCAGGCCGGTTGACGCGGGGAATGAAGGCGAGGCTGTCTCGCACGGGGAAACCGATGGGTCTTTCTGCGCCGCAATTTTTCTTTGCATCGCAACGACAATTGGCGGACACGGCGTTTGCCGGTGACGTTGTCGGCATTCCCAACCATGGCAGCCTGCGCATCGGCGATACGCTGACGGAAGGCGAAGCACTTGTGTTTCAGGGCGTTCCCAACTTCGCACCGGAAATATTGCGGCGCGTCAGGCTGGAAGACGCCATGAAGGCTAAAAAGCTCAAAGAGGCTTTGCAGCAGATGGCGGAAGAAGGCGTTGTGCAGCTTTTTCAACCCGAAGACGGATCCCCGGCAATCGTCGGCGTTGTCGGCGCTCTACAGCTTGATGTTCTGAAGGAACGACTGCAAGCAGAGTATGGCCTGCCGGTTTCCTTCGAAATGTCCCGCTTTTCTGTTTGCCGCTGGATTTCAGCAGCTAAGCAGGCCGACATCGAAAAATTTATCTCATCGCATCGAGGCGACATTTGCCGTGACCTTGATGGAGATCCTGTATTCATGGCGTCTGACGGCTTTTCTCTCAACTACGAGGCCGAACGCTCCCCCGATATCAAGATGATTGCCATAAAAGAGTATCACGCCCAGAAGGCCGCGTAACGCCCTTACCAGATGGCGGCACCTAAATTTGAAAAGTTCTGCAGGCACGCGGCTTTAGCGCTGCGCCCGCTAAAGGCAATATTAAGTTTATGGGGCTATTCGTTGTCCGGGAGTACAAACTAAGCGGCAACGAGAATGGCATATCAGACAGCCAAAGCTGAACAGAAAAGCGGGATGCGCAAGTCAGCCTGGCCCTATTATATTCCAGCTGTGATCGCCGCAATCACAATTGCCCTTTTTGCAGGCTATGCAGATTGGCAGCGCAGCCTGAGCATGGCGGAGGCCGAAAAGGCTGAAGTTGCCCAGCAGTTGACCCTGAACAAAACCAAACTCGAAGCCCTGATTTCAAAAAATGTCGCTATCGTACAGGGACTCACCCTAGATTTGGCCGACCACACAGAAGTTGGCGAGCATCACGTAGCCAAACTTGTTGATCGTGTTCTTGAACTTGCGCCTGAGATTCGAAATATCGCCATCGCACCAAACCTCAAAGTTTCCATGGTTTTCCCGCTGGCTGGAAATGAAAGTGTGATCGGCTTGGATTACACCAAGAATGCGGCTCAAAAAGCAGCGGCCATGCAGGTAAAACATACCCGGAAAGCTTTGTTGACTGGGCCGGTTGATCTTGTTCAGGGTGGCAAGGGCCTTATTGCACGTTTTCCGCTCCTTCGTGAAAACGAGAATGGTGTTACGGAGTTTTGGGGCATCCTATCCTCTGTCATGGATATGGAACACATATACAGGGCTAGTGGACTGCGCATTTCCAATCCTGATATCCTTATCGCAATGCGTGTTCGCTCGAACGACGGCCAAACGCGCGCACCTTTTTTTGGTAATGCCGCTATTATTGATGCGCACCCTGTCAACGCGCAAATCGATCTGGGCTACGAAACCTGGGAGCTTTTCGCCATACCAAGCAGCGGCTGGGGGTGGAACGCCGGACTGGGCGCCTTCCGCATTGGCCTCTTTGCCGTTTCGCTCGCGCTGCTTGTTCCCCTTATCTGGGCCGGAAAGCTGACCGCCGACAGGCAAAGTCATCTGGAGGCTCTGCATGAGCGCGAAGACCAGCTGGCAGAGTTGTCACAACGCCTTGAGCTGGCGCTGCGTACGTCAGGCATCGGCGTTTGGGAATACAACATCTCCGAGGGAACTCTGAGCTGGGATGATCGTATGCGCGAGATGTATGGCGTTCCGCTCGACCAGGAAGAGTGCGGTTACGACGATTGGCGCAATGCGCTACATCCGGCTGATTTCAAGACCGCCGAACATGAATTTGAACAGGCCATCCACGGCGGCGCGGAATATTCAAGCAGTTTCAGAGTTTTCAATCGTAAGGGCGAGATGCGCTATATCAGGGCGATCGGCGCAGTTTACGAAGATTCAACTGGATGGCGTAAAATTGTTGGGGTCAATTGGGATGTCACTTCCGATGTCCTGATGCAGCAGGAGTTACGCAAGGCGAAGAGCTATACGGAATTGCAAAATCGCCACTTGATTCAGGCGAAATCGACGATGGAGCATGCAGCGCTGCACGATGCGCTCACGGGGCTTGCAAACCGGCGTTTTCTCGATCAGCGCATGCAGGAGATCCCGGTCGGCGTGCATATTACCGTACTTCATATCGATCTCGACCGGTTCAAGGAGATCAACGACACCTTTGGCCATGCTGCCGGTGACCTAATTCTCAAGGAAGCCGCCCGCAATCTACGTGCGCTCATTTATGACGGCGATTTTCTTGCCCGCATCGGCGGTGACGAATTTGTCGTCATCTCTGCGCCGCGAAATGCCGAAAAGGACTATGCGCAATTGGCCAATAGCCTCGTCGAGGCCATGTCGCGGCCGGTTCTCTACGAAGGGCATGAATGCCGCGTAGGCGCAAGCATCGGATTTGCATCGGGCAACACCCTGAATGAACCCGCAGCCCAAATCCTGATCAATGCTGATATCGCACTCTACGAAGCCAAACGCCGCGGCCGCAACCGAGTCGAGCCCTTTACCGAGATGCTTCGTCAGACGGTCATCAACAATAAACATATTGCAGACGACATCCTGCGCGCTTTTGAGCAGGACCAGTTTGTCGCCTATTACCAACCACAATTCTGCGCCAAGACATTTGAAATCAATGGGTTTGAAGCACTTGTGCGCTGGCAACACCCCGAAAAAGGGTTGCTTGCGCCAGATGACTTCCTGCGAATTGCTGAAAATCTCAAAGTGGTGTCCACAATCGATTCAATCGTTCTCGATCAGGCACATCAAGAATTTATCCGCCTTAAAGCCAACGGAATCGACCTTCCACGATTTTCCGTAAACCTCTCTGCGCAACGCCTCAAGGAAGAAGCGCTGTTCGACAAACTGCAGTCGATGGCCTTCACACCTGGGAGTATTTCTGTCGAGCTTTTGGAATCTATTTCCTTTGAGGACGACGCCGAACTCTGCAAACATATTGACCGTCTAAGGGACCTGGGCGTCGATATCGAGATTGACGATTTCGGAACAGGGCGTGCGTCGATATTGACATTGCTGAAGCTTATGCCACGACGGCTCAAGATTGATCGCCAGCTCATTTTCCCGATTGTGGAATCTCCCACGCAAAGGGCATTGGTGCGATCTATCCTCGATATTGGCCGCTCACGCGGTATCGAAATCATCGCCGAGGGCGTGGAGACGATGCAGCATGCAGAAATTCTTCGCGATCTGGGTTGCGACTCCCTGCAAGGCTATGCATTTGCGCAACCAATGTCTGGAAGTGACTTCCTGAAATTTGCACAAAGGCGCGAATGGCTGGCGGCATAACTGCCGCCTCATATCATCTGTTGCATTGCGGAACATGGTTTGAATTAATGGCAGGTCTCTGCCGACCGCCAGTGAACCAAGCCCGATCAGGAACCGCTTCATGCAATCTTCCGAAGCCCAGAATTTTCTAAACTCGCTTTTCACCATTGCAGTTCGCGCCGCAGATCCCATGCAGGTTGTGGCACAACACCTTCCTCCGAAACCGCAGGGGCGCGTGGTGGTCATTGGAGCGGGCAAGGCAAGCGCTCGAATGGCCGAGGCGGTGGAAGAGGCATGGGGGCCGTGCGAAGGTCTGGTGATTACCCGCTATGGCTATGGCCGCCCGACGCGGGGTATCGAAATTGTAGAAGCGGCGCATCCTGTGCCTGACGCCGCCGGGGCGGCCGCCACACAACGCCTGCTTGATTTGCTATACACGCTTGGCCCAAACGACTTTGTATTGGCTCTCATATCGGGCGGCGCGTCGGCTTTGTTGGTTCTGCCGATAGAGGGATTGGCGCTTGCCGACAAACAGGCAGTCAACGCCGCGCTTCTGGCGTCTGGCGCACCGATTGGCGCAATGAACACAGTTCGAAAACACCTCAGCCAAGTGAAAGGCGGACGGTTGGCTGCGACCGCCTACCCCGCTCAAATGCTGGCCTTGATGATATCCGACGTTCCCGGCGATGACATGGCGTTTATTGGCTCGGGGCCAACGGTCGGAGACACTTCATGTGCCAATGATGCCCTGGACATCATAGAGCGTTGGAACGTTCCCGTTGACGAAAAAGTCAAATCGGCCCTTGTTGCCCATGGCGGTGTTATCGCGCCGGACGACGAACGCCTCTCCAGGGTCGAAAATCGTGTCATCATAGCGCCATCGCAATCATTAGCGGCCGCCACTGAAGCCGCCGAGAAGTGGGGCGCGAACGTTCAGTCCCTTGGAGATTCTCTTGAGGGTGAAGCGCGTGACGTTGCTGCCGAACAGGTCAAGACGGCCCTTTCAATCCAGAAAACCCTGGCGACAGGCGACAAGCCGTTTCTGCTTCTTTCCGGCGGTGAATTGACCGTCACCCGGCGCGGAAACGGAATTGGCGGTCCGAATGCTGAATTCTGCCTTGCAGCGGCAATTGCGCTTGATGGCGCGCCGGGCATCCATCTGATTGCCTGTGATACAGATGGTGTGGATGGAGCCGCGGAGGTAGCTGGCGCAATTGTTACGCCAGACACGCTTTCCCGCGCCACTCAAAAAGGCGTCGATGCCAGGAAAGCTCTCGCGGCAAACGACGCCCATAGTTTTTTCGAAGCTCTTGGCGATCAAGTTGTGCCCGGCCCGACGCTGACCAATGTCAACGATTTCCGCGCCATCCTGATCGAGCCGGTTTGACGGCTCCCATTGTGCTCAGCCGAATTCTGCGCCTTCCCGAATGAAGGTGCCGCGTTGAAGCTCCTGAAAGGCCTGCATGAGTTCTTCACGTGTGTTCATCACAATCGGCCCATGCCAGGCAACCGGCTCCTGAATTGGCTTGCCAGAGACAAGCAGAAAGCGAATGCCCTTCTCCCCAGCCTGGACGGTCACTTCATCGCCAGTGTCAAATACCACCAGCGTGCGGTTTCCGCTCATGTCCCGAATGTTCAGTTCCTCGCCGTTGAACTCCTTTTCCACCTTGACGCCAAATGGCTTGGATGCATCGCGGAACGTGCCTGAGCCAGCAAATATATAGGCAAACGCTTTGCGGTAGGTGTCTACCTTGAATGTCTTGCGCTTGCCCGGGGGCACGGAAATGTCCAGATAGATAGGCTCTGCAGCGATGCCGTCAACTGGTCCCTTTTTGCCCCAGAACTCGCCGGTGATAACGCGCACCGCTGTACCATCGTCGTCAATGACAACCGGAATATCGGAGGATTTGACATCCTGGTATCGCGGACTGGTCATCTTCAGAGAAGACGGAAGATTGGCCCAAAGCTGAAAACCATGCATCTTGCCAGCAAAGTCACCCTTCGGCATTTCCTGATGCATGATGCCGCTTCCGGCTGTCATCCATTGTACGTCACCTGCACCCAACGTGCCGTGATTACCGAGGCTGTCGCCATGTTCGACGGTTCCCGCCAGAACATAAGTAATCGTCTCGATGCCGCGATGCGGATGCCAAGGGAACCCCTTGAGATATTTTGATGGCTCATCATTGCGAAAATCATCCATCATCAAAAAGGGATCGGTCAAATCCGGATCACCAAAACCGAATACGCGATGCAGGTGAACGCCAGCACCTTCCATGGCGGGCGTCGCGACACTTTCATGTTTAACAGGACGGATAGACATTTCTTGTCTCCTTTGAACATGCGGGCAATATAGTTTCCTCACCCATTCCTACAAAGCGGATATTGAGAACGCAGTGTTCACAAAATGCGCAATATAATCAGATCAACAAGGCAGACGGTGTCCAGGGCAGCTTCTGAACGGCCCCCTTTTACTACACGATATGCGCTATGCGGGCTCGAAAAAGGCTGCAATTCTCGAGGCGAGTTTTTCCGCCACCTGCTCTTTTGGCATGTCCGGCCAAATGTCCACCCCGTCCGCGCTGATAATGCGGACGGCATTGTGGTCGCCACCCATGATGCCAGTTGAAGCGCTGACATCATTGGCCACAATCATGTCAGCGCCCTTCGCCTTCAGTTTGGCGCGGGCGTTTTCGATGACAGACTGCGTTTCCGCAGCAAAACCAATGACCAACGCCGGGCGTTGCTCATGATGGCCTACCATCTTCAAAATATCGGGATTTTCCGTCAGCTTGAGCGGCGCTGGCCCCTCACCAGCTTTCTTCTTGATCTTTTCACCTTCTGCCTGCTCGACCCGCCAGTCAGCCACCGCCGCCACCATAATCGCAATATCTGCAGGTAAGGCTGAAATGACCGCGTCGCGCATTTCTTCAGCGCGCTCGACATGAACCATATTCACACCGATGGGGTCGGGAATGGAGACCGGGCCGGACACAAGCGTCACATCAGCCCCCAGAGCCGCGAGAGCCGCCGCAATTGCATGGCCCTGTTTTCCAGAAGAACGGTTGGCGATATAGCGAACCGGGTCGATAGGTTCGTATGTCGGGCCGGATGTTACAATCGCCCGTTTCCCCAGAAGCGGTTTTTCTCCGCCATCCATAAGATGCAAAACAGCCGAGAGTATTTGCGCGGGTTCCGCCATTCGGCCAATGCCTGCTTCACCGCTTTCCGCCATTTCCCCTTCCGCCGGCCCAACGAAGTTTACACCGTCGGTACGCAACATTTCAACATTTCTCTGTGTGGCGTTTGCAGCCCACATTACCGGGTTCATAGCGGGGGCTACAAGCACTGGCTTATCAGTGGCCAAAAGAACGGCAGTGGCCAGATCATCCGCGAGTCCAAGGGCCATTTTCGCCATGATATGGGCCGTTGCGGGAGCAACCAGAACAAGATCGCAATCCCGGGCGAGCCTTATATGACCAACATCCTGCTCATCCTCACGAGAGAAAAGCTCCGTGTAGACATGCTCAGCGGCAAGCGCACCCACGCTCAATGGCGTTATGAATTGCTGCGCGCCTTCCGTCATGATTGGCCGGACGGACGCACCCTGCTCTCGCAAACGGCGGATCAGTTCCAGACATTTGTAGGCAGCGATGCCCCCGGCAATGATGAGAAGAATACGCTTGTTTTTCAGGATCATGGGCTCAGCGGCTTTGGCAATAACGTTTGTCTGATTGCAAAATAGCGCAACCGGAGCTGCAAAGAAACCGGCAGGCCCAAATCTGGTTAAAGACTGAAATTATCCCCGAGATAGTGGCGGCGAACATCTTCATTGGCGACAATGTCGGCAGCGCGTCCGTGCGTAAGAACCTCGCCTGCGTGAATGATATAGGCGCGGTCGATAAGCCCCAGAGTTTCACGGACATTATGGTCGGTAATAAGAACGCCAATCCCACGCTTGGTAAGATGGCGAACAAGATTCTGGATTTCAGATACCGAAATGGGATCGACCCCGGCAAAAGGCTCATCAAGAAGCATGAATGCCGGATCAGTCGCCAGTGCCCGGGCGATTTCAAGACGCCGCCGCTCACCTCCCGAAAGGGCAACGGCGGCCGATTTGCGCAAATGGCCAATTGAAAATTCGTCGAGTAATTCAGTGATGCGTTGCTCACGTTTCTTCTTGTTCTTTTCACGCACCTCAAGCACGGCGCGGATGTTTTCCTCCACGCTCAACCCGCGAAAAATGGAGGCTTCCTGCGGCAAGTAGCCAACACCCAGGCGGGCGCGGCGATACATGGGCATACCGGTTACATCCTTGCCGTCCAGTTCGATGGCTCCCGAATCAACTGGAATCAGGCCGGTGATCATGTAGAAGCAGGTCGTCTTGCCCGCACCATTTGGCCCAAGCAATCCAACCGCCTCGCCACGGCGCACGATAATGGAAACGCCGTTTACAACTCTGCGCTGCCCGTAGGTCTTGGTAATATTGCGTGCGGCAAGCGTGCCCTCATAGCGCTCAGCATCCTCGCTGGAACGACGTGGGCCTTGAGAAGATTTTCCGGATAAAAACGGGAATTTCAACGTGCGTTCCGCCCGGCCTACTTCTTGGATTTCGGATCGAGCTGAATTTGCACGCGACCACCACACGCTTCCAGCTTCGCTTCACCGCTGACCATAAAGACCGTCAGCTTGCAACCGGTAAACACATTCTCACCCTCTGTCAGGACGACTTTCTTACCTTCAAGCGTCAATATCTCGGTTTTCATGTCATAGGTGCCGCGGTCGCCGCTCGCTGTCTGTTCGCCGGATGTCAGCAACACACGTTTTGTCATGACAATGTGGTCAATATCGGCAGGGCCGCTGCCGGAAACCGGGCCGCCTTCTGAATTGTAGAATACAGTCATCGCCCCGGAACGAATGGTCGTTGTTCCCTGAACCACCTTTACATTCCCGGTAAACTCAGCCTGCTTTTCCTTATCCATGATTTCAAGCTTATCGCTTTCAATCTGGATCGGTTCATCCGAAGAAAGCGCCAAACCATCCATGCGGGTCGAAGCTTGCTGAGCGGCAGCGCCGTAGGCTGCTGCAGTGAGACATGTCGCCAATGCGGCGATGGCCAGCCCATTTCGCTTGATCAGCACTTATTTTTCCTCTTTGTGAATCGCGGAAGGGCTCATCAAAATTTTTACCGCGCCCTCAAACACCAAGTTCTCGCCCTTATCTTTCATAACAAAACTATTCGCAACTATTGATGTATCCGTCATCACAATCGACACGGGCTCGTGAGAAATCATCGTTCCAGCTGTGAGGTCCACGCTCGCGGAGCGAAAATGCGCATTCACGCCGTTTGAAAGATCGATATCGAAGGGCTTGCTCAATTCCAGCTTTTCCGAATTGCGATCAAAATCGCCGATAGCCGCGCGAATATTGGCAACGAGGCCGCCCTGCCCCGGCAGCGTGGCCGCAATGGATTTGAGCGTGATAAGATTGGGCGACACAATATCCTGCAGCGCCTTTGCCGCCTTGAGCGTATAGGCCACACCTTCGTTGTTGCGGCCTGAAAGCGCCGGCTTCTCCATGACTATCTTGCCGTCTTCGATTTTCGCGCTCTCAATGCTGATGTTCTCAAACAGAGAGGAGCGAAGGAAAGAGGCACCACCAAACACTGCGCCAATCAGAACCGTTGCCAGCGGCAACAGGAGTTTCAATCTGCGCACCCGTGCAGAATGGCGCAGCGCTTCGGCATAATCGCGCGCATTCATGGCTGATCCATGTGCTGCAACATTCTGGCTGTGGGCGACTGTCATGCCGAATCCCGTTTCAGTTGAGCGATAAACAGGGAAATAGGTTCAAACGACGTGCAACACAATAACGCTCGTAAGGCAAAAAGGAATGATCAAAACATCAGATTGCGCCGTGCAGTGGATATTCCTATAAAATCAACGCATCTGCTGCGCCGCTATTGTGCCCTCTCATTGGCCGACGGCGCAATGAAGGAGAAAAGAGTGGACCAGAATATTGCCGATCGCCGCGCTTTACGGCGCAAACTGAGTTTCTGGCGCGTTCTGACCGGCGTGATAGCGCTGCTGTCACTTGCCGGACTCTGGTTTGGCTATGCCGAACAATTGCCAGGAACCGGAGGCGACCACATCGCCCGCGTTTCCATTTCCGGTATCATTCAGGATGATACTGAACTGACCGCTCGAATTGAGAAAATCGCCAAAGCGAAAAACGTCAAGGCGCTCATTGTCGACATTAACACGCCCGGAGGCACCACATTTGGCGGCGAAACTATATACAAGGCGATCCGCAAGGTTGCGGCAGAAAAGCCGGTTGTGTCGAATGTGCGCACACTTGCTGCTTCTGCGGGATACATGATTGCCATCGCAGGCGACGAAATTGTGGCAGGGGAAACTTCGATCACCGGTTCGATCGGCGTCATTTTTCAATATCCGCAAGCCAAGGAATTGATGGATAAGATCGGTATATCACTGGAGGAAATAAAATCGTCCCCGATGAAAGCGGAACCGAACCCTTTCCATGCCCCGCCTGAAGAAGCCAAAGCGATGATTAACGCCATGGTGCAGGACAGCTATTCCTGGTTTGTCGATCTAGTTGCCGAGAGGCGCGGTATGAGCCGCGCAGAAACGCTGAAACTCGCTGATGGCTCCATTTTCTCAGGACGCCAGGCGTTGAAAAACGGCCTGGTGGACAAACTGGGCGGCATGGAGGAAATCAAAACCTATCTGGAGAGCGTGAAAGTGGATCCGGGGTTGCCCGTTATCGACTGGAAAGCACCCTCGGGCGGATTTGCCGCAGCATTTCCAGCCTCACTTTTAAAATATGTTGGACTGGCCGGCGCCGATCAGATAATTGGCGCCAACATTTTGAAAAAGCTCATTGGTGAGAAGTTGTTCCTTGACGGTCTTCTTTCCGTTTGGCAGGTTGATGCCGAATAATTGCCGGAGTTCGAGGGGGTAGCCGTGATAAAGTCCGAGTTGGTGCAGATCGTTGCTGCGCGCAATCCACATCTCTATCACCGCGATGTAGAGAATATTGTGAATGCTGTATTTGATGAAATCACCGACGCGCTGGCGGCTGGAAACCGCGTAGAGCTTCGTGGTTTTGGCGCCTTTTCGGTAAAGAACCGCCCATCGCGGTCGGGTCGAAATCCGCGGACCGGCGATGCCGTTTTTGTCGAAGAGAAGTGGGTGCCGTTTTTCAAGACCGGCAAAGAGCTTCGCGAACGGCTGAATCCCGACGGTGAGGATTGAGCCGCCGTGCGGCGATATGGCGCTTGATTAGGTGATTGCATTACCTAACTAAATAAAAAGGGAAAGTGCGGGTCGCTGCCCGCATTTTTGGTATTGAGAGCAGACTCCGGAGAATTCCCATGATCAAGAAACTGATCAACCTGATTATCGTGCTGCCAATCGCCATTATCCTAATCGTCCTTTCCGTTGCCAACAGGCATACGGTGACTATGGCCTTCAATCCGTTTGAGCCCGACGACAGTTTGCTGTCAGTCAGCGCGCCGTTTTTTCTCTATCTCTTCGGCGCTATGATTGTGGGTATGATTGTCGGGTCGCTTGCAACCTGGTGGTCTCAGGGCAAGTATCGGAAAAAAGCTCGCGAAAGCGCTCGTGAAGTCACCCGCTGGCAGAGCGAAGCAGGGACCCAGCGCAAACGGGCTGAAGAATTGGCGGAGCATGCAGCTCTGCCTTCGCCCTGAGGGCGGGCCAGCAATTATTCGCTTACGGCTTTATTGAAATCAGCGAAAAACTGCCCGGCCAGTTTTTTGGCCGTCGAATCAATCAGGCGTGATCCGAGTTGGGCCAGCTTGCCCCCGATCTGGGCGTCGACCTTGTAGGCGAGAATAGTCTCATCACCATCTTCCATGAGTGTCACGTCAGCGCCCCCTTTGGCGAAGCCCGCAATTCCGCCTTTTCCCTCACCGGCAATAGTATAGCTTTCCGGTGGATTCAGGTTTTCCAGCGTCACTTCACCCTTGAACGTTGCTGAAACGGGGCCGATCTTGATTTTTACCGTTGCGGACATTTCTGTCGGCGACTGCATTTCAAGGGATTGGCAGCCGGGAATACACGCCTTTAGGATTTCCGGATTATTCAGCGCTTCCCAGACCGTCTGACGGTTTGCCGCAATGCGCTCTTCGCCGCTCATATCCATTGAACATTCCTCCCAGAATTTGACGTCCGGCAAATAGAACCGATGGAAACGGCTTTGCCAAGTAGGCGGGGGATGCTATTGCCTGCAACACCTGAAGATTGTCAATGGAAATGTAGCTGAGATGAGACAGAGCCGCAAATCCGGCCCGTCAAAGAGGCATGGAGCGGAAAAGCAGGCCAACACGCCTCGTAAAGAGATCCGCCCTCAAAAAAACACCGAACGTCCCAAGGCCTCGGTCAGCATGATCTACGACCGACCTCTCATGGAAAGAACGGGCGCCAAACCTATTGAGCGCGTGCCTGTTATTCTGGAAACCGGGGGCCCGGGCGCCTTCCAGTTGATCGATAGCGGCGATGGGCAAAAGCTGGAGCAATATGGGCCTTACCGCATCGTGCGCCCGGAGGCGCAGGCGCTTTGGAAAGCCAGCCTGCCCAAAAGACAATGGGAAGATGTGGACGCTGTCTTTACCGGTGATACGGACGAGGACGGCATGGGTCGCTGGCGTTTTCCCAAAGGCGCGTTGGGTGAAACCTGGCCAATGCGGCTGTTGGATGTCGACTTTCACGGGCGCTTCACAAGCTTCCGGCATGTGGGCGTCTTCCCGGAACAGCTTGCGCATTGGGCATGGATGCAGGACCAAATCCGCGCCGCGAAGCGCCCGCTGAAAGTTTTGAATCTTTTTGGCTACACTGGCGTTGCCTCACTCGCGGCGGCACATGCAGGGGCGCAGGTTACCCATGTCGACGCCTCGAAAAAGGCTATTGGGTGGGCGCGTGAAAATCAGGCGCTGGCGCGCATGGAAGATGCGCCAATCCGCTGGATTTGCGATGACGCAATGAAGTTCATTTTGCGTGAGGAGCGGCGCGGCAACACCTATGACATTATCCTCACCGACCCACCAAAATTTGGGCGCGGTCCCAATGGCGAGGTGTGGCAGCTCTTCGACCACCTGCCCTTGATGCTGGATATTTGCCGGGAGTTACTTTCACCTGATGCGCCAGGTTTGGTGCTGACTGCCTATTCCATTCGAGCAAGTTTTTATTCTATTCATGAACTGATGCGAGAAATTATGCGCGGCCGAGGCGGTGCGGTCGAATCGGGGGAATTGATCATCCGTGAAAGCGGTATTGACGGTAAGACCCCGGGGCGCGCGCTATCGACCTCTCTTTTCAGCCGCTGGGTGCCGCAATGAATGTAGATAACGAGCAACGTGAGCCACGCCGGGTCGGCCAGGTGAAGGAAATAACCAGCCTTTCAAATCCGGTCATCAAGGATATCAAGGCGCTTTCGCAAAAGAAGGGCCGTGAGGAAACCGGCACATTCATGGCCGAAGGACTCAAACTTGTTATTGATGCGCTGGATCTTGGCTGGTCGATTACAACACTTGTTTACGCAAAGAACGCTAAGGACAAGCCGCTGGTGCAAAAAGTCGCCGCGCGCGCTGTCGCTTCGGGCGCTCTTGTCCTTGAAGTGAGCGAAAAGGTCCTTTCATCGGTGACCCGCCGGGACAACCCACAAATGGTTGTCGGCATCTTCAAGACCCAATGGGGTGACCTCAAAGCGTTGAAGCCACAAAGGGAACAGACCTTTGTCGCGCTTGACCGCGTCCGCGATCCGGGAAATCTCGGCACGATAATCCGTACTGCCGACGCAGCAGGCGCTGCCGGCGTGATCCTTGTGGGGGAAACCACTGACCCATTTTCGCTGGAAACGGTGCGCGCCACGATGGGATCGGTTTTTGCCGTGCCGCTTTACCGGGTCTCGCCTGGCGATTTCCTCAAATGGAAAAAATCGAGTGGCGCAAAAACTGTTGCAACACATCTGGCGGGTTCTGTGGATTACCGCACAATCGACTACGCCGAGAAGCCGGTTATTCTGCTGATGGGCAACGAGCAACAGGGCCTGCCGGAAGAGCTGGCCAGGGAAGCCGACGCCCTGGCGCGCATTCCTCAATCAGGGTTGGCTGATTCCCTCAATCTTGCTGTGGCAACGGCGGTCATGCTTTTTGAAGCCCGGCGCCATATTCTGGCTTTGGATGATGGTTCATGACAGCCAAACGCGCGCTTTTCTCCCGACCTCTGCCCGCGTTGATCCTGATTGTGATGGCAATCCTTGTCGATCAGGCGACGAAAATAGCGGTCGACACCTGGTTGCCCTACCAGCAACCGGTGCCTGTCATTCCGTTTTTTGACCTTTTCCGTACCTATAATACCGGGGTCGCTTTTTCGATGTTTGATCATTTCTCCGGCGTCATCATTGTTGGCGTGCGGCTGGCCATTGTCGCCTTTGTCTTGTGGCTATGGCGGCATACCGCAAACTACCGCTGGCTCTATCATCTTGGCTTTGCGCTGGTGGTTGCGGGGGCCGTTGGCAATCTGGTGGATCGATTTGCTTACGGACATGTGGTCGACTTCATTCTGTTTCACACGCAAAACTGGTCGTTCGCGGTTTTCAACCTCGCTGACAGCTACATTACGGTGGGCGCAGCGCTCATTGCTTTTGAAGAAATTTTTCGCTCCGAGCGGTCGGAAAGTTAAAGTCTTAACCATTCGGGGAAACGAATTGGAAGACTTGGCGTGTTATTGCTGCCTTTATGACACAGAAAGCAGGCCGTCAGGACATAAGTCCGTCTAAGAGTTCAACTGCCAACGCATTGATGACAATCGCTGGCGCAGCGCTACTTGCCATCTCTTTCGGTCTTCCCCTGATCTATCCGGCGCACTCGACAGCGATGCTGACACTTGTCGGACTGGCATTTATTTTTGGGGCAGCCTTTCTGGGCCTCGTCGCGCTACGCACCCTCGGCAGCCATACCAAACGCCGGGCAAAAATTGCTGCGCTGACGGCAGCGTTGGAAAAAGAAAGATTGGCGCGGCTGAAAGCAGAACGCGCAGATAATGCCAAGTCACGCATGCTTGGTACGGTTAGTCACGACATTCGAACACCGCTTTCAGGTATTTCAGGCATGTGTCATTTGCTGGCGCAAAGCAAATTGACCGCCGAGCAGCGGAACTACCTCGCCGGCATTCGGCAGTCTTCAAACGCGCTGGCCCAATTGGTGGATGACCTTCTGGATTTCGTTTCGCTGGAAGCAGGACGATTTCAACTTCGCCCCCAGGAAGAACCGGTGCGGATATTGATTGAAAGCGTTGTTGAAATGCTGGCAAGCCGCGCCCATGAGAAGGGCATTGAAATCTCAAGCTGGGCATCAAACGATGTGCCGGAAATGATGTCTTTTGATCCGGCGCGCCTGCGGCAGGTCCTTTTCAATATTATCGGCAATGCGGTGAAATTCACGCAGGTCGGCGGTGTGTATGTAGAAGCATCACTGGAACGCGGACATCTGGTCATCCGGGTAACAGATACCGGCCCGGGCATGACGCCGGAAGAACAGGAACGGATATTCGGCGAATTTGAACAGGTCGGTAACGACCGGGACAAGGCTTCAGGGACCGGACTAGGGCTGGCGATTTCGGCGCGCATTGTCGCAGAAGCTGGCGGCAATATTACGGTAACGAGTGACAAAGGGCGCGGAAGTACATTCGCTCTTCGGCTTCCCGTTGCAGTTTCGCAAGATCTTGGCGCACGTAACAATCGAAATTCCATTCTTGAAAGATCAAGGGTGTTGATCGCCTCGCCAGAGGGGCCAACAGCCCATGCTCTACGGAAAACAATCGAGACGCTCGGCGGGGCTTTCCGGCACGTTGAGACTAGCGAGGCTGCGGAAACATTGATGACTGCGGAAAGCGACTTCACCGACATCATCGTGGATCACCGCCTTGCCGAAGACTTCACCAAACTGTTTGCGCAAAAACCGGACCTGATCTCGTCCAGCGTGCGGAAAATATTTCTGGTCAACCCCGAAAGCCGAACCTCGAAACTCACCGGCATAGGGTTCGATTCCTGGTTGGTCCGGCCATTGCGTGAACGATCACTGGTCGAGGTATTGCTTGGCCATATGCGTGGTATTGAACTACGTGACCCATTGAATGATAACCGTAGTGGGTCCGGATCGCCAATTTCACGCTTTACCGCGCCGGAACGCTCCAGCCTGAAAGTGCTGGTCGCGGAGGATGATCCCGTCAATGCGCTGCTCCTGCGCGCAACCCTGACAAAAGCAGGCCACAAGGTCCAGACAGTCGAGGACTATTCCAGCCTCGTTGAGGCGGCGACCGACTTCACAGGTCGCCCCGATATTCTGATCACCGACCTTTCCATGCCAGGTGGCAATGGACTGGATGCTATTGAAACCATTCGTACTTACGAGGTCGGCGCCGGCTTGGGAGAACTGCCCATTATCGTGGTCTCCGGTAAGAGTGACGATGATGTTAAACACATGGTTCTCGAGGCGGGCGCATGCGCGTTTCTTCAAAAACCGGCGGACCCCGCGGAACTTGCAAAGCTCGTATCAAAGTTTGGGTTTGCCGAACAACAGCGCGCTTAAGGACAGATTGTCACCCGGTTGTCGCAAAAACATGCTTTATGCTAGGCATCTCACCGAAACCGGGACTAGCTACGAGCATGGACGCCGCCACCTTATTGCTTAAAGACACGAACACGCCCTTTGGAGCCGAGGTTCGGCATGCGCCCGATGCAGCCATACTGGGGCGCATCGGCCAACTGGAAACACGGCTTGCGCGCAACGAAAGCGAAATTGCCGCAGCACAGCGCATCCGCTACCAAGTGTTTGTTGAAGAAATGGGCGCGCAGGTTCCTCCGAAAGCGCAGGCCCAGCGTCGCGACATTGACGCCTGGGACATGATTTGCGACCATCTTCTTGTACTTGACACCTCTATTGAGGGTGAGCCGGAAGACCAGATCGTTGGCACCTATCGCCTGCTGCGCCAGGAAATTGCCATGGCTAATGGCGGTTTCTATTCCGCATCGGAATTTGAAGTCGCCGATCTTGTGGCGCGGCATCCAGGCAAGCGTTTCATGGAATTGGGGCGCTCCTGCGTTATGGCGCAATATCGCAGTCGTCGCACGGTAGAGCTTTTGTGGCAGGGCAATTGGGCCTATGCGCTGAAGCACAATATTGACGCCATGTTCGGCTGCGGTTCGTTTTCCGGCACGGTTCCTGAAGAACACGCGCTTGCGCTGTCCTTCCTACATCACAATGCCCGCGCCAAGGCGGGCTGGCACGTGCAGGCGCTGCCAGAGCTCTATCACCAAATGGACCTTATGCCGGCCGAGGCCGTCAATTCGAAAGCCGCATTGTTGGCGCTTCCTCCGCTGATCAAGGGCTATTTGCGGCTCGGGGCCATGATTGGAGAAGGCGCCGTGGTGGACCGTGCGTTCCGTACGACGGATGTTCTTGTCGTGCTGCCAATTGCCAATATTTCCGGGCGCTACAAAAACTATTATGGCGAAGACGCTGGCCGGTTCGCTGCCTGAGCAGCAAACCGAAATGCGATACCGAGGAACCTTTCAGCTCAGGCTACTGTATCTCGCGCTGGATCAACTCCCAGCGTTATAGGCTGCAATCGCCGCCATGTTGACGATGTCGGAATCCTTCGCGCCCATCGAAACGATCTGAACCGACTTGTCGAGACCGACCAGTAGCGGGCCAATGACCGTGGAGCCGCCAAGTTCCTGCAACATCTTGGTTGAAATTGAGGCCGAATGGAATGCGGGCATAACCAGCACATTGGCGGGGCCGGACAATCGGCAGAACGGATATTGCTCCATCATGTGCGGATTGAGCGCAACATCGGCAGCCATTTCGCCATCATATTCGAAATCGACCCGGCGCTTGTCGAGAATTTTGACCGCTTCTTGAACACGGGCGGAGCGTTCGCCGGGCGGATGGCCAAAGGTGGAATAGGCCAACATGGCTACACGCGGCTCGTAACCGAACTTGCGCGCCAGACCTGCGGCTTCTTCGGCAATATCCGCCACTTCTTCCGAACTCGGCATATCGTGAACAGCCGTGTCGGCCACAAGCACGGTCCGGCCACGGGTAAGGGCGATCGAAACACCGATGACCCGATGACCTGGCTTGGTGTCGATGCAGCGGCGGACATCCTCCAGTACCGTGGAATAGTTGCGTGTTGTACCAGTGACCATGCCGTCCGCATCGCCAAGCGCCACCATGCAGGCGGCAAAATGGTTGCGATCGGTATTAATCAGGCGCTGACAATCACGCTGCAGATAGCCCCTCCTTTGGAGGCGGGCATAAAGATAATCCGTATAGACATCCTTGCGACGCGAGCGGCGCGCATTGATGATCTCGATACCCGGACGGTTAAGATCTATACCGGCCTTTTCGGCTGTTGCCTTAATCTCCTCCTCGCGCCCCAGCAATATGGCTGTGCCTAGCTGCTGGTTGGCATAGGAAAGAGCCGCGCGCATGACCTGCACCTCTTCAGCCTCGGCAAAAACAATGCGTTTCGGCTGCCGACGGACACGCTGATAGATGCGCTGGAGCGTTGAGGCAATCGGATCTCTACGGGCATTCAGTTCACGCGCATAGGCCTCCATATCGAGAA
>JBNLGT010000057.1:0-20232 GCA_050306195.1 Ensifer sp.
GGCGCAGCAAAGCCTTGCCCGGCGGTAACGATTTCCGCCTGCACGTTCTTGTTGCCGATGCTGCAATTTGAGAGCCGGGTCTCACCCTCGTTGCGCGTCGCTGTGGCGCATTGCAACAATTGTCGCCGCAGAAGCTTGCCTGAAAAAATCGATCCCGCGCGCCCGCACGGCCAGTGTGTTCCGGCATCCGATGTGCATACTTTTTTCGCCGGAACCGGCATCACGCCACCAAGAACATAGGTCCTTCCACGTGCAGAAAAACGCGTGCTGTTATGCATCGCGATTTGCGCAGGCATACGCAGAATGAACCGTTTCTCTTCACCCTCACGCATCTCCTCAATGCGTTTTGCGGGTGGCAGTCGCTCGAACGACTGGACGCCGCGCTCCACGCGGACCGGTTTCGTTGTCCAGGGCGAATCGTCTGCGTTGCAGGTTGACGCTGCGAACAGCGCAGCGACGACCGATATGCTGATGAAATGAAAACCCGGTTTTCCTATCACGTTTGTTTTCCGCCGCTGTTTTCAATCGGGTGAATATTGAGCCTAACCGCTCATCGCCGGGCAGACAACGACGGTTTACTGTTGAAGGTTATTGCGAGCCGTCCTACATGATCGGCAATCTGTTCTGATGGAGATCCGTCATGGTGATCGAAGCGGCGCGACTTGCGTTTATCAATCTGTTTGCGCGGGAAACCCGTGGCGTTTTTTGGAAGGTTCTTGCGCTTACGCTTGCAGCCCTTCTCGTTCTTTGGATCGCCATCCGCAAAGTTTTCATTTGGCTGGCGCTGCCATGGATTGACCAGCTCATTCCCGGGGTTCCGGAGTGGGCGGGCTGGTTTGGATTTATTATCGGCATATTTGCCAGCATCGGGCTTGCGCTTGCACTTGCCCTGCTCATTTCGCCCATTACAGCCGCCATCGCCGGTTTATTCCTTGATGACGTGGCCGACGTTATCGAAAAGAGGGATTATCCCAACGACCCTCCGGGTGAAGCAATGCCCCTTGGCGCGTCCATCATCTCCGCCATCCGATTTCTCGGCGTGGTCATCGTCGGCAACATCATTGCGCTGCTTTTGCTTCTGGTACCAGGGATCAATATCATCGCCTTTTTTCTGGTGAACGGTTACCTGCTTGGGCGTGAATTTTTTGAGTTCGCCGCCATGCGTTACCGCTCGCAAGACGAAGCGCGCGCGTTTCGCAGAAAGAACCGCGGTACGGTTCTGCTAGGCGGATTCACAATCGCGGCCTTTCTCGCGGTCCCGCTGCTAAACCTCTTAACGCCGCTTTTTGCTGCGGGCCTGATGGTTCATCTGCACAAGATGATAAGCCACCGAACCGAAGCGCGTTAAACCCACGCAAGCACGAACACGATGATTGATCTTCCTCAGGCTGCAACCTATTCTGCAAGAAGGGAGATTTTTGATGACAACACTCGTTTTGATACCCGGCCTCATCTCGGATGAGATCGTCTGGAAACCGCTGGCGGATGCCGCTGGCGCTTATATGCCCGTCTATGACGCATTACCCACCCATTGTGAAACGATTCCAGAAATGGCGCGTTCCATTCTGGACGCTGTTGACGGCGACCTGATCGCGGTCGGCCACTCGCTGGGCGGACGTATCGCCATGGAAATCGCGCATCAAGCTCCTGATCGCGTGAAGGGATTGGTACTCGCCAATACCGGTCATCACCCCATGCGCGCCGGTGAGGAAATCAAACGTCAGGAAATGATTGATCTCGGCAACGAGAGCATGGAAAAGTTGGCCGAGGTATGGCTGCCCCCCATGCTGGACGACGCTCGACTGGGCGACACGGCGCTCATTGAGATGCTGAGCGCCATGGTGCTACGCGCAGGACCTGCAGTGCATGAAAGGCAAATCCGCGCATTGATGGCAAGACCTAATGCCACGGCTTATCTCGGCGACATTACCTGCCCTGTTTTGCTGATTGCTGCGCATCAGGACAAATGGAGCCCTATTGTACAGCACGAAGAAATCGCAGCAGCTTTGGGCGGCGAGAGCGAACTGGCCGTGATCGAAAATGCCGGTCATTTCGCTCCGGTAGAGCAGCCTGACGCCACCGTCAGCGCCACCATGGGCTGGCTGAAGCGTAAATTTGCGATTGGCTAGAATAGTGCAATCCAGAATTCAGGATAAGACAGGAAAACAATCATGTTCTTTCTGATGACCTGTGAGCATCATGCGGACAAGGACGCGGCGCGAGATGAAAATCGTCCGGCGCACAGGGAGTGGGTGCGGTCCGGCGGGAATGGCCTTGCGGCCGTGCTTGTGGGATCGGCAACGATTCATGATGATGGTTCGACACGGGGCAATTTTGGTATTCTTGAAGCCAACAGCATGGAGAACGCGGTGGCCTTTGCCGAGGGCGATCCATTTGCGCTTGCCGGGATTGTAAAAAGCATCTCAATCACACCGTTGCCCGATACATTTCAAGCACACCGGATATCAGACCCGATGACCGCGCGCGAATAGGCCAGGCGTCAATTGATCATCGTATTCGGTAGAAAGAGCGATATCTGCGGGAAGGCGACGAGTAGGATCAGCGTAAACAGCATGGCGAACCAAAATGGCAAAACGCCCCTGAAGATATCGCCCAGCGGCACGTCAGGGGCCACGGACTTGACGATGAAGACATTGACCCCAACCGGCGGCGATATCAGGCCCATTTCCAGTGTGAGCACGACAAGGACGCCAAACCAGATCGGATCATAACCAAGCTGCGTAATGACCGGGAAGAAGATCGGCATGGTCAGCACGATCATAGCAAACCCCTCCAGGAAACAGCCAAGGATCATATAGGTGAGCAGGATCAGCCCGAGAACGCCAATTGGCGGTGCGTTCAGGCTGCCGAGAAAGTCGCCCACGGCCTGTGGAATGTGACTGAGAGCCAGGAACGGATTGATCATATGCGCAGCAATGAGGATCAGCATCACCGTTGCCGTTGTGACAACTGATTCCTTGGTGGCAGCCCAAAAGGCCGAAAGGTTGAGCGTGCGCGCAAGGACGCCAAGCAGGATCATCAGCCCGGCGCCTACAGCGGCTGCCTCAACGGGAGAAAAGAACCCTCCGTAGATGCCGCCGATTGTGATTGCAATGACACCGATAATGGGGGTGGAGTCGGCCAGCGCCCTCACTTTTTCACGGGCGTTCGTCTTCGGACCTGCCGGGCCATACGCCGGATTGATGCGGCACAGGATTCCAATCACGAGCATGAAAACGGCAAGCAGTAACAGGCCCGGCAAGACACCCGCCAGAAACAGGCGGCCAATCGATTCCTGCGTCAGAATGGCATAGATGACAAAGCCCGTGGACGGCGGAATGAGAATGCCGAGTGTTCCACCCGCCGCCACGACACCCGTTGAAAGGCGCGGGCTATATGCAAAGCGCTTCATTTCGGAAAGGGAAACCTTGCCCATGGTCAGCGCTGAAGCGACCGATGAGCCCGAAAGTGCGGCAAAGCCACCGCAACCGACAACGGTCGCCAGAGCCAAGCCACCTTTCATATTGCCGATCACAACATAGGCGGCATCGTACAGGCGGCGGCTCATGCCGGTGACAGCCGCGACGTTGCCCATCAGAATAAAAAGCGGCACGACCACCAGTTCGGCGGAGGTCGAAAGCGTGAATGTTTCCGAAGCCAGAAGGCTCATGCCGGAATTGAGACCAGAAATCACCGTTATGCCACCAAAGCCGACGAGGAACATGGCAAAAGCGACCGGTATCCGCAGCGCCAGCAGCACGAGCAGGATTGTCATTCCGGCAATACCGATACCAATTGGGCTCATGCGCGCCGCCTCCCTTTGGCAACGAGCATTTCAACCACCCGCAACAGCATTCCCAATGCCGTTACGAGGCTGAAAACGCATAGCGCCCATTGAAACCATGCCTTTGGCAAACCGATGACATTAGTGGCCAGGTGAAGCATCTGTGAAAGCTTGGACGATTCATAGACTGTCCAGGCAATGCCAGCGAAGATGGCCGCACCGGCGAGCGCCGAAATGAAATCAGCCAACCGGTTTAACCAGCTAGGAAAACTGTTCTCGAAGATATCGACTGCGATGTGTGCGCCCAGCTTGTCTGCGGTCGCCATGCCGCCAAAAACCACGAGCGCCATGGTCATTTCGGAAAGATCCCGCGCGCCCAAAAGCGGTGCGCCGAAGAAGCGCCCGATCACGTCCGTCAAAATGACGGCGACCTCAAAGATCAGACCAATCGCGCCAACAAAGTTAGACAGGCTGATCAGCCTGTCTGCCCATCGCGTGATATAAGCGCCCATCGGGCCTTACTGCCCCCGCATCGCGGCAAGAACATCTTCCGCGCCAATCTCCTTGACGATTGCATCGGTGACCGGAAGCGTCAGCGCTCCAAACGCAGCAGCTTCATCGCTCGAAAGGTCAATCACGGTGTTGCCACTGGAAGCCTTGACGGCCGCAATGGCCTCTGCTCCACGCGCATTCCAGGTTTCTTCGCCACTCTTGGAAAGCCCGACGCCACTATTGTCGTCAATCGCTTTCCTGAAGGCATCTGAAAGCCCATCATAGCGGGCTTCATTCATCACGAGATAAAAGCCGACTGTGCCGAGTGGCGCGCCAATTGTATAACTGTTGGCGACCTCATTAAGCTTGAAATCGAGTATCGCGCTGGAGCCGGTGACGATCCCGTCGATCAGGCCGGTCTGTAAAGCGTTATACATTTCCGGGGCGGGCATTTGCACCGGCGTCGCGCCCAGAGCCTCCATGACTTTTGCCTGCGCTGAACCGGAGACGCGAATTTTCAGACCTTTCACGTCATCCGGCGTGCGGATGTCATGGTCCTTCATGATGAAGACATTGGGCTCGGATACCCAAAGGGCAAGCGGTCGCGTGCCGGGGAACTCGTCCTTGAGATACTTGTCATAGGCATTCCAGATCATCTCGTAACCCGGCAATTTGCCAACCACTCCCGGTAGTTCGGATATCATGGTCTTCGGAAACTGGGACGAGGTGTAGCCCTCCAGCCCCCAGGTGATATCTGCGACGCCTTGAAGGGCGCGCACATATTGTTCAACCGGTCCCTTGCCAAGCTCACCGCCCGGATAAACCTGTATCGTCAGCTCGCCATTGGTAGCTGCGGACACACCATTGGCCAGCGGCTCGACAACGGCTTTTGTAACAATGTGCGCCGGCGGCACGAAATGGGCGAGTTTAAGAACTTCGCCGGCATGACTGCCCGCTGCAGGCAAGGTTGCCAAGAGTGCACCTGCCAGAAATGACGTCAGCTTACTTCTACGCATGATTTCCTCCCTTGAAATTCATCCCAAACGACCGCCTCCCCAGCTGTCATTTGAACCAATGCCGTTCTATCGCCGCGCGAGAACAGCGTCCCGCGCGGCTGTTTTGCATGATTATTTCGTGCGCCAGCTTCCTTCGGCATAGGAGCCACGCGCCTCTTTCGAGTAAGGCGTCGGAGAAACGCGAACGCGGATTTCCGCCTGCTTGTGACGCTCAGTCGATGTCTTGCCGCTGCCACCGTCGGGCTCGCCCCAGACCAGCGTCAGAACGTCGCCGACCTGGACATCCTGCTCAACAACACCCAGCGAAAGCAGGCAGCGTTCGTTGTAGGAATAGCCATTAAACATCGACATACCGACCATCTTGCCGTCGCGCATGATCATGTCAGCAGAAGAAGAGGCGTAGTTCGGCTGCGGGAAGTCGATCCACTTGTAGGCCATGCCGTCTTCGAAGGCCGACGCGATGACCTTCAGAACATCTTCGCGGTTCCATTCGAACGTGACTTTCTTGCGGTTTTTGCCTTCCTTCATTTTCTGGAGAGCGGACTTGCCAATGAAGTCATCCTTTTTCCAGCCAATGTAGAAATCATAGCCGAGTTCAAACGGGTTGACGTAGTAATCTTCAATATTGTCGGACACGAAACTGCCGCCGATGGAACCGGCTGCTTCATAGCTGTCGGCGCCAAGCCACTGGCGATAGTCGGCCAGCATGCCGTCGCCTGTATAAATGCCCGGGAGCGGCGACGGGATCCAGCCCGATTCCAGTGTGTTGGTGGAGTAGGCGCGGCTTCCGCACTGAACCAGGTTAACGCCTGCATCGCGAGCGGCCTGAAGAATGGTCGAGTGAATGTAGTTCTTGTCTTCGTATGGGCCCCATACTTCGAGGCCCGGAGCGCCAGACATACCATGGCGCAGCGCCTGCACTTTCTTGGAGCCGATATTGATCCAGTCCACGTGGAAGAACTTAATA
Source organism: Ensifer sp. (assembly GCA_050306195.1). Taxonomy (GTDB): domain Bacteria; phylum Pseudomonadota; class Alphaproteobacteria; order Rhizobiales; family Rhizobiaceae; genus Ensifer_A. The sequence goes on from JBNLGT010000057.1 coordinate 6,260, forward strand.
TCCGGGATTGGTCCACCATTCATCTTTTCAAAAATCTTCGGCGCATCAGGCCCCTGGATCTGGAAACGATAATGCGTGCGCAAAACGCGCTCACCTTCCGGGCGTGACGGCGAACGGGGGTCGTGCTTGATGCGAACGTTCCATTTGCCCCAGGCAGCACAGAACTGCAGCCAGTTGGACGTGGGTGCACGACCGACCAGAATGAACTTGTCTTCACGTTCACGGAAAATGATGTGGTCGCCGATCACGTGGCCGTTTGGCGTTACCGGCACGAAATGCTTTGCGCGGTTGAGATCGAAGTTCGAGAAAGAATTGATGCCATGATGGGCAAGGAACTTCTCAGCGTCCGGCCCTTCGACGATCAACTCATCCATGTGATGGCTTTGATCGAAGAGAACAGCGCTTTCGCGCCAAGCGCGCTGCTCATCGCGCCAATTGGAAAATTCAGGCGCGACAACCGGGTACACATACATGCCGATTTTTGAGTTACGCAGCAAAGACACTGCATTTCCACTGGATTTCAGTACTGATTCAAGGCTGCTTACCGCCATAATATCATCCTCCCAAATTGGTTTATGTATACAGGAAATACGTAAATTACGAAAAAAACAAGGTGCGGGCGCTAAATTATTCCGCCAACCAGCCCGAAATTCATTCACTCAATTATCAACTATATGTTTTTATTATTTTATATTTTTTACCCCTCCCCCGCACCGCCCCCTCGCAGCAGCGTCGAATTTCGCGCTCTAAAAACTGTATACATTATTAAAAGGCAACCATTCACACGGCGCGGCTTGGCAAAATTCATTTACGAGGATAATAATTTAATGATGTTTTGTGAGGAGATTCCCAATTGTCCGCAATTGTCGAGCCAGCCGAGACCGCCGATATCGTGCAACTAGGCGGACTGGATCAATCACTGGGCCTTCTGCTCCGGGTCGCGCAAATCATCAATTTTGAGGATTTTCACCGCCAGTTCGGACATATGGATATCACCCCCGCCGAATTTACCGTTTTATGGCTTCTCTACCTCAATCCCGGCGTGCGGCAGGGTAGCGTGGGTGAAACGCTCCATATCAAGCCTGCTCATATGACCAAGCTTATTCGCAAGTTCGAACTCAATGCGGTGGTGGAACGCAGGATACCGGAGGATGACCGGCGCTCCGTTTGCCTGCGCCTTACAGAAAAGGGCCGAAGCCTGGTGGAAGACGTCAGGTCGGTTTATCTGGCAAACGATCAGTTCAACCACCGCCTGAGTGGGACAGAGCAGAAAACGCTGATGACATTGTTGCGTAAATATACCGGCTTTGGCGAATAGCCGGTATTATTTGCTATTTCCGAACGGGAAACCGTGTGCCGCCTACTTCTCACCCGGTCGGCGGACCTTTGCTGCGCGTTTTTCCAGAAAGGCGTTCAACCGACCCTTCGCCTCATCGCTGGCTGAGGTAAAACTCGCAATGAAAGACTCCATGAAGAGACCGTCGGCACTTGACATGCCGCTGATCCGGGGGAGCGCATTGACTACGGCATAATTGGAAACAGGCGAGTTTGAGGCCGCAGCTTTGGCCAGTTCGAGCGCCTTTTCAACCGCAGTCCCCTCCGGCACGACATATTGCACTAGATTCCATCTCTCTGCTTCGGTCGCAGCAATCGAACGCCCGGTCAGCATCATGTCGGTCATCCGCGCCGTACCCAGAAGCCGCTGGCAACGCACAGACCCACCGCCGCCTACAAAGATACCACGCTGCCCCTCAGGCAAGGCAAAGAATGCACCCTCATCAGCGACACGGACATGCGTAGAAGATGCAAGCTCCAGCCCTCCACCGACTACAGCGCCGTGCAGGGCCGCAAACCAGGGTATGGGACCAAATTCAATGCGGGAAAAAACGTCGTGCCAGCGATGCGAGCCTTCGATACCAGCCATGGGCGACTTTTCGACATGTTCGCCCAGATCAAGACCAGCGCAAAAATGTTTCCCGTGGCCGTATATGACACCCGCCCGCGCCTCGTTACGCGCGCGCTCGACCGCCTTTCCGATTTCCTCCACCATAAAGTCGCCAATGGCGTTGCGCTTTTGCGGTCGGTTGAGGCCAACCAAGGCAATCTCACCCACCAATTCATAAGTTACTGCGCCACTTGATGTTCCGGATCCGGACGTCATCACTCTACTCCCTGCTGAACATTCGAAATACTATCTCTGAATAAAGTATCCTTGAAAACTTTCTCGACAGCCCTATAAAAGAAATATGCGGAGGAGGAAAGCGCATATGTTCAAAGACGGACTTCGTGAAATTGAACTTTGGACACCTGAAGTTCGATGGGAGCAACGCGATGACGGCACAACGCTGGTTTGGCAGAGCGAGCCATTGGGCGACTTTCCCGATAAACTTTCAGACCGCATTGCTCATTGGGCTAAGGCACGCCCGGACCACACGTGGATGGCTGAGCGCGGGGATAACGGCGAATGGCGTCGCACCACCTATGCCCAACTCCTGCTTCTGACGCGCCGCGTTGGACAGTTTCTGCTGGATTTGAACCTCTCGGTGGAGAGACCGCTCGTCATTCTTTCAGAAAATTCGACCGAACACGCGCTGGCCGCTTTAGGCGCGCAATATGCTGGCATACCGTCGGCAGCCATTGCCACAGCCTACTCGCTTGTCTCTGATGATCACGCCAAGCTGAAAGGCATTGCGGAACAACTCACCCCTGGCGCAATCTTTTCCAAAAACGCTCAACCTTTCACCAAGGCCCTCAAGGCAGCTTTTGCCTCTGAAATTCCTCTGATCTGCGTAACCGGCGAAGGCGACGGTCGCATCGCCTACTCATGGTCAGACGTGACGAAAACCGAAGCCCGGAGCGATGTGGATCAGGCCAATGCGGCCACCGGACCAGACACGATTGCCAAATTCCTATTCACCTCAGGCACCACAGGAACACCGAAAGCCGTTATCCAGACCCAGAAAGTCATGTGCTCCAACATGGCCACGGTTACAGATTGCTACGCGTTCATGAAAACGGAACCGCCTGTGATTTTGGACTGGGCGCCATGGAACCATGTCGCCAGCGGCACCAAAGTCTTCAACATGGCAATCTACAATGGCGGGACCTATTATATCGATGCAGGGAAACCTTCGCCTGAAGGAATCAAGGAGACTATCCGGAACCTGCGGGAGGTTTCTCCAACATGGTATTTCAATGTACCTGCTGGCTATCAGATGCTGGCTGACGCCATGGAAACGGATGCCGCGCTTGCCCAGAACTTCTTCAAGAACATGAGGATGCTCATGTATGCAGGTGCGGGAATGGCCGCCCATACATGGGACCAGCTGCGAGACATTGCTTACCGCACTGTGGGAGAGCGCATATTATTATCTTCAGGGCTAGGTGCAACGGAGACGGGCCCGTTTGCAACATTCTGCACGGAAGAGCAGGATTCTCCCGGCAATATCGGCATTCCGGTCAAGGGTGTGACACTGAAGCTGGTGCCGGTCGGGGACAAACTTGAAGCACGCTTCAAGGGTCCCAGTGTGACGCCGGGTTATTGGCGAGCGCCCGAACTGACGAAAAATGCCTTTGATGAAGAAGGCTTTTATAGAATTGGCGACGCTCTGCGCTATGCCGATCCCCAAGATCCCAGCAAGGGGTTCTTCTTTGACGGGCGCACAGCAGAAAATTTCAAGCTGCAAACCGGAACATGGGTCGCTGTGGGTGCGGTTCGAGCTGCTCTGGTCGACGCCCTCGGTGGCCTGATCCATGATGCGGTGATTACCGGCGAAAACCGCGAAATGCTGGGCGCCATCATGGTTCCCTACCGTCCCGCAATCGAGAAACTTGTGCCCAATGGACAGGCGATGAGCGATACGGAACTACTGTCACAGCCGGAAGTGCGCGAGAAGGTCGAAACATTGCTGACCGTTCACGCCAAAGCAGCAACAGGATCGGCCAGCCGTGTATTGCGTAGCGTGTTTATTGACGGCCCCTTGAGTCCCGACAAGGGCGAGATCACAGACAAGGGATCACTGAACCAGCGTGCCGTGCGAGACAACAGGGCGCATCTTGTCGACGCCATATACGAAGGTGGCCCACAGGTCTTTCATGCGAATAGACGGCCAAGGACATAGTCTGCTCACCTTTAAATCAGACCGTCACGTTTCAGCCGATATTCCAGTTTTGCCCGACTTAGCCCCAACCCTCTGGCGGCCGCCGAAATATTGCCATCGGCATCTTCCAAGGCCTTGCGGTAGAGATCGGTTTCCACACGCTTAAGATCGGCAGCGCTTTCCGCCGTTGCCGCTCTTTCCACTTCCTGCGCCTGATGCAATTGCAGTTTTCGCGCACCCACCCGTCCTTCACCTGTTAATTGATGCGTCATTTGTGACGCGGCTTCGTAGCCGGTAAACAGGTGATGAATGTCAATCAGCTTGCCGTCGTCGGCGTAGACCGTGCCACGCTCGACAAGATTCTGCAGCTCACGGATATTACCCGGATAATCGTAGGTCAGCAGCACGTCCATGGCGCGGCGGGTAAAGCCGGGAATATTGCGGCCATGACGCTTTCGGAAAAGACCGAGAAAATGCATGGCAAGAAGCGGAATGTCATCGCGGCGCTCCCTGAGGGGCGGAATGGTGATCGGGAAAATACACAAGCGGTAATAAAGATCCTGCCGGAACCGGCCTTTACGGACCTCGTCCGATAAATCGACGTTGGAGGCGGCCACGATGCGAACATTCACCGGCAGGGTTTTGGTACCGCCCACACGCTCGATCTTACGCTCCTGAATGGCGCGTAGCACCTTGCCTTGCGCCGAATAGGTCAGTGAGGCGATTTCATCAAGAAAGAGCGTGCCGCCATTGGCGCGCTCAAAATAGCCCGGACGTGTGGAGACCGCGCCGGTAAATGCGCCTTTTTCAACACCGAACAATTCGGATTCCACCAGATTTTCAGGAATTGCCGCACAGTTGATCGGAACAAACGGTCCGTCAGATTTGCGGCTCATCTGATGCAGCTGGTTGGAAAACAGCTCCTTGCCCACACCTGACTCGCCAATAAAGAGCACAGTCGCATCGGTGCTTGCGACCCGCTCCAGCATATGGCGCGTCCGCAGAAAACTGGCCGACACCCCGACCACCTCCTGAGAAGGTGATGCGGGAGAAGTATCGGTCCAAACCTCATCGCTCTCAGGCCGCGGCCGCGCCGCAGGACGGCGCGCCCTTTTCCACTCAAGACCGAGATATTCGCGCTCTGGCGCGTCCTTGCCCCAGGCATCAGCATGCTGACCGATGACCAGACATTGCGGCGCGCCCATGCCGGCGCATTCCACCTCGCGAAAGATGACTGTCCGGCCAAACAGTTTGCTTGTGTAACCGGTGGGATAACCCGTCTGCATCCAGCAGACGGGCTCGGATGCAAGCCCATAGCTAGAAATATGCTCGGCGGCCTCGGAGGAGTCATTCCAGAGGAATTCGCCGTAGTAAGTGCCCTTAGAAACATCAAACTCAAAATGCCTCGTCGTCACTTTCACGAAGCCTTCCAGCGTGTGGACGCGTGGGCCCGCCGCAAGCGCGTGGGTCAGATCTTCTGCAGGAAACCGTTTCTGGATTAGTTCCGCGTCGCGTACACCCTGCATGTAGCCGACGCGCATGAACAGGGCCTTCGCCGCATCCATGCCAAAAGCGTCAATAATTTCCGCTCTCAGGCGTCCCATCACCTGGCTCTGCATCAACACCATACGCTGGTCATTGAGCCAGATACGACCGTCCCCCAATGCAAAGTTGAGCGCCTCAGCAAGGTCTTGCAGGGTCGGCGGTGCGCCGGTTTCCAGCTCGCTGAAAGCGCCCCGCGTCAGCGGACGCCCCGTCTTCTTGGAGACTTCAGCAAGTGAGATCAAGCCACTCACACCGACTTCCAACTTCATTAAAACCTCCCGGATTCATGAATAAATGAATGTCATTTCACCATATAATGAATTTTTATCGATGTCATTACATCTTTCCAAGGATACTTTATCTGATGTTATTTTTGTTTGATTCCAAATTGTTATCAAAATCATCCTGCACTTTTGACGCATCGAATCGCCATTTGGCACGCACATTGCAAACATCAACTCGAACGCTGGAGGAGGTGTTCACGGAGGCCAAGCAAGCCTTACCCAAAAGATTTTGCGACGCAGAAATGCCTGGTGATGGCCCATTTCTGCGATAGCGGAGCTTTGCCTTCTCCTAGCTTGAGTGAACAAACAGGAGGAGCAACAGCAATGAATATGGAGAATCAGAATTTCCTGGACGCGAAACGCTGGACCGGAATGGCCTATATGGCCGACTGGACGAAAACAACGGCTGGCGTCGCTGATGTCATCGATCCAGCAACCGGCGGAGTGATTGCCTCAGTCGGCATGGGCGGAGCAGAAGACATCGCCCGCGCAGCCAAGGAAGCCAGGGAAGCGCAGAAAGCCTGGGCCAAAACACCCGGTTTCGCGCGTGCTAAAATCCTCAACAAGGCAGCAGATCTCCTGGAACAAAATGCGAGCGAACTTATCCCGTGGATCATGCAAGAGTCCGGCTCAATCCAACCAAAGGCCGGCATCGAGATCGAACATGGCGCACTTTTCATCCGCCATGGCGCGACACTTGCAACCCAGCCGACGGGCGTGATGATCCCGTCCATGGACGAGCGTACAAACTATGCCCAGCGCGTGCCGCATGGTGTGGTCGGCGTCATCTCGCCGTTCAATTTTCCGCTGATCCTTTCGGTTCGTTCGATTGCAGCTGCTCTTGGGCTTGGTAATGCAGTCGTGCACAAACCTGATCCGCGCACACCCATTTCAGGCGGCATCATCATCGCCCGCATTTTTGAAGAAGCCGGACTGCCGAAGGGCGTGTTGCAGGTTGTGCCTGGCGGAGCTGATGCAGGCGAAGCCATGTGCAAGGACCCCAATATCGCCATGATCTCCTTTACCGGCTCTGCCGGTGGCGGATCGAAAGTGGCAGAGGTTGCGGGTAAGCACTTCAAGAAGGTGCAGCTTGAACTTGGCGGGAAGAATTCCCTGATCGTTCTAGACGACGCCGATCTCGATGTCGCTGCATCGAACTCCGCCTGGGGCGCGTTCTTGCATCAGGGCCAGATTTGCATGGCAACCGGGCTCATCATGGCGGACGAAAAAATTGCGGGCGCACTGGCGGAAAAACTGGCAACGAAAGCATCGCACCTTCCCGCTGGTGATCCGTCCTCGGGCCAAGTTGCTCTCGGTCCGATCATCACCGATCAGCAAGTTTCCCATATTCAAGCGATTGTTGATGAAGCCGTCTCCAAAGGCGCCAAGGTATTGGCAGGCGGGACGCATGACGGTCGCTTTTATGCGGCAACCGTTCTTGCGAACGTTACGCCGGACATGCGCGCCTTCAAGGAAGAAATCTTCGGTCCGGTCGCCTGCATTTCCACATTCAAGGATGTCAATGAAGCCATCGAACTGACCAATAGCAGCGACTACGGTCTGGCTGCCGGGATCATTTCGTCAAATCCGACACGCGCCCTGAAAATAGCCGAGGAGCTTGATGTGGGCATGGTGCATATCAACGACCAGACGGTGAACGGCGGGCCATTTGCCCCCTTTGGCGGCCCCCGCAAATCGGGCAACGGAACACGTATTGGCGGCCCCGCTGATATTGAGGAATTCACCACCTGGAAGTGGATTACCGTTCGTGATGCGGCGACGCCTTACCCGTTTTGAGCCTCCCTTGGCTCCGGCCCGGCCTAACTGCCGGGCCACCTCTGAACACTTGCGGATATTTGGGAGACCACCATGCAAATTAAAGCCGCCATTGCACGTGAAGCAGGCGCTAAACTGAGCATCGAGACAATCGATATTGACGAGCCGCGCGATGAAGAAATTCTGGTGAAGGTTGTCGCCACCGGCGTTTGCCATACTGACCTCGTCGTGCGTGACGGCATGCTGCCGACGCCACTGCCTGTCGTGTTGGGACATGAGGGCGCGGGCATCGTCGAAAAGGTTGGCTCTGCTGTTTACAAGGTTAAGCCAGGCGACAAGGTTGTCATGACGTTTGCCTCATGCGGAACCTGCCAGTGCTGCAAGGAAAACACGATTACGTATTGCGAGGAATTTTTCCCGCGCAATTTCTTTGCCACCCGCATGGATGGGACCACATCGCTTTCCAAGGGCGATGAAACGATCCATTCCAACTTCTTCGGTCAGTCGTCCTTTGCAACCTATGCAATCTGCAACGAACTGAACGTCGTGAAAGTGCCAGACAGCGCGCCGCTCGAACTTCTCGGCCCACTTGCCTGTGGCGTGCAGACCGGTGCAGGCGCGGTCATGAACGCGTTGAAGGTTTCCCACGGCAAATCATTCGCTGTATTCGGCGCTGGCTCGGTAGGACTTTCGGCCATCATGGCGGCCAAGGTTGTGGGCGCGACCACGATTATCGCGGTTGACATGAATGACGACCGCCTGGCTATGGCGAAAGAGCTTGGTGCGACCCATACGATCAATCCGGGCAAACAAGACGCGACCGAGGAGATCATGAAAATCACCGGCCGCGGGCTGAATTTCGCGCTCGATACCACGGGCATCCCTGCCGTGATCCGAAGTGCGGTGATGTCACTCGCCAATCTTGGAACCTGCGGCATTCTGGGTGCGTCGGGACCAGATGCGGAACTCGAGCTGAACGAGACCCATTTCATGTCTGGCGGGCGCAGGCTCATGGGCATTGTCGAAGGCGAATCCAATCCGGACGTTTTCATTCCGACGTTGATAGACCTTTATCAGAAAGGGCTCTTTCCGTTCGACAAGCTGGTGACGTTCTACGATTTCGACGACATCAACGCAGCTATCCACGATTCCGAAACTGGCAAGAGTATTAAGCCCATCGTGAAGATGTAACAGGCAGGAACAACGTCGCGACCCCGCGACCACGCCTCAGCCCGAGGAGAGCATAAATGTCAAAGCAGCAATTGAATGCAATATTGGAAGTGAGCGCGCAGTTTCCGCCACCGGAAAATGGCACGCCCGATCAGATGCGGGAATGGTTTGAAGCCATCAACGCCCAAACACCTATAGCCGAAGGATCGGCCGTAGAGCGGGTGACCTGCGGTCCCGCGGGAGGGGATATCATTACCTTGCCTAACGGCGACCCTGAGCGTCTGACAATCTATTACCACGGCGGCGGGTTCTTCTTCGGCTCCAGCCGCTCGCACCGGGTTATCGCCACCAATCTGGCGCGCGCAGGGAAATGCCGCGTATTGGCTGCAGATTACAGGCTCGCACCTGAAAACCCCTCGCCCGCCGCCCACGATGATGCATTTGCGGCCTACCAATGGGCTCTTGATCAAGGCTACGACGCTGGTTCCATCGCACTTTGCGGAGACAGCGCAGGCGGCAACCTGGCGCTCTCCGTCGCAGTACGCGCCAAGAAAGAAGGCCTGCCACAGCCATCGTCCATTATGTTGATGTCGCCATGGCTGGACATTGCTGCTGAAGGTGCTTCGCATAAGGAACACGCCTATGCGCCTCCCTTGTCACCAGAGCTGATGGAGGTTTTCACATCATGTTATCTCGGCGATGGAGATCGCAAATCTTCCGTCGTAACGCCATTCTACGAGAACTTTTCAGGACTCGCTCCGGTGCTGATCCATGTTGGCTCATGGGAGGCCCTGAACAGCGACTCCGTGTCGCTGGCCGACAAATTGAAGGCTGCGGGCGTTCCCGCCACGTTGAAGATTTTCGATGGCATGATCCACTCCTGGCAGTTGTTCGCGCCCATGCTCGACGAGGCCATGCAGTCCATTGACGAAGCCGGCCAATTCATAGCGCAAAATTTTGAAACCGCGGGACAGAAAGCCGTCGGTTGATCATCCATGCGGGCTGGCAGTCCCGTCCATTACGCTCACATTTTCTGGGAGGAGATATCATGAGCATCAAGTTGAGCGAATTTTCGCGACGTAATCTTTTAAAAACGGCTGCGGCAGGGTCCGCGGCGCTTGCAATGCCGGGCATTGTGCGCTCCGCATTTGCCGCAGAAGACACGATTAACATCGGTTGGATAAACGCCCATTCCGGCCCGTTGAGCCCCTTTTCCGAAGCCGACGACTATGTACTGGGACTGGTGAAGGCCGCAACAGCCAACGGAATTGAAATCGGTGGCAAGACCTATGGTCTCAACGTCGTGATCAAGGACACACAGTCCGACCCGGTCACCGGCTCAAAGGTCGCCAAGGAACTGGTTTCCTCCGGCGAGATTGATCTGGTCATCACCTCATCAACACCGGAAACAGTGAACCCTGTGGCCGATGCCTGTGAAGCGGGTGGCATGCCCTGCCTTTCTTCGGTCTGCCCCTGGGAGAGCTTCTACTTTGGCCGTGGGGCCAAGCCAGGTGAGCCCTCACCGTTCAAGTGGACCTATCATTTTTCCTTTGGGGCAGCGGACTTTGTACCGCTTTACATTGACCAATGGTCAAAGGTCGAAACCAACAAGAAGGTCGGCTTCCTTCTGCCAAACGACGCAGACGGCAACGCGGTGCGCGGCCTGGCGCTTCCTGCCTTTGCAGCAGCCGGGTTTGACGTGGTGGACGCAGGCGCTTACGAAAATGGGATCACCGACTTCTCGGCGCAAATCGCCACCATGATGGATGCCGGTGTTGAAATTGTCAGCGGCTTCCCGTTCCCGCCGGATTACCCGGTCTTCCTGCGCCAGGCAGCGCAAAAAGGTCTCGCCTCTCAGGTCAAGATCATGCAGGTGGCCAAGGCCGGCCTGTTCGAAGCAGAGATGGAAGCCATCGGCGAATTGGGCAATGGTGTTGCATCTGGCGCCTACTGGCATCCGGCATTCCCCTTCAAGTCTCCGGTTACCGGTTTGGGCTGCAAGGAGATGGCGGACGGTTTCGAAGCGGCGACCGGTAGGCCTTGGAGCCAGCAGGTGGGCGCGCAGATGGCGCTGTTCGACACAGCCATTGCAGCAATGAAGGCTGCTGGAACAGTGAAGGACAAAGCAGCTATCGCCAAGGCGATTTCCACACTGAAGGTCGAAACTGCAACGGGTCTCGTCGATTTCAGCTCCGGCCCGGTAGGCAACTGCGCGGGGACCGGCCTCGTCGGCACCCAGTGGCTGCTTGATGACAGCGGCAAGTTCCCCTGGAAGCTGGAAGTGACCGCCAACGCGCTCATTCCGCAGGTCCCGACGACAGCCGAACTTCAGCCTTTCGAACTCGGCTAAGTGCGACATGTTGGGCGGCAGGGCACATCACCTGCCGCCTGGCCAAGAAGGATAAAGGAGGGGGCATGGATCTCATTCTTTCTGGCTCCGGTTTGAACAAGCATTTCGGTTCCTTTCATGTGGTCAAAAATGTGACCTTTGAGCTCCACGCAGGTGAAGCCCTTGGTATTGTTGGTCCGAACGGAGCTGGCAAGACCACGCTATTTTCTCTCGTGGCAGGCTCACTGGCCCCCACATCAGGCGCCATATCTTTGGCAGGACGCGATATCAGTGGGCTGGATGCGGCAGATCGCTGCCTTGCAGGTATTGGCCGTACGCATCAGGTTCCACGACCATTTCTGGGTATGACGGTCTTTGAAAATGTCCTGGTTTCGGCCCAGCACGGATCCGGCATGCCGGAAGATGCGGTGGAAAGCGTCGCTGCGCAAGCCTTGGAGCAGAGCGGGCTTCTGGCTCTGGCAAACCGCCCGGCAGCGGTTTTGGGCTTACTGGATCGCAAACGGCTTGAACTTGCCCGCGCGCTTGCGACCAAACCCAAAGTGCTGCTGCTTGACGAGATTGGTGGCGGATTGACCGAGGCCGAGCTGATCACGCTCATAGGGTTGATCTCTGACCTGAAGGCGTTCGGCATATCGATCATCTGGATCGAGCATATTTTGCACGCCCTTTTGAAGGTCATCGACCGGCTCGTTTGCATGAGTGCGGGCGAGGTCATCGCAGAGGGCGCACCCAAAACCGTTATGGAAAATGAGGCCGTGATGAGCGCTTACCTCGGAGGGGTCGAAGAATATGCTTGAAGTGAACGACATCGAAGCCAGACACGGATTGCTGACGGCAGTACGCGGTGTTTCGCTCGCCGTCAGAAAAGGTGAAGTCCTGGGTGTGATCGGGGCGAATGGCGCGGGCAAGACAACCTTGTTCAGGGCCATCACCGGGGTTCATGGAAACATGAGCGGCACCGTGAAACTGAATGGCAAGGATATTGGCGCGCTGCCTCCGGCAAAGAGGGTGAAGGCAGGCCTTGCCATGGTGCCGGAAGGCCGACGGCTATTTCCCGACATGAGCGTGAAGGAGAACCTGCAAGTGGCTGGCGAAAACGGCCGCACGGGCGACTGGACGCTTGCGAAAGTGCTCGAAGCCTTTCCTGCGCTAAAGCCCATCTTGAATTCTGCTGCAGGCAATCTATCCGGCGGCCAGCGACAGGCGGTCGCCATTGGGCGTGCGCTGATGACCAATCCGGATGTCATTATTATGGACGAGGTGTCCCTCGGCCTTTCGCCCATCGCCATTGAGGGGCTTTATCAATCGCTGGAAGACCTGAAGAGGGCCAGCGAGACTGCCATGATTGTGGTGGAGCAGGATTTGAACCGCGCCACACAGTTTTCAGACAGGCTGATCTGTATGTTGGAAGGCGCTGTTGTTCTGGAAGGCGCGGCCTCCGAGCTCAGTCATGCCGCAATAACGAATGCCTATTTTGGGCTGGAAACTTCTGAACATCAGGAGGCCGGGCATGCTTGATGCCATTATCCAGGGCGTTCTGCTTGGCGGCTACTACGCCATTCTGGCAGCAGGGCTGTCGCTGATGCTGGGCGTAACCCGTTTCCTCAATCTGGCCCACGGGGATCTGGCTATATTGGGAGCTTATATCGTTCTTTTTCTCGTGACCGGACTTCACATGCCCGTGCTTTGGGCCATTGTCGTCATGCTGCCGATCATGGCGATTATTGGCTGGCTTCTGCAAACCTGGCTGTTTGCCCGTACCATGCGCGGCGGCTTCTTGTTGCCTCTGCTCACGGCATTCGGGCTTGGAGCGGCAATCCAGAACGGGCTCTACGGCGTCTTTTCCTCAGACGCGCAATCACTCGGTAATTTCATTGGCAAGCTGGCGTGGTCATCGTGGAAACTGCCTTTCGGGATCAGGATCGGGCAACTTCCGGGCTACACATTCCTCGCAGCTGTGGCCATTCTGGTTTCATTGCAACTGCTGTTGAGCCACACGAAACTGGGCCGCGCAATGCGGGCAACCTCGATCGACCAGGAGGCGGCGGAACTCTCCGGCGTGGAAGCTCGGACAATTCAAAGGGCGACCGTGGCGATTGCCGTTGTTCTGGCGGGAATTGCCGGCACGGCGCTCGCCATGCGCTCGCTGATCAACCCCTATGTTGGTCCGGCGCAGCTTATCTTCGCCTTCGAGGCCGTGGTGATCGGCGGCATCGGCTCTTTGTGGGGTACGCTGATAGGCGGCATCGTGCTGGGGGTGGCGCAGAGCCTTGGCGCAACGATTGCACCTCAGATTTTTCAATTGGCCGGACATACGGTGTTCCTTGCCGTTCTGGCGTGGCGGCTAAACAATAATGGCAGCTTCGGCCTACGCAGCCTGAAACAACTTTTGGCGGGCAGAGCATGATAAAATCCGACATAAAAACCAAATTCGCGTTCGAACGCTGGACTGACAGCGCCAAACGCACTGTGTGGTCCGCGCTTGGTCTGATGGCGGTTGCGTTTGTCGCGCCGCTTTTCCTCAGCGCCACTGTCGTTGATAAGTTGACGACGCTCTGGATATACGTGTTGCTGGCTGTGGTTTGGAACCTGCTTGCCGGATTTGCCGGTCTGGTTTCCAATTAGGATTGTATTGAGATGTTGATCGCTATTATTGCTATATCCTGTCTCGCCCTCGGCTTCGGCCTGCTATTGGGATACGCCTCCATGCGCTTTCACGTGGAAGAGGACCCCCTGGCCGAGAAGATC
>JBNLGT010000058.1:0-20204 GCA_050306195.1 Ensifer sp.
ATGGCAAGCCGCAAAACCTCACCCGGCCATTTCCGGCCACCGAATTTTTCCGTTTCCAGAAGCTCGTGGATGGTAATGAAATTGCCCTCGGACTTGGACATTTTCTTGCCTTCCACCTGAAGGAAGCCATTATGCATCCAGACCTTGGCCATGACATCGGTGCCATGGGCGCAGCGCGACTGTGCGATTTCGTTTTCGTGGTGCGGGAATATGAGATCCAGACCGCCGCCGTGAATATCGAAGGTTTCGCCGAGATACCGTTTTGACATGGCGGAGCATTCGATATGCCAGCCGGGACGACCGTGGATCGCCACGCTTTCATCACCAATCCTGAACTCGGCGTTCCATCCCGGTTCGTTTTCGGCGGACTCTTTCCACAAGACGAAGTCTCCGGGGCTTCTCTTGTGCGCTTCCACGGCAATACGAGCACCCGCCTGCTGGTCTTCCAACTTGCGCTTCGAAAGCTGGCCATAGTCATCCATCGACGGCACGGAGAAGAGAACCTCGCGACCCTCCCCGCCAGTGGCGACATAGGCGTGGCCTTTGTCGATGAGCGACTGGATGATGTCCGTCATCTGAACGATGTTGTCTGTCGCGCGCGGCTGGTGCGTAGGCTCCATGCATCCGAGAGCAGCAGTGTCGGCCAGATATTGCTTCTCGGTCTTCTCGGTGACTTTGCGAATCGCTTCATTCAACGGCAATTCCGGATAGTCCCGCAGCGCTCGGGCGTTGATCTTGTCATCAACGTCGGTGATATTGCGCACATAAGTTACGTGTTCCGCCCCGTAAGACTGGCGCAAAAGCCGATAGAGCACGTCAAAAACAATGGCCGGGCGCGCATTGCCGATATGGGCAAAATCATAAACCGTGGGCCCGCAGACATACATACGCACATTGCCGGCATCGGCCGGAGCGAAGTCCTCTTTTGCGCGGGTTAGCGTATTATAAAATTTCAGGCCAGGCGTTTCAGCCATGATGTGCTCCAAGTCTCAATCCCCGGCTGGCCGGGCGTTTTGAGCTCTTGGAATGTCAGGAGACGAAAACGGCCAGGCCAGCTTAAAAGCTAGCGAATAATGTTCCGGCAAATAATGCAGTCGCACGTTTTCATGGGCGTTCTTATGACGCCTTCGCGTCTTAAGGTCAAGTTTTGAAACACGATGTTGGTGATCGTGATTTGCCGTCAACTTTCCATTAACTAAGCTTATTCACGCTGTTAGTCGGAACCGCCTCTATTGCGCCACATTTGATGGTCAGAGCGCGGGCCGAAATTTGAGTGCAACCGATTTGAGGACATCGCTATGAGCGCCTCTGAGAATACCGCCGAAGTCAAGCTGGTGAATCAGTACCAACCTGTAGGCATTAAAGCCGTTTTGGCTGCCGCCCTGATGTCCAGCTGTCACTCCGCGACGGTGAAAAAGACTGAGAAGAAGCCAGTCTGAGTAACGCCTTCATGGCGTCAGAAAAGGCTCATCTGGCCGTCGTCAGGCTTTTCGGTTTGCTTCGGTTCGGGGGGCGTCGGTTCAGCGTCCAACCTAACCGGCGCCTGAATCTCCGGACCGGTATTGGCGACCTTGTTGACCAAATCCGAGACGGGTATCGCCTCGAAAAGATCATCAGGCGGCGCTACCATCAAATCCTTCACATCGCGTGGTTCTTGACGCTTGCAATCAAGCCATCGGGCAAAGTCCTGCTCTCCGATCACCACCGGCATACGATTGTGGATATGAGCGAAGGATGGTGACGCCTCGCAGGTGAGGATGGCGGCAGTGTCAACCTCCGAACCGTCAGCAGAGGCCCAGGTTTCCATCAACCCGGCAAAGGCAACGATCTTGCCGTGACGTGGCTTGACCCAATAGGCCTGCGGCTTGCGACCGCTTTCCTTTGGCGGGCGGCGCCATTCATAAAAGCCGGATGCAGGTACAAGAATGCGCCGGTGCCGCATCGCGGCCCGGAAGGAAGCCTTGCCGATGGCCGTTTCGGAACGGGCATTGATAAGGAGCGGAAAGTCACGTGGGTCTTTCACCCACGAAGGGGTAAATCCCCAGCGCGCCAGCATGGCCTTGCGATTTGGCAGATTCGACCCCGGCTCTTGCCCTTCCCCCTCAACAACGATGAGAATCGGCTGTGTGGGCGCAATATTGTAGCGCGCCGGGAAGTCCTCGATCATGGTGACCGACAGGAAATCCAGGAGGTCGTCGGGGGTGGATGTCAGGGCAAAACGTCCGCACATGAAATACACTTGCCATTGCACAAGCTGCGCGGTCAATAATGACCACCATGGAATCACAACCTCAACCTGCCGCATCGGCTATTTTAAGAAGCAAGGGACGCTATCTTCTGGTACGGCGGAAAAACCCTCCGGCGGCAGACATGTATGCGTTTCCAGGCGGGCGTGTTGAGCCGGACGAAAGCCCGGAAGCGGCAGCCGTTCGAGAATGCGCAGAAGAAACCGGTATCTTTGGAGCCAACCCACAGCTATTCGCGGTTTATGATCTGCCGGGCAGCAATCACCACTTTATCCTGTCGACCTTCCTGCTTGACTGCGATGAGAATGCAGAGCCGGTGGCCAATGATGATGCGCTTTCTGCTGCCTGGTACACTGCGGAGGAAATTACCGCATTGCCCTGCCCGCAAAGCGTGCGAGAATGTATTGAACGACTTGAGGCAGCGGATTGACGGTGTTTACAAATTTGAACCTGACGAAAAACCGGCAGCGTACGAGAATAGCTGCGGTATTCGCTTGCCTGTGTTTAGCTGCGGCGCAGGGGCATGCCCAGGATGCACCAACCCTTCCCAAACCTGTTCCGTATGACAGTGAACTGGCAAAACTTGCGGAAAAGCTGGGTGCGCTACATTTTCTGCGCAACCTTTGCTCAGCCTCTCCTGAAGACCAGTGGCGCGCACTGATGAATGAATTATTGCAGACGGAAACGGGCGACGAGCCGGAACGGCGGGCGCGGCTGACGGCCGCCTTTAACCGCGGCTACCGGTCCTTTGCGGCAGTGCATAACACCTGTACTGTGGAAACTCGGGAAATTGCAGAGAAATACCGTGTCGAAGGCGCAACACTTGCCGCTGAAATAACAGCACGATTCGGAAATTAGGGGTTTATTTACCTCTTTTTACACGAAGCGGTGTCGTTTTGGGAAAAGCCTGATATGGTCGTTAAGAAACTAGTAAGAAACGCGCCCGGGTGACGGGTTGGGAGCGTAGTGATGTTGGACCAGAGCCTCAACGACATTGACGAGATGATCGTCCAGGAAAAATTACAGGCGGCGCTGGAATATCAGAATGAAGCCTGGGCAGACGGTATGGCCGACGGTATTGAGCCCGAAATCATTGCCGATGCGGCGCTGGCTCTGGCCATGCGTGAGACAATCCGGATCCATGGCGAAGATGGCGCTGAAGCCATGCTTGAAAATCTGCGAGAACGTATGCTCGCGGGTGAATTTTCGCCACATCGGGTCTTTCAATAATCAATAAGCTCAAAGAGTTTGCCATCATGCAGAAGGCGTTTTCATTGACGCGCGAAATTCGTTTCATTGCGGCCTTCGTCATGATGGCGACCGTAGCTGCGATCTACTTCAGCCCCTCAACCACCTATGCCTTGTCCCAACTGCCTTCCGCCGAAGGTACAGAAGGCGTCGAAGCAGCTCCTGAAGCCAGCGCGGAGGACGATGCACCAACCGCCGAAGAAGGCGTGGTGGAACAGGATGGCGGCACGCTGGTGGAAAAAGTCGCGCCCCTTATCGAAAAGCTTGTCGGTGCGGAGGGGACTGAAACGTCCCACGATGTGGCGGCGCTGCCCGAACCCGTGGCGCGCATGCGGGAGCTCATTTTTAAGGCTGCAGTTGCAGGCGATCTTAAAGCGACCGCCATGTTGATGAATCCGGGACCGGATCAAACGTCCATCGGGCTTGATGATAGTGGCAATGATCTGGAAACCGCCCTCAAGGACATGTCCGGCGACGAAAAGGGTATGGAAATACTGGCCATCATGGCAGATATTCTTTCCACCGGTTATGCGCATGTGGGCCAAGGGACTCCCGATGAAGTCTATGTTTGGCCCTATTTCGTGCGCAGCGACATCAATACGCTCACGCCAGCCGAAGAGGTTGAGCTGATGCGCGTTGTCACAGCGGGCGATTATGTCGGCATGCTGGAATTTGGCGGCTACAATTTTTACCGTATCGGCATCACGCCTGACGGACGCTGGCGGTTTTTCCTCGCGGGCGATTGAACCCCAAGTTCACACCTTGCTCCTGAATGTCATAACGCTTACCTGTTGGGCAGTTGATTTGCGCCAGCCAACGGGAACACCTTATGCCATCCGCCTTTCTGCCAGACCAAAGCTATATCCCCATTAGCGGAGACGATTGCGGAGATTTTCTGCAAGGGCTGATCACCACGGATGTGGAGACGCTGGAGGAAGGTTATACAGCGCCCGGCGCACTTTTGACGCCGCAAGGCAAGATCATGTTTTACTTCCTGATCAGCCGCAGCGGCGGCGGTTTTGCCATTGAGATTGACGCGGAAAGCGCAAATGCGCTGTCAAAGCGCCTTTCCATGTACAAATTGCGCGCCAAGGTGGATGTCGGCGCGCCAGAGGCATCTGGCACTAGCCTTTTCTGGAACGGTGGCGAAACGCAAAATGCCGTTAAAGACATCCGCTTCGAAAAGGCCGGGGGTAGGCTTTACCGCCTGCAAGGCAAGGCTGCCGTTGATAGCGACCCTTCAGCCTATGACACACTCCGGACAGAGGCAATCGTCGTCGAACCCGGGCTGGATTTTGCGCTAGGCGACGTTTTTCCCCACGACGTGATGCTGGACCTCAATGGCGGGCTATCCTTTAAGAAAGGTTGTTATGTCGGCCAGGAAGTGGTCTCCCGGATGCAGCACCGCGCGACTGCTCGGCGGAGACCTGTGCGTGTGACAGGCAACGCCCCCCTACCCGCCCCGGGAACCGCGCTCACCGTTGACGGAAAAGCGATTGGGGCGCTTGGTACGGTCGCAGGAAAGAGTGGCCTCGCGATTATAAGGACAGACAAGGCAGGTGCAGCAATGGCCGCTGGAAAGCCCATTCTTGTCGAAGATCACGCCATTGAAGTGTCGCTTGCATCTTGGTCAGGCCTTTCCTTCCCGGCTGACAGTACGGGGGAATAACCATGACAACCGCCAATGACGTTCGCGCCTGGCAGCGTATGCTTTCAGGCCGCAGGCTTGACCTCCTCGACCCCTCGCCGCTGGATGTGGAACTTGCAGACATAGCGCACGGGCTTGCCCGCGTAGCCCGCTGGAACGGTCAGACATTCGGCGACCATGCCTTCTCCGTTGCCCAGCATTCGCTGGTGGTGGAAGAAATCTTTCGCCGCCTGAACCCGAATGCGACAGCCGAAGATCTCGCGATGGCACTTTTGCACGACGCGCCGGAATATGTCATCGGCGACATGATCTCTCCGTTCAAGGCCGTAGTGGGTGGCGGCTACAAGGCCGTTGAAAAGAGGCTTGAGGCGGCCATCCATATGGCCTTCGGTCTGCCCGCACACCCAACGGCGGCCCTGAAAGGCGCCATTAAGAAAGCCGATAAGGTGTCTGCCTATTTTGAGGCAACAGAGCTTGCCGGTTTTACCCATGAAGAGGCGCGAAAGTTCTTTGGACTGCCGCGTGGAATTACCGCCGATATGCTGCTGATCAGACCATTGCCAGCCACAGAAGCACAAGCGCTATTTGTCTCGCGTTTTGCAGCGATCTCCGACATGCGAAAAGGATAGTCAGATGCCCGTGATTGCCGTTTCGCCGCTTTCGATGATTGCCGAAACCGCCGTCCGCATGAAAGCGCGGGAGATGATTTCGCTGCTTGGCGAGGGACAGCGGTTTCACAGGCCCGCCGTTATCAACGCGTCCCGGCATCTGGTGTTGGGCGTCAATGATATTTCCGATGAAACCGATGGGCTCATCGCGCCACAAGAAATGCATGTGCGCAAGGTCATTGATTTTGCACAAACATGGGATCAGTCCGCGCCACTTCTGGTTCATTGCTGGTTCGGCGTTTCGCGATCACCTGCAGCGGCTCTCATTGCAGCGCTTGCGGTGAAACCCGAACTGGACGACATGGAGCTTGCCACCGTGTTGCGCCGCGCCTCCCCGCAAGCAAGCCCTAATCCTCGCCTCATTGAAATCGGCGACAGGCTGCTGGAACGCGGCGGGAGGCTAGTCGCCGCCGTCGATATGATTGAACGCGGCGCAGAGTATGAGGGCGAGAAGCCCTTCAGCTTTGCTTTCTGAAATGCTTCTGCTTTCAGATCTGATTGGTGATCCAGCGGCACTGATAGGGCGCGAAGGAAATTTCGCTTGAAAACTCGTGGATGGGCTCGCCGGTCAATAGATCGCTCCAGGCGTCACCGCCAATCAGGTTCAGCGACATGGCCGGAACCGCGACCTCTTCATTGGTGAGATTGTGGATGGCAAAAATGCTTTGCGAGCGGTCCATGCTCTGACGCCAGAATCCGAAAAGTTTTTCGCCAAGCTGAAGTGTGAACTGCGTGGCGTTGGGATGGAAGGCATGTTGCGCTGTGCGGATCGCAATCCGCCGCTTCATCTCCTCCAGCGTTTCAGCGTGGCGATTATTGCCCGCCTCCAGATGATCCCGAAGCTCGGGGTAGTTCCAGCGATAACGGTTGATTGCGCGATTATAGCCATGCTTCTCAACCCCTTCGAGATCGTTGGGCGTAGCCAGAAGCGAGTGGATGTAGAATGCCGGAATTCCTTCCAGCCCCATGGCAATGGTCTGGCTGCACATGAAGCGCGCCGCATTCCATTCGTCCTCGCCTGCAACCGTCCCCTTCAATGCGTCATAAAGTGACACATTCATCTCGTAGGGTTTGACGCCCCCATCCGGCAGTTTGCGCATGGAAACAAGGCCACCAAAACGCTGGATGGTCTCAATCATGGCGGCCAGGTCCTCGTCCGGGATCAGCCCCTCGGCAGGCCGCAGCCCAATACCGTCATGCGAGGCGGTGAAATTGAAATAGGCGCACCCCATCTGTGCCGGAGGCATCGCCATCTGCCAGGCGTTGAGATAACGCGATGTGCCATTCAACAGTGCATGCAGCAACAAGGGTGGCAGCGAGAAATTGTAGATCGCATGCGCCTCGTTGCGATTGCCGAAATAGGAGAGATTTTCGACATTCGGAACATTCGTTTCGGTAATCAGGATGAGCGGCTCTTCGGCGTAATCGGCCAATAGTCGCATCAGGCGAATGATTTCGTGCGTCTGACGCAGATGAATGCAGTTTGTGCCAACCTCTTTCCACAGGAAGGCCACAGCATCGAGCCGAATTGTACGAACCCCGCGGTCCACATGGAAGCGTAAGATTCGCAGGAACTCCATCAACACTTCGGGATTGAAAAAATCGAAGTCGACCTGATCATGGCTGAAGGTGCACCAGACATACCTCTTACCATTTGCTGTCTCCACTTCGCGCAGCAGAGGATGGGCGCGCGGGCGCACAACTGCACTCAGATCATCGTCGGGAGAGGCTTCGAAAAAGAACTTGTCGTAGGGCTCGTGCCCCTGAAGATATTCGGCAAACCAGGCGCTCTGGCTGGAGCAGTGATTGAGCACCATGTCCGACATCAGACGGAATTCGCCAGCGATACGGCTGATATCCTCCCAATCGCCCAAAAGCCCATTGACCGCACGATAGTCTGTGACTGCGAACCCGTCGTCGGAGGTGAAAGGAAAATAGGGCAGAATATGCACGCCGTTGATGGCGCCACGCAAATAGCGGCGCAAAAAATCGTTCAGGAGATCAAGTGGTTTGTGTTCACCGTCAACAAAGGTGCCGCCATAAGTAATGACATAGGCATCCTTCTCGCTCCACAGCGAATTCGTGGGCGCCCTACCCCGCCGACGCGGACGCAAGCCTGCGGGCCAAAAAGCACGCAGCACGTCATGCAACAGATCGCTGGTATTGTGCCCTGGATAAACGGAGTTGATTAGTACCTGCAAACTTTCGCGCAGGCTGGGCGAAAATTGCTCGAGATAGGTGGTATCGTCGTCGTCGACGTCTTCTGACTTGTCCTGCATCACCCGAAAACTAGCACGGAGTGAATGAATGGCAAGAAAAAAGACAGTCCTATTATTTGCTTACAAATTAGGCAAAAAACGCAGCTTCAACGATACGTCGAATGTGCCGCGCTTTTATCTTTGTCTACCAAATGCACGCTGTCGTTTAACCAGACGCCAAACATGTCAGGCGGAAAGCTGCTCCTTGCCCTCGATATGCGTACGAATGGCGCGACGCGCCTCTTCGGCGCTTTCAAACCGCGCGCCATCAAGATCAATGACAGGAAATTTAACCGCGATGAACTTCATTGCATCACCATCAGGAACAACAATACCCACGGGAACGCCGGCGTGTTCGATGACCTGTTTATTCATAGTTTCCTCCCGCAGCGGTTGCTGCATGGCCCTTCAAAACCCAAACTCTAACTTGCTAAATGGGAAAGCGTCACATTCGAGATAGCTGGCGACAATATCGCCATGACGCGAAGGGATAAGCTGAGAAACGCCAGTCACGGACAGCATGATATTGCAGATCGAACATCCTACCCTTCCTTCTTCTGGCGAACCGAAACCGTTCGGCTCTGAGAAATTTAACGACGCATCAACGTCATCAGCTTGCGTTCATAGTTAGGTGAGCCGCCTTCGAACGTCAATGTGCAAGGAAGAATAATTGGAAAATTATTATTCTGTGATCACAAATAATTCACAGTCTCGCAAAATTTTGTTCACAATACGTAACAGGGCGAAATGCGAATCTACAATTTGCCAATTCGCAAATACTGCACTGCAATAGATTATTTGCGTCTGCGAAAGCGATCAGGCTGGCTGGGGCAATGCCGCACTTTCCTCGCGAATGGGCCAATGGACAATTGCCGCAAAGACACCAAGCGCCACACCCAGCCACCAGACTTCGTCAAACGAACCAAAACGGTCATAGAGATAGCCGCCAAGCCAAACCCCCAAAAATGACCCTATCTGATGGGAGAAAAACACGATTCCACTCAGCAACCCAAGATTGCGCGTGCCAAACATGATTGCGACGAGACCATTGGTCGGCGGAACAGTGGAAAGCCACAGGAGTCCCATAACAATGGAGAAGGCCACAACGCTCGCCGGTGTTTGCGGCAGAAGAAGAAACAGCGTTACGGCAACGGAGCGGCCAAGGTAGATAAAAGAGAGCAGTTTTGCCTTGGAATGGCGCTGACCGATAAAGCCCGAGGCCAGCGAGCCAACGATATTGAACAGGCCAATAAAGGTTAGCGCAATTACCGCGTATGAGACATCAATGCCAATATCACCCAGATAGGCCGGGAAATGCGCGGTGATAAACGCTACCTGGAAACCACAAACAAAAAAGCCGGTAAAAAGCAAAACATAACTTTTGTGCGCAAAGGCCTGCGACAGCACAGCACCCATGGTCTGCTTATAGGCATTCCCCTCAGGCAAATCGTTGTCGGCGCTCCCGCGCAGAAGGAAACTCAACGCCGGGATGAGCAGCATGATGGCCGCCATGATGGTGAGCGCCTGCTGCCATTGAACGGTGCTGATGAGAATTTGGGTCAAGGGTGCAAAAACAAAGGTGCCCGCAGAACCTGCAGCTGTCCCGATTCCGAATGCAAGCGACCGCCGTTCTTCGGAGACATAACGCGAAAAGGCCGTCAGAACGATGGAGAACGAGGCCGAGGCCACGCCTAAACCGGTAAGAATACCACCACCCAAATGTAACCAGGCAACGCTGGACGTCCAGCTCATCATCAAGAGGCCGGATGCATAGACAATGCCCGAAATTACCAGCACTCGGGCCGTCCCATAGCGGTCGGCGATAGCGCCAAACACAGGCTGCCCCATACCCCACGCCAGATTTTGCAGAGCCATGGCGAGACCAAAATCAGAACGGCTCCAGCCGGTGTCGCTCAAGATCGGCAGCTGGAAAAAGCCCATAGCGGAGCGTGGGCCCATTGCCAGAAGCAGAATCAATGACCCCGCAGCAACAACGATCCAGGCTTTCGAATTTTGGGCTTCCGCAGTCTGCATGGGATTCTCTCCAGTTGACGGCACGACGATAGTTCAAACCTCAGATAAGGCAAATTGAATTAATTGAACAAAGAGGCCACAAAATTTGATGTGTTAAGCGTGGCCTTCACCCAGAATTAGCCGGGCCTAGCGGGCCTTCAGCGGCCAGCCTTCCGGCCGTTCGGCGGCAATTTTCACCGGGTCACCAACATTCAGTTCAATCTGTCCGCGGGGCACGGCGTTCCAGCCGAATATCGGCCCCGGAGCACGTCGGTCGACCGAAAAACGAAGCTGCCGAAGCGCAGGCATTGGATCCGCACCGCCGCGCTCGCCGGTCATCTGGTCCTGAGTTGTCATGATGCAGCGCTCGCAAGGTTTGACGACATCAAGGCGGACACCATTGATTTCCAGACTGGACCAATAATCTTCGGCCCAGGGATCATCGTTCTCTATAACAATGTTGGGGCGAAATCTGTCCATTGTTACAGGAGCCTGGCCTTCACCCTTCAAATGTTGATTCAGCGCGTCCAGCGATCCGGTTGTCGTGATCAGAACCGGGTAACCGTCAGCAAAACCGAGCTCAGCATCGTCGCCCGCCCAGTCAGGGTTTGCGTAGCGTTCGCTTTCCGCATCGGCAAAGACGAATTTCACCTCACGACCCAGCCATTCCGATAGACGGGCATTGACGCTTGCGGGCGCAACGGCCGCGCTGACGATGGAACGCCATATGGCAACATCAATCCGCTCGCCATTGGGCGGCACGATTATCATCTCCTCTTCACCCTTGCGCAAAAGTAGGTAGCCGCCCTGTGGCAGTGGCTGGATCTGCGCCAGTGCCTGGCATTCTCGCTGGGTGATGAAATGGCCGGAGGGATCGGTAATCATGAAGCGGCGATCCCCCAACAGCCCCGAGGGCGTGAGCAGCGTGCGCTGGATCGCAATGCCCCGCATGCTTTTGACCGGATAGATGTGCAGGCTTGCTATCTTCATCAACTGACCTCCTGCAGAAACTGGTCACGAAATTCGACAAGGCGACGATGGCGTTCAGCGGCCATTTTTCGACCGGTTTCGGTCTGAAAGCCTTCCGCCAGTTTGAATAGCTTGATTGGGAAATGGTCAATAGCAAAAGCCTTGTCGTCCAGTTCACGCACACTGCCCGCGGGATCGGCAATGTCGTGCAGCCCGGAATTCATTCGGCCACCAATATAGAAACAGCGGGCAACGCCAATTGCCCCAATCGCATCAAGCCGATCTGCGTCCTGAAGAATTTTGGCTTCCAACGTTTCGGGCGGGATATTGGCTGAAAAGCTGTGGGTTGTGATCGCATGGGCAACCTCTGCGATCCGCTCTCTTGTCCATCCGAGACTTTCCAAAATGCCACTTGCCTTATCAGCAGCCAAACGAGAGGCCTGCGCACGATGCGGAGAATTCTTTTCCACCGCCACACAATCGTGGAGCAGCGTTGCGGCGGTAAGAACCTCACCATCGCCACCCTCCAGCTCGCAAATGCGCATGGCGTTTTTGAATACGCGGAGAATGTGGGCGAGATCGTGAGAACCATCATCGTTTTCACAGGAAAACGGAATCAGTTGCGCCGCGAGGCTCTCGTAAGGCTTGAATGCTGCGGCGTGATCGTTCACTGGCGAATCCCCGTTGGTTAGGGCTTTACGGGTAACGTGCGAAAAGCGGCGGAGCAACCCGATTTGACCGGCAGATCAGTCGCAAGCTACCGGCTACACATCCGTCAGCCTTGAGGCTTACATGCTTGATGGCACTATGGCTCAACCGTTTCGTTATCTGAACGACGGGCGAGAACGCGTTGATAGAAAAGGCCAATGCCAATCAGAACTATTCCAAGTCCGATGAAAGAAAGAGCGCGCAGGAAGCCCTCAAGGTTCGACATGTCGATAATGAAGACCTTCAGAACAGCCACGAGCACAAGCGCTGCGGACGCCAGACGCAAACTGACCGCGTTAAATCGGGAGCCGACACCCAGCAAAATAACGCCAAGGATCAGCCAAACGACCGAATAAGTGTACATTTCACCCTGCATGAAACCTTTCCAGTCGGCAATTCCGGCTCCCTGCCAAAAGCGGCGAACTGAAAGCGTAACCCAAGCAAAGGCGAGAATAGTACCGGCAGCGGCCAATGTGCGAACATAGAAGACCGGTCGTTTGCCGCGCGCGTAATAAGCAAGCCCAAAAAAGGCCAGCGCTGGAAGCAGATAGCCCAGCAATAGCAGATTGAAGACGGGATAACTTCCCGTGAGCTCGCCACTAAAGTAAGGATTGAGGGGCAGGAGGTGGGCAAAAACGGCGCCAGCCATCGAAAGTCCGCCCGCAATCATGGAGCCCCAGCGGAAAACAGGGCTCGGACTTTTCATGTCCAGGGTCATGAGCACTGCTGAGGCGCCGACGGTCAAAAGCGTATAGATCGACTGCTCTCCGAGCGTCGGTTCACCGCCCGAAAGCGATCCATTATTCAACGCGTGGCGCGCCAGGATGGCAACCGTCATCAGCGCCATCAAGCTTGCGAGCGCCTGAAGAAAATTGCGCACGCGCTCAGACGTTCCAGCACGCACGAGATAAGCGCCCGCCCCCAAAAGGAGAGCCGGAATACCATAACCTGGCAGGAGCTGATTGAAGAAAGGCGTTTTCGACAGAGTAAGGTCACCAACGAGACTCGGCTGCCAGGCAATTCGCGCCAACACCACAATACCCGCAAACGCCAATATCCAGGGCACCACCGCCCACGGGCGCATGCGACCTGCAGCAAGATAGGCAAAGCCGATGACAGCTGTGAGGATGGTGGTGGTTACGGAGTTTGTGATAGCGTGGAGCGCCAGCACTGCAGCAAAGAAGGAACCCGCCGCCATGAAGAAAATATGCGCATCATGCCAGGCCCCACCTGCTTTTCGCCTCCATAAAAACTCCGCATACGTGAGATAACAGACGGCGAGCGCCAATGCGGAAAGCCCGTGCGGCCAATCCAGCGCAAACGCACCCTGGGCGATAAAACTTGCTGACAGCAAAACCATCGGCCCGACCGTCATCAAAGCCGCCCAAGCCAGAGAATAAGCGGCAAAAGTCGCCGCGTGTCTGGAAATGGCAAGCACACCCAGAAGAACCAGCGTCGCAGCCAGATAAAAGACTTCGACACCTGGCGTGTGCCCGACGATCCAGCCTGAATTCCCGCTTTGCAGCCATGCCTCCAGCATGCCGGCAAATGGCGCAACCGAGGCAAGAACAACGCCAATCCCGGTCGCTATAACCGCAGGAAACGCGGACGGTCGCCATGCGGCCCAAAACCCGAGACCTGCAAGCACAATGGCAAATCTGCCGAAGCTGTCCCCGTCCGTATTAAGAAGACCTAGCCCAACGAGCAAAGCCGCCATGGCCCCGGTTATGCTCAGAGAGAGGTGGCCATTATTGCGAAATGCTCCGCGGGCCCATTCATGCCAGGGGGCATCGACAAGTTCAGTTTCCGCCACGTCCTCATTGTCAGGCGCTTCGCCATGAGAAGCAGGCCAAAGGAACGTCAGGCCCGCTATTGCCGCCATCTGTGCAACGATCACAGGCCATATGCCCACATCCTCGCCGAACGACAGAACCGCACCGCTCCAGCCAAGCAGCAGAACATTGGCTGCTGCGGGCACGATGTTCCAACCCCGTATCCGCGAGGCAAGCGCCGTCGCGATCCAAGCCACAGTCAGATAAACAAACAGGGCCCAATAATTTGGCTCTGGAGAATCTATGAGAGCCGGTGTTGCCATGGCGGCAAGAAGCCCAAGGCCAGCAAGCCCCTGACCGTGCAAGAGTGATAAACCGACCCCACCGAGAGAGATCATCGCCAACAGGATAAAGGCGGTCGTTGGTCCGATGAAGCCATAAAAAGCATGGGCAGCAAAGGCTGCTCCCAAAAGCGTAACCAGACCGGCAGCGGTCAGAATACCCGGCACAAGCGCATTTTTAATCGCCGGTAGATCAAGAGGCATTTCGCGCCGCCGCACCCACTCGCCCGCAATCAGCAAGGCAAGCCCAAACGCGGATGCCATAACAAGGCGAACAACAGGATTTAGGAGACCACTTTCTATGGAATATTTCACCATGAAAATGCCGCCTAGCGCCAAAGCCAGCCCGCCAATCCAAACCGGCCAGCGTGCGCCAAAGCGGCTTTCAAAGCTCTGCCTCGGGCGTTCGTTAGTCTCCGTCTCCGGCATTGCCTCTTGCTGCTCCATGTCAGTAGGAGGGCTTTCGGTCGCAAGGGTGACTTCTTCTTCCAGCGGACCTTGCGGGCTTTCCTGCCTAGCGCCCCAAGGACCAGGTTTAGCCGTTTCGGCCTCTGTTGGTTCGATCTCTTGGCGGAGCGCTTCAGGCGTTTCTATGGTCTGCGCCGAAGGCGCATCTGCCTCCAACGCATTCAAACGTTTTTCAAGAGCCGTGATGCGCCGATTGGCAAAATAGATACCAAAAGACAGGCCGAAAGCGAGAAGAAGTAATATTTCGTTCAAGACACTGTCTCCATGCCAATAGCGCCCTCGAAACCCGGCTCAAAGGAGAGTATCCGCTGGGTAATTACGGCATCCGAAGACTCATGCCGGTCGTCTTTCACATGGGAACTATTTTGGCGTTTGCGTCAACGCATGAGATTTTCAATGGGAAAGATTGCACAGGTTTCGGTGCCGTGGGCCAGGAGCTTGCCGTTCTTGTCACGCAGGTAAGCCTCGGTCGTTGCCAAAGTGCGGCCGCGATGTACAAGAACGCCCTCACAGCTGACCTCGCCCGTTTCGGGCGTAAGCGGACGCACGAGATTGATTTTGAATTCAGCAGTCGTATAGCCCTCGCCGGGCTTAAGCGTGGTCATGGCAGCGCAGGCGAGCGCGGAATCCATAATCGTGGCAATCCAGCCGCCGTGGACAGTGCCCAGCGGGTTCAGATGTTCAACCATGGGCATGCCTTTGAACACAACGCGTCCTTCGCCCGCTTCAGCAAGGGTGAAATGGAGCGTTTTTGAAATTGGCGGCGCCGGGTGCTTGCCCGCGATCATGTCCTGAAGCGTCTTGAGCCCGCCATCACGAGCAACATCCTGAAGCGACACAACACCAATGCCCGGCACTTCCACACCGGGATAAATTTCGACAGCCATCCTACCCTCCAAATTGTTCAATGTTGTACTTTATTGGGTATTAATAGCCGAATTGCTGCATCCCGCAAGCCCGCCCTCGCGTCGGCCATTTTCAGCCCACGTGGCTCATAAACATGCCGCTCGAGAAAATAACCGGTCATGGCGAAGGCTTCCGCAACGGTTTCGTCATTGGCGGCCTTGTTATGTTCGTCGCTCAAGAAAGCTGGAAGCCTCAAAAGCTTCTCCGCATACGGCTCTCCCGCCTCGCGGCTGACGGCACGGCCCGATTTGGGCGACACATAGACAAGCCCGGTTTTCGCACCGGTCGCAGCGCAGTGGGTGAGATCAAGGCCGAAACCCAGATCGTTGAGCATGGCGACCTCAAAACGAATGTAAAGCTCACAGGCGTCCACCGGTTCATCGAAATGGTCGAGAATAACATTCAACGCGTCAAAGAGGTGAACATGGGGATCACGCTCCGGCAGCAGCCGCAAAAGCGCGGCCAGCGCCTGAACGCCGTAGACCGATACTGCATTTTCCATAAGAGCAGCAGCGCGCGCCTTCACAGGCTCAATCTTGTAATCACCCAGATGTTCTTCCAGCCGCGCGCGCCATGTCACTTCCACCAGGTTTCCCGGCTGGAGCACAGGCTGCATGGTTCGAGACCGCCCGGAACGCACCAAACCCAAATGACGCCCATGCTGACGGGTCATCACCTCGGCAATGACGGAACTTTCGCCATGCCGCCGAGTCCCCAGAATCACGCCTTCATCGGTCCATTGCATGGAGCGGTTATAGCGCGGGGCGCTGTAGGTGGGTAGCGCTGTTTGGCACGCAGGTGCCGAAGACGCTGTTTCAATTTAATGTCATTGGACTGCGCGGTGGAGGGCCGGTAAAGGCTGCGGCACAAGGAAAGACCGCATGAACGATAACCAGATCGAATTTGTCCAACTGTCCAATATCCCCGAAGCTGACATTGTTGAACTGATGAACAACGAGGATGTTGGCAAGCAGATGCCGTTACTGCACGGCGGATTTTCGCATGAAGCTTGCAGGGTGTTTTTGGACGCAAAGGCCCAAATGTGGTCCGAGCACGGTTACGGGCCCTGGGCCTTTTTGATCAACGGCGAATTCGCAGGCTGGGGTGGGCTGCAACCCGAACACGGCGAGCCAGACTTTGCGCTGGTCCTGCATCCGCGCTACTGGGGCTGGGGCCGCCGGATATTCATGAAGGTCATGGAAAAGGCGTTTGGCGAGCTTGGGCTGCAGACAATTACCATACTCTTTCCACCGACGCGGCAGAACTGGAAGGCGATCACGCGGATCGGCTTTGAAGAGGTAGATCGTCTGATTGTTGATGGCGAGGAATTTGTGCGCTTTCGCTTGAACAAGGCGTCAGTTTAAACGAATAATGTTCATGGAAGTCGGTCGTTGCGGCTTCCATGAGAGCAATATCATTTCCGCCGCATAGCCTCGGCCAGTTTAGCCGCAAGCGCCCCTTCGGCCTGACCCTTTGGTGCGGCCTGTATGGGCTTACCTTTGCTGCTCTGAAATTTGCGGTCTTCGCGCGCAGGCGGCCGACTGCTTGACTCTGCGCCACCATCCTTACGCATGGAAAGGCCAATGCGCTTGCGTTTAACGTCAACCTCGGTCACACGAACCTTCACCACATCGCCCACTTTCACCACTTCATTCGGGTCTTTGACAAAGCGATCAGCAAGCTGAGAGATGTGCACGAGACCGTCCTGGTGAACCCCGATATCAACGAACGCGCCAAAGGCGGCTACATTGGTGACGGTGCCTTCAAGCTGCATGCCGGGCTTAAGATCGGTGATTTCCTCAACGCCGTCGGCGAAGGTTGCGGTCTTGAATTCCGGGCGCGGATCGCGGCCCGGCTTTTCCAATTCCGCGATAATGTCCTTCACCGTCGGCAGGCCGAAACGCTCATCGACAAAGATCCGTGGATCGAGGTTTTTCAGCGCGGCGCTATCGCCCATGAGCGTGCGCACATCGCGGCCACAAGCAGCCACAATTTTCTTGGCAACGCCATAGGCTTCCGGATGGACAGAGGATGCGTCCAATGGCTCCTCGCCATCGGCGATGCGCAGGAAGCCTGCACATTGCTCAAAAGTGCGCTGCCCCAAACGCGAAACCTTCAACAGTTCCTTGCGGGATTTGAACGCACCGACCTCATTCCGATGGAACACTATGGCTTCCGCCGTTGAAGGCCCCAGTCCAGAAACACGGGAAAGCAGCGGGATGGAAGCCGTGTTGAGATCAACCCCTACAGCGTTCACCGCATCTTCCACCACAGCATCAAGCGAGCGGGAAAGATGCGACTGGTCGACATCGTGCTGATATTGACCAACACCAATGGACTTCGGCTCAATCTTCACCAATTCGGCAAGCGGATCCTGCAGACGGCGGGCAATGGAAACGGCGCCGCGCAAGGAGACATCAAGGCCGGGGAATTCCTTGGCTGCTGTTTCGGATGCTGAATAGACAGAAGCGCCAGCCTCGGACACCACAACCTTTTGCGGCTTCGGGCCGGTCAGATTGTCAATCAGCTCGGCAGCTAGCTTTTCGGTTTCGCGACTTGCCGTTCCGTTGCCGATGGCAATCAACTCGATACTGTGCCTGCGCACCAGATTGGCGAGCGTTGCGAGGGATCCAACCACATCATTTTTCGGCTGGAAGGGATAAATGGTTGCCGTCTCAAGCAGTTTTCCAGTGGCGTCCACTGCCGCAACCTTGACGCCGGTTCGGATGCCCGGATCCAGACCCAAGGTCGCCTTGCCGCCTGCGGGCGCGGCAAGCAA
Organism: Ensifer sp.; assembly: GCA_050306195.1. GTDB lineage: Bacteria > Pseudomonadota > Alphaproteobacteria > Rhizobiales > Rhizobiaceae > Ensifer_A. The sequence continues at coordinate 18,025 of JBNLGT010000058.1, forward strand.
CAGGTCTTTCAGGTTGCGGGCAAAAACGCGGATTGCCTCTTCCTCGGCGCGCTCGCGCAATTCCCGCATCAGATCAAGCGATAGAGAGGACGACAGCTTTACCCGCCAGCACCATCCGGCAACCGCCATCAGCCATTTATTCCCCTCACCTTCAGCCCCTATTTCGTAAGCTGCAGCAATCATGCGCTGGGCAGGCTTGATGGGTGACGGATCGTCGGCATCCACGTCAATGGTCAGCGAAAGCACCTCCTCGTTCCAGCCGCGCAGCATCGCCAACGCGCGGTGAGAGGGCACATTCGCCCAACGCTCGTCATGGGCAAAATAGTCGGAGAATTTCGCACCAGCCTCCTGCTTGCCTTCAACCACGCGCGCGCGCAGAAAAGCACTTTCCTTCATGTGGTTGCGAAGCTTGCCCAGAAGGGCGGCGTTTTCGCTCATGCCCTCGGCAACGATATCACGCGCACCTTCAAGAGCCGTCTTCGTGTCGGGCACATCCTGGGTAATGTAGGCAGAAGCCAGCATTTCGGGCTCGGCCCGACGATCCTGGAGGATTGCCTCGGCAAGTGGGCCAAGTCCGCGCTCACGGGCAATTTCGGCCTTCGTGCGACGCTTCGGCTTGTAAGGCAGATAGATGTCTTCCAGCTCGGCCTTGGTGGCAGCTTTTGCGATGCTGGCGGAAAGGTCGTCGGTCATCTTGCCTTGCGCCGTAATCGATTCGGCAATCGACACACGGCGCGCCTCAAGCTCGCGCAGGTAGGACAACCGCTCTGACAGAGTACGCAATTGCGTGTCGTCGAGACCTCCGGTCACTTCCTTGCGGTAACGCGCGACGAAAGGCACCGTCGCGCCCTCATCCAGCAACCCCACCGCCGCCTTTACCTGATCCGCACGGGCGTTGATTTCTGAGGCAATGGTTTGCGCAATGCGGATTTCTGCGGACATGTTTCACTCTTGAAGGTTCAATGGGAGGCGGAACTTAATACCGGGCGATTTGCCCGCCAATTGTGGTTGAAAGGAGGTCCACAGGAATATGCGCCTTTAAAGCAGCCAGCCAAAGGCGCGTTTCAATTCGGCAGCGCCATTGCTGTCATACCAGCGGCCATGGGCGATGATGATGCGTTCAGGACTCCAACCGATCATCTTCTCTATTGCTGCTTTCAGCTGCGGCTTCTGCTTGCGGAAAGTCAGGCGCATGTCGCGCGGCATGGATCCGTCGGGGTCCGCGACACCACCCCATTTCATCAACATATTTTTCAGCCAGTTCCCGCCAGCCTTGGCCAATTCAAAATTCTCAATGAAATCGGTCAGGACCAGCGTGCGCGTCGCTTTATGGAAGAACTCAACCTCGGTCATATAGCTTCCGCTGATGGGAAGGGTATGAACTTCTCCGTCCCACGCATATCCACCTTCCCGGTTCAGTTCTAGCGTTTCAAAATCGATATGGTCGCCCGCCTGCTCGCGAATACGCGGCGCAAGCCAAACTTCAGCATCAGGAAAGGCCGCGTGCCAATCGCGTATCCACCAATAATGAATCCGGTTGGGGCCTATGATCCAGCGCACGGTCCCAAGCGCTTCGATCTCGGTTTTCAGACCACCAGCCAGATGGGTGGGCGAATGAACGAAAAGTCCGCCTTCCAGCCTGATGACGGTCATGCGCGTTGGAAACGACATTTTCATCAATGGCGGGCCGAAGTCGATCACCGGTCCGTCGACAATCCAGATGTTTTCGGCAACCGGCTTAAGCGTGTTCAGCGGCGGGTAGGTTTGTTGATCATGTCTGTGTGTCACCATGCAGCCCTACTTTTCAGCTCCGCCCGGTCCTTGTTTATTGCCGCTTGTTCGAATGGGCGCGCGGCTTAATTCGTTTGCCCCTTCGGTTGCCTTCTTCCGGCGTAAGCCCGCTGAGCAGAAGTTCCTGTGCGGAAAGGATTGCAGGCCCCAGATGTCCCAAAGCGCGAGCCCATCAGCCGTTATGCTCAATTCCTTGGGGCGCGATCCCGGTTGCTGGGCTTTCGCTCCACAAGTCCCTTCTCAGCCAACCGATCTACGACGCCGTCGATGGTGGCGCGGTCAAAGGCAATCATACCTGCAAGGGTCGCCTGATCCAAACTGGGATTGGCCCTCACCTGCACAAGAGCTGCAAATTGCACGGGCGTAAGATCACTGCCTGCTGCACTGAC
>JBNLGT010000059.1:0-19467 GCA_050306195.1 Ensifer sp.
CAGCATGCCCATGAGGCCAAGCTCGCCCATTTCCAGAAGCTCTTCGCGCGGGAATGATCTTGTTCGGTCGCGGTGTTCTGCAGTTGGGGCAAGGCGGTCGCCAGCAAACTGGCGCACCATGTCGCGTATAGCCTCTTGGGTTTCCGTCAATATCATTCGTTCCTCCCGGCGATATTCGTCTTTTTGACTGGAAGAAAAGTGGCCTGAAAGCACCCCCATTCTTTCCCTGCCCGATTGCCGGGCATGTTGGATTTGCCGATTTGGAGTGACGATATTGACTGCCCGAAAGCAAGTCAATCAAGGGGACGGGTGTCTGGCTGGAGAGCCGCAAGAGCCCCGCAATGCGCGGCGTCCGCACCTACTTTGAGAGGCCTTCAACTTTCCATCGAATAGCCTGCGCCGCGCACGGTGCGGATAACATCCTTCATGTTGGATATGTTCAGCGCTTTGCGCAGACGCCCGACATGAACGTCGACAGTGCGTTCGTCGACATAAATGTCGTGACCCCAAACACCATCCAGAAGCTGGGCGCGGGAGAAGACCCGACCGGGCGCTGCCATGAAAAATTCAAGCAGACGAAATTCCGTTGGTCCCAACCGAATTTCCCGCGACTTGCGGTGAACACGGTGGCTGTCACGGTCCAGCTCGATATCACCGCATTTCAGAACGCTTGAAAGCACTTCCGGCTTGGCGCGCCGAAGCATGGCGCGCACGCGCGCCATCAGTTCCGGCGTCGAGAAGGGTTTGACAACATAGTCGTCAGCGCCGGTGGAAAGGCCGCGCACACGTTCGCTCTCCTCACCACGGGCTGTCAGCATGATAATCGGCATACGCTCGGTTTCATTGCGCTGGCGCAGGCGACGGCAAAGCTCGATGCCGGAAACGCCGGGCAGCATCCAGTCGAGGATCAGGAGATCAGGCACCTGTTCCTGTAGGCGGATATCGGCTTCATCGCCACGAAGGATGGTTTCAACATCATATCCTTCCGCCTCCAGGTTGTATCGCAGGAGAACACTCAGGGCTTCCTCGTCTTCAACAACGGTGATTTTCGGCAACATGTCAGTCGATCCTTATTCAGCACGCCGGCTCAGGTATCCGGGGACACCGCCACCGAAACGCTGTCATCATGCTTCGGACGTTCACCCTCAGGCTGATGGCCGGTCGTGATGTAATAGATGGATTCAGCGATGTTGGTTGCGTGATCGCCGATACGTTCCAGATTTTTGGCGCAGAAGAGAAGATGCGTGCAGGGGGTAATGTTGCGCGGATCTTCCATCATATAGGTCAGCAGCTCGCGGAAAAGCGAGGTGTACATGGCGTCGATTTCCTCGTCACGATCACGGATCGACTCTGCCTTTTCAGCCGAGCGGGTCGCGTAAACGTCCAGTACTTCCTTCAATTGCACGAGCGCGAGCTCAGACAGGTGCTCCAGCCCCCGCGCCAGCGCACGCGGAACGCCTGATTGCTGGATCGCGATGACGCGCTTGGCGTTGTTCTTGCCAAGGTCGCCAACACGCTCAAGGTCTGCTGCGATGCGGATTGCACCCATGATTTCACGCAGGTCCGCCGCCATGGGTTGACGCTTAGCAATCGTAAGGACCGCCTTATCAATGATTTCCCGTTCGGCGTTGTCCAGAACAACATCTTCAGAAATGACCTTCTGAGCGAGCCCGACATCGCCGGTCACCAATGCGCGCACCGCGTCGGCAGCCATCTGCTCCGCCAGACCGCCCATTTCGGAAATACGGCGGGACAGATATTTCAGCTCTTCGTCATAGGCGGTCGTGATGTGCGAATTACTCATAGCGTTTTTGCCTTCCTGAAATCACGGGATGCGATGTTAACCGGCTTGTGGCCTAGCCGAAGCGCCCCATGATGTAGTCCTGTGTGCGCTGGTCATCGGGATTGGTGAACATCTTGTCCGTATCATCTTCTTCCACCAGTTCGCCCAAGTGGAACATCGCGGTGCGCTGAGAAACGCGGGCGGCCTGCTGCATGGAGTGGGTAACGATGACAATCGTATAGTTTTCACGCAGCTCGTGGATCAGTTCCTCCACCTTGGCGGTCGCAATCGGGTCGAGCGCGGAACAGGGCTCGTCCATGAGGATGACCTCGGGGCTGACGGCGACGGCGCGGGCAATACACAGGCGCTGCTGCTGGCCGCCGGAAAGGCCGGTGCCCGGCGCGTCGAGGCGATCCTTCACCTCATTCCAAAGGCCCGCCTTCTGCAGCGCGGTCGCAACAATTTCATCCATCTCGGATTTCTTGCGCGCAAGACCGTGGATGCGGGGACCATAGGCAACGTTTTCATAAATTGACTTGGGGAACGGATTGGGTTTCTGAAACACCATGCCAACCTTGGCGCGCAGTTGCACCGGATCGACCTTAGGATCGTAGATATTCTCGCCGTCAATCGCGATATCACCTTCCACACGGCAGATATCGATCGTGTCATTCATGCGGTTGAGGCAGCGCAGGAAGGTCGACTTTCCACAGCCGGATGGGCCAATAAAAGCTGTGACAGAGCGCGGACGGATTTCAATATTCACATCCTTGATTGCGTGTTTCTCGCCATAGAAAACCTGAACGTTGCGGGCGGAAATCTTCGTGTCTGTCATGACGTCTGCTTTCGTCGTCGTTTTCAAGTTACTTACCAGTACATTATTCATTGATGCGTCATTCATGGCCAGCACTCCATTTTACCAACGACGCTCAAAGCGGCGGCGAAGCACGACGGCGACCAGATTCATGGCAATCAGGAACATCAAAAGGACGATAATCGCACCAGACGCACGCTCCACAAACGCCGGGTCGCCACGCTGGGTCCAGTTATAAACCTGCACAGGCAGCGCTGACGCCGGATCGAAGAACCCTTCCGGCGGCCCTCCGGGATACTCGCGCACAAAAGCAACCATGCCGATCAACAACAGCGGAGCGGTTTCACCAAGCGCCTGCGCAAGACCGATGATCGTGCCGGTCAGAATGCCTGGCATGGCAAGCGGAAGGACGTGGTGAAAGATGGATTGCATCTTGGACGCGCCCACGCCAAGTGCTGCGTCGCGAATGGACGGCGGCACGGCTTTCAGCGCGGCGCGGGTCGCGATGATGATGGTCGGCAATGTCATCAGCGTCAGAACCAGACCACCGACCACAGGCGCCGATTGCGGCAGGCCTGCAAAATTGATGAACACAGCAAGGCCCAGAATACCGAATACAATAGACGGTACAGCTGCGAGGTTGGCAATGTTCACCTCAATCATATCCGTCAGCCGGTTCTGCGGCGCAAATTCTTCCAGATAGATCGACGCGGCCACGCCGATGGGAAGCGACAGGACCAGAACGATGAGCATCATATAAGCCGAGCCGAGAATGGCGACCCCAAGACCAGCGGCTTCAGGCCGTGTGTCGGAGGCATCTGGCGCGGTGAAAAAAACCCAGTTGAACGATGTCGTCAGAATACCGGCTTGCTTCAGCTTGTCGGCCAGCATGAGTTGTTCTGGAGAAATATTGCGGTCGAGTTTCGCGCTCGCCATCGTCACGCGGCCTTTGTAGTAGCCGTCGATGCGACCGGACGCCAGCAGATTGAAGGATACTGTCTGTCCAATGACCGACGTGTCCGCGAGGACATACTTCCGCACTGTGGCTGCAGCCTCTTTTGACAACAATTCGGATGCTTTTTTTGCATTCAAACCGTCAACAGTAATACCGGCATCCTTCATCGCCGTTTCCAGCGCCTTGGAGATGAGCGGCGCATAGCCGAATGTGGTGACCTTGGCTATTTTGCCCGGGTCCCGGTCGCCAGCCTTGTCCAGTTTCTTTTCGTCCAGATGAATATCAAGCGAGATGTAAGTTTGTCGGAACGACGACAAGCCGTTCGTCAGGATGGAGGTCAGGAGACCAACCAGGGCTAACACACCAATGAGGACAGCAATTTGCCCCATCAGCCGGAAGCGCGCTTCGGCGGCATTGCGCTTTTTAGTGCGCTTGTCGAGAACAAGCAGCGATCCGCCGATCTGGCGCGGGCTGGCGTCGGAGAGCGTTGAGGTGACGTCGGTCATCAGTCGTACTGCTCCCGATATTTACGGACAATAACAAGGGCGAGGATGTTCAGCCCCAATGTGAAGACGAAGAGTGTGAGGCCCAGCGCGAAGGCGACCAGTGTTTCCGGACTGGCAAATTCGGTGTCTCCGGTCAGCTGGCTTACGATCTTGACCGTCACGGTGGTCATCGCTTCCAGCGGATTGAGGCCAAGCCTGGCGGCAGCGCCCGCCCCCATGACCACGATCATGGTCTCGCCAATCGCGCGGCTGGCGGCCAACAGGATAGCGCCAACCACACCGGGAAGCGCCGCGGGCAGGATCACCTGCTTGATCGTTTCCGACTGCGTTGCGCCCAGCCCATAGGAACCGTCGCGCAGTGATTGGGGAACCGCATTGATAATGTCATCGGACAGCGAGCTGACAAACGGGATGAGCATGATGCCCATGACAAGGCCAGCGGTCAGAACAGAGGAGGACGAATTACCGAGGCCCAGTGGCTGGGCAAGCCAGTCACGGAGGAACGGACCGACCGTGATCAGAGCAAAGAGACCATAAACGATCGTCGGGATACCTGCGAGAATTTCAATGGCCGGCTTGGCAAGGCTGCGAACGGTGCGGCCTGCATATTCGGCGAGATAGATTGCAATCATCAGACCAAGCGGCACGGCAACCAGCAGCGCGAAGAATGAAACATAGATCGTGCCCCAAAGCAGCGGTAGAATTCCGAGGTCCGAACCACCGCGGAACTGCGGGTTCCAGACAGTTGAGAAGAAGAAATCCTTTGCAGGATACATCTGGAAAAAATGCACGGATTCAAACAGTAGTGACGCGACAATGCCAAATGTCGTGAGGATCGCAACCAGAGAAGAACCAAGTAAAAGCGATCTTATAAAGGCTTCGCTGACATTGCGGGCGCGCATCTGCGGCCGTATGCGGATATAGGAGCCAATTGCGAGAGCCAGAGAAAGAATGACAACAGCGGCGGCCATGAAGGTTGAGCCAAGCTGCTGGCTGTCACGGAACGTTCTCGCTGCATCGAACACTTGCGAGGGAACATCCGAACCAAGTGCAATACCGGCTTCTGCAAGACGGGTGCGGATGCTCGGCAAATCAGCCTGCATCTTTGCCAAATCATCCTCATTCAAACCACCATTCCCGGCGAGAATGTCGAGGCCATCGGCTATGCGCCGAACATCGGCCATGACCAAGCTGCGCGCTCCGCCGTCCGGGATCACGCTATCGGGGATCATACCGCTGACATTTGTCTCAATGAGAATCGGCTGAACAAAGAGCCATGCGCCCATCAACAAAAGCGCTGGAACGGCTGCGAACAAGGCAACAGACTGTCCGTAGTAACCCGGCAAGGAATGCAACTTTTGTCCGTCGCGTTCGGCCAGGGCGAGCGCTCGCTGTCTCCCGAAAACAAAGCCGAGCACGGCAATGCCCAGCACAATCAAAATCAGGAAACCGGCACTCATGTCTTACATTTCCCCGTAAAAAGATGGCTGGGGGCGCAACATACGCCACCAGCCGTTTTCATTGCCAGACTTAGTTGTTCAGGGAAGCCATCGGCACGCGGTTAGCAACAGCTTCCTGCGTCTTTGCCAGTTCCGGGTCGGAAACAAGGCCGTAAGCGGCCAACGGACCGTCAGGACCCGCCATTTCGTCGGAAACGAAGAACTCAACATATTCCTGGAGACCCGGGATCACGTCGAGGTGTGCGTTCTTCACGTAGAAGAACAGCGGGCGGGAAACCGGATATTCCCCGGAAGCAATCGTTTCAACAGACGGCGTTACGCCAGACATGGTGGCAACCTGAAGCTTGTCGGTGTTGTTCTGGTAGAAGGACAGACCGAACACGCCAAGGCCATTTTTGTTGGCGTCAACGCGAGCGAGCGTTTCAGTGTAGTCGCCGTCGATATCGATGGAAACACCGTCCGTGCGGAGCTGCATGCAAGCCTTTCCTGCGACTTTCTTGTCGTCGGCAGCGGCAGCGAGCTGCAGCTCGAATGTGCCGTCTTCTTCACAGCCAGCAGCAATAACCTTTTCATCGAAAACCTCGCGGGTGCCGTGCTTGGTGCCCGGAATGAAAGCGAGGATTTCCTGATCAGGAAGGTCAGAGCGGATTTCGTTCCACTTCTTGTAAGGGTTGTCAACGAGCTTGCCATCGATAGCAACCTTGGCGGCGATGGCCTTGTGCCAGTCAGCCGGTGTGAAAGCGAAAGATGCGCCATTGATATCGGAAGCAAATACGATGCCGTCGTAGCCGATACGAACTTCCTGGATTTCGGTAACGCCGTTTGCAGCGCAATTGTCAATGTCGGACTGCTTGATGCGAGAAGACGAGTTGGCAATGTCGATCGTGTTTTCGCCAACGCCTTCGCAAAGCGCCTTGCGGCCTGCACCGGATCCACCGCCTTCAACAACCGGGGTCGGGAAATCGAAGTTTTCGCCGAATGCTTCAGCAACGATGGAGGCGTAAGGCAGGACGGTCGAAGAACCCTTGATCTGAATGTTGTCGCGCGCCACGGCGGCGCCAGCAAATGCAGCAGATGCTGCGAGCGCGGCGATAGTTATCTTGAGTGCGTTCATAATTGTCTCCCCACAATGGGCTTGAATTCATGGTCCGGCGGCTCAACCGCCGTTTGCCTTCCACTAGGCTGGGCACTGTCTAACCGGCCACGGCTTACCTTTTATGTCACTTCGATGAAACATTTGTGACACATTATGTATTTGTTTTTATTGCATTTAATTCAGACATAAATCAGGCTCTGAAATTAATGTGTCAAAAACGAACCGTAAAAGACGAGCCCTCGCCCACCTTTGAGTTGATTATGAGCCGCGCGCGGTGCCGGGTCAGAATATGTTTAACGATGGCAAGGCCGAGGCCGGTGCCTTTTTTTGAACGGCTCGCCTCTACATTGACCCGATAAAAACGTTCGGTCAGGCGCGGAATATGTTCAGCCGGTATTCCCTGACCATGGTCGCGCACGGTCACCTCTACCGGCGGCGCCTCCCCGCCGCTGACGCTGATTTCAACTTTCTTTCCCTCCTGCCCGTATTTGCAGGCATTCTGGATGAGGTTTTCAAATACCTGAACCAGCTCATCGCGGTCGCCTTGAACCGTCACAGGATCATCAGGCAGATCGAGTTTCAATTCGACATCCAGATCCTTGGCCAGGTGCGCAAGACCGTCACATACCTGTTGGAGCAGGGAGCCGACATCAACCCTGTCGGAGGGCGCATTATGCGCTTTGAGTTCCAATCTGGACAATGACAGCAGGTCGTCGACCAGGCGGTTCATGCGCGCGACCTGCTCCATCATGATGCCGAGAAATTTTTCCGCCGCTTTCGGGTCATTGCGGGCTGGCCCCTGAAGGGTCTCGATGAAGCCGCCCAGTGCCGCCAATGGCGTGCGTAGCTCGTGACTGGCATTGGCGACGAAGTCGGAGCGCATACGGTCCAGGCGACGCGCTTCGGAAATGTCGCGAAAGGAGAGAAGAAAATAAACATGCCTCTGCGCGCGATGCGCTGGCAGCGAAACAGCGGCGCAATGGACGAGATAAACCTGGGTGGAGGGCAGGCGCTCGGAATATTCCACATTCGTGGATTTCCCTGTCGTGATCGTCTCGCGGATCATATCCAGAATGGCTGGCGAACGGTTGCGCAAACTGACATGCTGGCCGATTAGGGCTGTCCCGAATGCCGCTGCAGCAGCCTTGTTTTCGAAAATGATGTTTTCCTGGCCGTCCAGCAAATAAAGCGGCATATCGGTTGCGGAAAGCGCGGCAGTCACCCCCGCCAGCCATTCGCCCTCGCCTGGACGATGGGTCACATTGGTCGCAAGCTTGCGGCGGCTCGAGCCCGGCAGAAGGACAGCGGCTGCAGCCAGGGATGCAAAAAGAACAGACGCGCCCCAATGAACGCCTAATGACGCAGCAAGCGCTGCAGCCAGAACGGCGAGGCCGACGAGCAGCCAGTCGCGACCGCTGCGCCCGCCAGGATTATTTTCATTTTCCATTCCTGTCTCTGCCAAACTTTTATCCCCTGCCCGCCATATCATGTTTCAATCATCTGCGGGACCCAGCAAGACCTGCCGCGAACCTTCAGCCTTCACGCCATGCCTTATCGGCGTAAAACCATTAATCTGTATGACTTTTGCGATCCGACAAGTCACTCGCAACCATTTCTATTCGATTCATATGACAGTTTTGTCCCATCGGCTTGAATTCCCACCGCCATTATGGCCATCTCTTTTGAGTTATACCAAAAGTCACAAAAATGATGGGTCAGATGAGCGATACTGAAAACAGGGCAACAGAAATCTTTATTCGCGGTAAAACACGAATCTTCGATGTCGATGACCCCAAACTGCCCGACTGGGTAAAAGACGAAGCCCTCGCTTCCGGCGATTATCCCTACGACAAAAAGCTGAAATATGAGAAATATGAGCGCGAGCTCTACCAGCTGCAGAAGGAACTGGTGAAGGTTCAAAACTGGCTACAGAAGACCGGTGGCCGGGTCATGGCTATTTTTGAGGGCCGGGACGCCGCAGGCAAAGGCGGCTCCATCAAGGCGACGCTACAATACATGAACCCGCGCTCGGCCCGTTTCGTCGCACTGCCCAAGCCAACGGACAAAGAGCGTACACAATGGTATTTCCAGCGTTATGTTGAGCATTTTCCCTCCGCGGGAGAATTCGTGGCTTTCGACCGTTCATGGTACAACCGTGCCGGTGTGGAGCCGGTCATGGGATTTTGCACCCCGGAGGAACATCGCGCTTTTTTGAAAGCTGTTCCCAAATTTGAAGAGATGATCATCGAGGATGACATTCACTTCTTCAAATTCTGGCTGAATATCGGTCGCGAAATGCAGCTGAAGCGTTTCCACGACCGTCGGCATGATCCACTGAAGACATGGAAGCTTTCACCCATGGACATTGCCGCGCTCAACAAGTGGGACGACTATACGGACATGCGCGACCAGATGATGCTGGAAACCCATAGCGGGCATGCGCCGTGGACAGTGGTGCGGACGAACGACAAACGCCGCGGGCGTCTCAATATCATCCGCCACATATTGCTTCATCTGCAATATGACGGGAAGGACCGGGCCGCAATTGGCGAAATCGATCATCAGGTCATCGGACAAGGACCCGATCTGCTCGATTAGAACAACTCAGGCGCCGTTCAGGGTGGCGGCGTCGGGCGCTATATGTATACCGTAGAGCTCGACCTCGCCATCCGCACCACCTGCTGCAACATTGATAACGATGGCGCCCTTGCCGCTGTCAGCCGCTTCGGCAGGCGTATCAACTTCAAATATCAGGTCAGCCCGGTCGTCGGTCAATTTGAACCGATGGTTGCCGCAACCGTCCGAGCCAGCAAATTCGCAAGCCACGGACAGTTGATCATTGGCCGACAAACCGCGCGCTGTAACCGCAATCATAGAACGGTGGCCGGCCATCTGGCGCAGCAGCGACTGCGGTAAATCAACCGAGATTGCGCTATCGGATCCGCCAGCAGGCGCGCTGACCACCAGATATTGCGTATCGCCATCACGTTTGAATTCGGTTCCCACATCAACGCCTCGTTTCAGCGCGGCGGACGCGGCAGGCTCAAAAACGGACACCCACCCCTCACCGAACCCCTGCTCAGGCTTGAAGGATTGCAGTCCGGGCACTTCAAAATCTTCATCCGAGGCAGTTGGCGGCGGATTGCGCACAGCCGTGTCGCGCTCTTGCGGGCTCAAGAGAAGGCCGGAGCTTTCCGCCCACCAGTAGGCGGCAGCGCCAAATGCAATCAGGATAACAAGTGAAAAGGCACGTGCGCGCCAGCGACGGCGCTTTTTCGCGGGCGCAGGCCTTGTTACCGGCTCAGCGGGCTCGGCCAGCGCGGCTTCATTTCCGACATGGGCAGCTTCGCCCTCATGTTCGATATGGCCTGTTACCCCTGCGGGTTCGTCAAAAGCCGCCTCGCTCATCCGCCCTTCACCAGCCACACCTCCGAGAAAGGCGGCGTCCTGCGAAACTTCGACATACGCGCCGTCTTCCGCAGGCATCCCAGGTGTGCGCGCATGCACCTCGGGCGCGGATTCAACTTGCGGCGGGGCTTCAACCTTCTCAGCTTCAGGAGCGTGCGTGATTTCAGGCTCTTCGGAAACAAAGGAGCTGGCGGGTTCTTCTACGAAACGTTCCGGTTCCGGATATCGCTGGCGCTCTTCACGCTCGATCAGCTCTATAATCGCTTCCAGCCTGTGGCGTTGCTGGCCGACAATAGCAGGGTTATCAATGCCCTGCTTGCGCAAACCCGTTTCCAGCGCGGAACGTGCAGATTGATAAATGCGAGCACGCGTTTGGGCGTCTGTCTCGCCCGCTTTAGCCAGCGCATTTCTGATGGCAGCTTCTAAACCTTTCAAGTCCGGTCTTCTCCAGTCGCGTCAGATCAGCCATTGATTCCGACTGTTTTAACACGGAAGCCAATTGGCGGCATTCCAGTTCTCGACAATCACAACAAATATTCGTGCAGCGGTAATCTCTACCGGCCGTATACGCAAGGCTTTGACAAAGAATTGCCACATGCTTCATGGCGATATTTGCTGAATGCGAGCCGCCCTATTTTTGCGCCTCGCGCACTTTTCAACATCTCAAAGCTCTGCTAGATGATTTACGTGAGCGTAAACGTAAACTTCTGGGAGGAAATATGGCGCTGCCACCTGTTTTGACCGAGAACCTTCGTATTCCCGTCGTCGCATCACCGCTATTTATTATTTCCCACCCGGAATTAACGCTGGCGCAATGCAAGGCTGGCGTAGTCGGCTCGTTTCCGGCTTTGAACGCGCGCCCGGAAAGCCAGCTTGACGAATGGCTCGCCCAGATCACCGAGGAACTGGCAAGCCATAACGCGAAAAATCCCGACAGGCCTGCAGCGCCCTTCGCGGTCAACCAGATCGTGCACACATCCAACAAGCGGCTGGAACATGATTTGCGCATGTGCGTGAAATACAAGGTGCCGATTGTCATTTCATCGCTGGGTGCGGTGCCGGAAGTCAATCAGGCCATCCAATCCTATGGCGGTATTGTGCTGCATGATGTTATCAACAACCGCCATGCCAATTCCGCCATCCGCAAGGGGGCCAACGGGCTGATTGCCGTTGCAGCTGGCGCAGGTGGGCATGCCGGGCGGCTTTCGCCTTTTGCTCTTATCCAGGAAATTCGCGAATGGTTTGACGGACCGTTGCTTCTTTCCGGCTCGATTGCCAATGGCGGCGCTATTCTCGCGGCGCAAGCGATGGGCGCTGACATGGCCTATATCGGCTCGCCCTTTATCGCCACGCATGAAGCGCGCGCCGTAGACGGCTACAAACAGATGATCGTCGATTCCAACGCCGACGACATTGTCTATTCCAACTATTTCACCGGCGTGCATGGCAACTATCTCAAGCCCTCCATTGCCGCAGCGGGCATGGACCCCAACAACCTTCCCGAAGGCGATGTCAGCCAGATGGACTTCGACGCAGCCGTGACCGGCGCGAAAGCCTGGAAAGATATCTGGGGCTGCGGACAGGGTATTGGCGCGGTGAAGGAGATCAGTTCGACCGCTGCGCTGGTCGATCGCCTTGAGCGCGAATATCTGGCGGCAAAAGCCAAATTGGCCGGATAATCCGTCGGACAGCATTTTTTTGCCCCGAGCAGAAAGAGACGACTTGAAATCAGCCCTCTAAGCGGGTATCAGCGCGTCACAAAAGCTCGGGGCCATAAGCCCTGACGGTGAATGCCGCTTTAGCTCAGTTGGTAGAGCACATCATTCGTAATGATGGGGTCACGTGTTCGAGTCACGTAAGCGGCACCATTTTTATCCAGACATTTTCACTTCATTTCCAAGGCAGTGTATGCGCTTGACGGGTCCACCATTATATCGGACAAACCTATGCGCTTTCGGTCCATGGCCGATGATGCGCATCGTTGAAAAGCTGCGGAGAAAGGCTTGGCAGTGCCGGGTTTGATTTACATTTTGAATGGTCCCAATTTGAACCTGCTTGGCAAGCGGCAGCCGGAAATTTATGGGCGTGAGACGCTGGCGGATGTTGAGGCTTCTTGCCGGGAGCGGGCCGAGGCGCTGGGTTATTCGATCCGCTTTTTGCAATCGAATGCCGAACACCAGATTATCGACTGGATTCACGAAGCACGCGAAGATGGCGTTGGCATCGTGATCAACCCTGCCGCCTATACGCATACATCGGTTGCGATCCTTGATGCGCTCAACACGTTCGAAGGCCCGGTGATTGAGGTGCATATTTCCGATAGTCACGCACGCGAGGAATTCCGCCATCACTCTTATGTAGCGTTGCGCGCAGATGAGCAGATCGCCGGCAAGGGCACACCGGGCTATGTGATGGGTGTGGAGCGCGTGGCCGAGCGGCTCGCCCAATAAGCATTTCTATTCAGGCAGGAAGGCAACCACGCGCGCCGGAGCCGCAGAGGCCCCTTTGAGTTTGAGCGGGAAGACGCCCACTTCAAAACCGTGGCTTGGCAACTGGTCCAGCCCGCAAAGCTGCTCCATGTGCCAATAAGGCCGTTTGCGGCCAACCAGATGTCCTTCCCAGAAACGGGTCTTGCCGCCATCCTTTTTGGCTTGTGCAATCTGCACCTTGAACGGCAGATCCCAACCCCATTGGTCAACGCCAGCCACTTTGACGCCGCGATCCAGAAGCCATTCCGTGGCCTCCTCGCTCATGCCTGTGCCGCGTTGCCAATAGTCCTTTTGTCCCAGATATTTGTCGCGGCCAGTCCTGATAAGCGCGATTGTGCCATCTGATATTTGCGCACCGCTTTCCGCCAGCGATTTTTCCATATCGGCAACGGTAATCGGCTCGCCGTCCGCCTTGTGCGTCATGTCGAAGACCACGCCCGGTCCAAAACAGAGGTCAAGCGGAATTTCCTCGATTGTCGGCAAGCGGTTGCCGTCAGGCCCGGTGGAGCCATAGTGCCATGGCGCATCGATATGGGTGGTGGAATGCACACCCATCTTGGTGATCGTGTCATCCGCCCAGCCTTCAAAATCCTTCGGCATAAGGCCAAATGGCAAACCCAGGAGACGAACCAGCAATCGGCCCTTCCTGTGCGGCTTGTGCTTGATGCGAACCCGCATGAAGCCGGGATCATCAGCGTTGTAGCGAACCTCTTTCGTGAGGTCGACAATGCGGCGCTTTGAAAGATGCGTGTTCATGAAGACCCTCTCCAGCCTGGTTGATCGCTATCATTTGTCTCATGGCGTCATCGGCTTGAAAAGGCACAATAGCGGTAAATTGATATCTGGATTTCGGGCGAACTGTGTGAACAGATGGCGAGGGGGCATTCCGATGACCTAACCGCTATGCGGGCCGCAATAGTTATTGACCATAACTATCTACGTGGCTACAAACCAAACCAAGGGGAATACATCTCACAACCGGTTTCGAGGAGGAGATCATGGTCGATATTTCGAAAGTACGCGCGATTGACTTCCACACGCATGCGGAAGAAGGCTGCGGCTGTCATCCCGATGACGGCTATGATGATCTTCAACGGACCATGGCCACCTATTTTCGCGCGGCGTGGGAACATCCGCCAACCGTGCCGGAAACAGCGGAACATTATCGCAAGCAGAATGTTGCTGCGGTGATTTTTCCGGTCGACGCGGAAAGCTATACCGGCTACCGGCGATACAAGAACGAAGAAGTGGCCGAGCTTGCTGCCGAAAACAGCGACATCCTGATCCCCTTTGCTTCGATTGATCCACACAAGGGGAAAATGGGCGTGCGCGAGGCACGGCGATTGATTGAAGATTTCGGCATCAAGGGCTTCAAGTTTCACCCGACCTATCAGGGTTTTTATCCGAACGACCCGTTGGCCTATCCGCTTTATGAAGTGTTGCAGGAATACGGGGCGATTGCGCTGTTTCATACCGGCCAGACCGGCGTGGGATCCGGCATGCGCGGCGGCAACGCCATGCGGCTGAAATTTTCCAATCCGATGCATCTTGATGATGTGGCTGTAGACTTTCCGGATATGCCGATTGTGATGGCGCACCCCTCCTTCCCGTGGCAGGAAGAAGCGCTTTCCGTCGCCACCCACAAGCCGAATGTCTATATCGACATGTCCGGCTGGTCGCCGAAATATTTCCCGCCGATCCTGATCCGCTATGCCAATACGCTGCTGAAAGACAAGATGCTCTTCGGCTCCGACTGGCCAATGATTTCGCCGGAGCGCTGGCTGAGCGATTTTGAGAAGATCGATATCA
Source organism: Ensifer sp. (assembly GCA_050306195.1). GTDB lineage: Bacteria > Pseudomonadota > Alphaproteobacteria > Rhizobiales > Rhizobiaceae > Ensifer_A. The sequence goes on from JBNLGT010000059.1 coordinate 14,321, forward strand.
AGGACGAGGTGCGCCCGCTGATTTTGAAAGAGAACGCGGCCAAGCTTCTAAAACTCAGCTGACCTCGTAGCCCTCGAAGTCTTTCAGGGCATTCAATACGATTGAGGTTTTGACATGCTGCACGGATTCGTGCGGTAGAAGCACGTCGTTGACGAATTGCGACAAGTGGGAAAGTCCGCGTGTTGCGACTTTCAGGTGGTAATCCATCTCGCCCGTCAGCGAATAGGCTTCGAGCACTTCAGGCAGGCTGTTGACCAGCCTTGCAAAGCGCTGGGCATTGTCGCGATTATGCGTGGCCAAAGTCACCGAAATGATGATCAGCAGATCAAGACCAAGCTTTTCCCGGTCAAGCTGCGCCTGGTAGCCACGAATATAGCCCTCCCCCTCAAGCCGCGAACGCCTGCGCGAACATTGCGACGGCGAAAGAGCAATCCGTTCGCTCAACTCATTATTGGTGAGGCGGCCGTCCTTTTGTAATTCGGCAAGAATATGCAGGTCATATCTGTCAAGATGCTCACTCATTGCGCAATAACGCCCATTCTTACATGATCCGTGCATACTTTCCCGCAATGAACCCAATATTGCAAGAACATTTCCCTAAAGGCGGTTCATACTGTGCATATAACTCAAAATGAGGAGAGACGTCATGGGTCCGTTTCCGCATAATGCACCGCCAGCTGAGATAAATACTGACAACCCGGCCGGCACAGATGGATTTGAATTTGTCGAATTTGCACATCCGGAACCCGAAAAACTCGAAACGCTTTTTGAGCGCATGGGTTACAGCCCCGTCGCGCGTCACAGGACCAAGAAAATCACCGTCTGGCGGCAGGGCGACATCAATTACATTGTGAACGCCGAGCCGAATAGCCACGCCATGCGCTTCGTTGAGCAGCACGGGCCCTGTGCGCCGTCCATGGCTTGGCGGGTTGTGGATGCCGAGCATGCCTTTCAATACGCCGTTTCCAAGGGCGCAGAACCCTATGAAGGTGGCGACAAGACGCTTGATGTCCCTGCCATCGTCGGCATTGGCGGATCGCTTCTCTATTTTGTCGATGCTTATGGCGACAAGGGATCGGCCTATGACGCCGAATTCGAATGGCTTGGGAAACGTGATCCGAAACCGGAAGGCGTCGGCTTTTATTATCTCGACCACCTGACGCATAATGTTTATCGCGGCAATATGGACAAGTGGTGGGACTTTTATCGCGAGCTCTTCAACTTCAAGCAGATCCATTATTTCGACATCGATGGGCGGATCAGCGGCCTCGTCAGCCGAGCGATAACCTCGCCATGCGGCAAGATCCGCATTCCGCTGAATGAATCCAAGGACGATGTCAGCCAGATTGAGGAATATCTGAAAAAATACAAAGGCGAAGGCATTCAGCATATCGCGGTGGGAACCGATGCGATTTATGACGCCACGGATACGCTTGCGGAAAACGGCCTGAAATTCATGCCGGGACCGCCGGACGTCTATTACGACATGTCGTTTGAGCGCGTTCACGGCCACGATGAACCGGTTGAGCGGATGCGCAAACACGGCATCCTGATCGACGGCGAAGGCGTCGTGAATGGCGGGATGACGAGAATTCTGTTGCAGATATTCTCCAAGACCGTCATTGGGCCGATTTTCTTTGAGTTCATCCAGCGCAAGGGCGATGACGGCTTCGGCGAAGGTAATTTCCGCGCACTGTTTGAATCCATTGAGGCAGACCAGATCGCGCGCGGCGTTGTGGATCATCCGGCAGCGGCCGAATAGACAGCCGCTACCGATTTCAGAACGTACTCAGCCAGCAAGCAACGCCTGCTTGTTGGCTTCGAAGAACGTGCTGATTGGCGTTGGCTTTTTGCCCGTCAGCTTTTCGAAATCGCCGGTCACGATGTCAACACCGCCTTCGCGGGTATTGGCTTCAAATCCCATGAGAAACGGGATCATGTGCTCCGGCACACCGGCAGATTTCATGCCTTCAGCGAGCTGCTCGTCGGTCAGGTTGATGACGGCGAGCGGCTGGCCAAGAACTTCGGTTGCGATTGCTGCAATCTGGCTATTGGTGAGGGCTTCACCGCCGGTCAGCGTGTAGGTCTGGTTTGACGTGTCGTCAGACGCCAGCACGGCGGCAAGGGCAGCTGCGCAATCGGCATGCGCAATATGCGCTGTGCGGCCTTCGCCAGCTGACGTGAACCACTGGCCGGACTTCAGCGCGTTTGGCAGGCTCATCAGCAGGTTTTCCTGATACCAAGTGTTGCGGAGGATTGTGTAGGTCAATCCAGAAGCCTTAATCGCCTCTTCCGTACCACGGTGATCGCCGGCAAATGTCACCTTCGATTCGGGCACCGGGTTGGGCATCGAGGTATAGATTATGTGCTTCACACCGGCGGCCTTGGCGGCTTCCACGGCATTGAGATGCTGCTTCAGGCGCTTATCGGTTCCGTCGACTGCGTCCGTGGAGATGAGTGCGAGACGGTCTGCACCGGAAAAAGCGGCTACCAATGAGGCGGTATCTTCAAAGTCGGCCTTGCGGACATCAACACCCTTGGCGGCGAGATCGCTGATTTTGGAAGGATCACGGGTTGTCGCAATGATATCTGCGGCGGCTACGCCGTTCTTCAAGAGTAATTCGACCGTTTGCTTGCCGAGCTTGCCGGAAGCTCCAGTGACCAGAAGTTTGCTCATTTCTATCTCCATTCAATGACGAGTGCGCATCAAACACTCAAAATCCGATAATTGGTCTCTTTTTGAGACTAACATTAAAATAGAGATTGATTTCTGGATGTAAAGTAGGCACATTTTAGGAACTACCAACAAAAGGCGAGTGACCGACGGCACTCGAATGTGAATATGGCAAAATCATTTATTCAAGCTTCGTTGGAAAAATCAGGCTTCAATGCGGAAAATTGCCCCGTGCGCGACGTTATGGACAAGCTATCGGGGAAATGGAGCGTTCTCATACTTCTGGAGCTCAGCGCGGAAGCGAAGCGCTTTGGCGTCCTGCGCCGCGCAATACCCGATATTTCGCAACGCATGCTGACACAGACATTGCGCGACCTGGAGCGCGACGGCTTTGTCAGCCGTACCGTTTACCCCACCAAACCACCAAGTGTGGAATATGCTCTGACCGAACTCGGGCTTTCCCTGATGCCCTTGATCCTGAGCATTGTACGTTGGGCCGACAAGCACCACGACATTATTCGGCAGGCGCGAAACGAGTTTGACGAAGCTGCATAATAAAGCGCCGGACAAATCCGACGCCTTCCTTACTCAAAAACCATCGCCTGAACACTCAGGCGGCCAGCTCTTTCACGACCGGTGTATAACCTCGCGGCTTCTCCTCGCGCGCGACACCCACCATATTCGCCACCATTTCAGCGGTAATGGCCGATAGCGTCCAGCCGAGATGTCCGTGGCCGGTATTGTAGAAAACGTTCGGGTTTTTGCCCTGTTTCACGCGCGGCATCATGTCAGGCATCATAGGGCGCAGACCGGCCCAAGGCACGAATTGGCGCGTGCTCATTTCGGGGAAATAGCGGTTGCACCATTTTACCAGCGGGTCGATGCGCGCCTTGCGGATATCCTTGTTAAAACCATTGAATTCGGCCGTTCCGGCAACGCGGAAGCGGTCTGCGCCCAAACGGCTGGAGACTATCTTCGCTTCATCATCGAGCAGACTGACCCAGGGAGTCGCCGCCTGATCAGCCGCTGTGTTGAGATTGACGGTGATGGAATAGCCTTTTACCGGGTAGACGTTGACGCGATCGCCAAAGGCGGAAGCCAACTTGCGCGAAGCGGTGCCTGCACAAACCACCACCTTGCCAAAGTGTTGGCCCTCAATCTCCCCTTCCCCCTTGCGCACATAAAGCGTGACGCCATTCGCGCCTGCCTTGGCGTCAACGACCTCAGTGCCGAGACGCATTTCCACACCCTGCCGAGCGCAGGCGTCGGCCAGCCCATTGGTATATTTGTGAACGTCTCCGGTAAAATCGCTTTCGGTAAAAAAGCCGCCATAGAAATCGCCCTTAAGCGCTGGCTCGATGGACTTTATTTCCTCGGCCGTCACCTCGCGCCGTATCAAACCACCTTTAGCCAGCATGGCGGTAACGGCCTGCGCTTCCACAAAATCGTCCTTTGTCTTGTAGAAATGCAGGATGCCACGATCTTCGCGATTGAAGTCGATACCTTCATCGCGCGCCATATCAGTCAAATGCTTGCGCGCCGCAACTGCCAGACGGGCTGTGGTGACGGTATTTTCCTCATGTTTGGGGATCGCCAGGAGAAATTCCCCCATCCAGCTCAGTTTGTGCCAGGAAGGCTTCGGATTGACCAGAAGCGGCGCACCCGGCTTGAGCATCCACTTGATGCCCTTCAATACGGTCGACCAGCTGTTCCACACCTCAGCGTTGGACGCCGAAAGCTGCCCCCCGTTGGCGTAGCTCGTTTCCATGGCGGCGTAGGAATTGGGATCAAAAACGGTGACATTAAACCCCCGCTTCATCAATTTATAAGCGGTGGTAACGCCGGTTATGCCGGCACCGATCACAGCAACAGAATTCTTTTGAATTTCAGGCATTGAGCACACTCCTTCTCGCGAACTTTCGCGGAATGTGCCCCCTCTGTCATAGGCCTGAGAGTTTTGCGCGCCTCACCTGAAACGTCACTTACACCGTCGGCGGAAACCTTGCGGCTTCACTTTTCAGAGTGTTTCCTTGATTGCGGTCCTTTTACCTGAGAGTTTCCGGGGCGGTTGCTCCTTCGGCGTGGCTAATCCAGCTCTCCCGCAATGAGACGATTCTCTCTTAACTCCCGCGCAATGTCAAGCAGACCAAAATATAGTCACGTACAATTTGCGCTTAAAAAACACCCAGGCAGATCCCTTCAATTGCAGACAAATCCAAAATGAGAAACGGAGACCTTTTTTATTCTGCGCCGATGATTTAACTACAGGGCAAAAGAGGCATCGATATCCGGTCGAGGACCGAATGATGGTGCTGCGTCCGGAGGTAAAAATGACATCCAAACTTGAACAGCTACGCGGCATGACAACGGTTGTGGCCGATACCGGTGACATCGAAGCTGTCGCACGATTGAAACCCATCGATTGCACCACCAACCCGACACTGGTCCTGAAAGCGATCGGGATGGAAGCGTT
>JBNLGT010000060.1:0-18510 GCA_050306195.1 Ensifer sp.
CGCGGCACTGCGTCATCCGGTTGCGGGTCGAGATGCACTTTCGATATCCGGCCTGACTGCATGGCCTGGAACATCGGCATGCGGCTGCGGTTTAACAACGCTTGTACAAGCGCGGTGATAAACACCGTCTTTCCGGCGCGTGAAAGCCCCGTTACACCCAGCCTGATGGAGGGGTCGGTAATATCGCGCGCCCGATCCGCCAGGTTGGAAAGCGCAAGAGCTGCTTCATCGCCTATAGTTGTAAGAATGGATGCCAATGCCAGTTTTCCGAAAGCTGAATATGCCGCTCGATCGTGCGTTCCAAACGCATATATGAGGCGCAGGCGCTGATTTAAAGAGTTCCGGTTGGCTGGAGAAATGCGTCAAGCGTCCATTTGCTGTCGCCATCCTCGCGATATAGAATAGCAAGGCCCGCCGTGGAATAGCCCAAGAAGTCTCCTTCCTGCCCATCGGCCATGTAGACGAAAATATCCTCAATCATGGGGTTATGGCCAAGGATCATCAACGGCCCTTCATCGGGTCCGGTGGTAACGGTTTCTATGTAAACAGGCAGGCCTCCGGTGTAGAGGCGGTCATCATAAATGAATTCCGGTTGCTGCTCCCATATGGCCACAAATGCGGCCAGCGTTTCGCGACAACGTTTGGCCGTTGAGCAGAGAACACGGGTTGGCGCAACGCCGCCTGCGGCAAGCTTGTCCGCCATTTCACGCGCTTCGCGGTGCCCGGCGTCGTCCAGGCTGCGGTCAAAGTCTTTCTCTCCAGGCTGCGGCCATGCCGCATGGGCATGTCGCATCAGTATGATTGTTGCCCTTTTGCCGTCCATGAATCCCCGTGCGTATCGTCTTTGTGCTATTGCCACAGTTCCTTGTGTGGCCGGCGAATGCAAGGGATTTCATAAAGATACCGGGGCGCATGCAATGTTCTGTGGGTTTTGCCGCAAACCTGCTGGCTGCGGAGGCGAATATGATAGAACAAGCCGTCCCGGCTCCGGGAATCATCTCTGTCAATTTCTTCTGACTGCACCGAAAGGCAAAAGTGACCGCGCGTATCGACATGGGAATGGCCAGTGGTTCGTCCATGGGGCTCGATCTGGAAGAATTGCTGGCGACGCGCCTTCTGGTGCAGGGCAATTCAGGATCAGGCAAATCCCACCTTTTGCGGCGTTTGCTGGAGCAAAGCGCCGAATGGGTGCAGCAGGTCGTAATCGATCCGGAAGGCGATTTCGTAACGCTTGCAGAAAAATACGGTCATGTGGTGATTGATGGTGAGCGCACCGAGGGCGAGCTGGTTGGCATTGCCAATCGTATTCGCCAGCACCGCGTTTCATGCGTTCTTTCGCTGGAAGGGCTGGATGTCGAAAACCAGATGCGCGCTGCAGGCTGGTTCCTGAACGGGCTTTTCGATGCTGCGCGCGACTACTGGTATCCCGCTTTGATCGTGGTGGACGAGGCGCAGATGTTTGCACCCGCCTCTGGCGGCGATGTGCCGGATGATGCGCGCAAGCTCTCACTCGGCGCTATGACCAACCTCATGTGCCGTGGGCGAAAGCGCGGACTGGCGGGCGTTATCGCCACGCAGCGTCTGGCCAAACTTGCCAAAAACGTGGCGGCCGAGGCTTCCAACTTCCTCATGGGACGTACTTTCCTTGATATTGACATGGCGCGCGCGGCAGATCTTCTCGGCATGGAGCGGCGTCAGGCGGAAATGTTCCGCGATCTTCAACGCGGCGCATTCGTGGCGCTGGGGCCTGCGCTTTCCAGACGTCCGGTTTCCATCGCCATTGGCCCGGTGGAAACGGCAGCGCGCTCGACAAGCCCAAAATTGATGCCGCTGCCGAATGCCCAGCCGGAAGTGGATGTGGAAGATCTGATTTTCACGCCGAGCGAAGAAGAGTTACGCGAGCCGCCAAAGCGCAGAGCAGCGCCGCAGCCAAGGCCCGCCGCCGATATTCTGGCCGAGCTTTCGCGCGCCGCCCCGGCTGCTGTCGTTGAAAGCGCGCCAGAACGCCCGACGACACCCGCGCTTGAGCCTGAGGAGCGGGAAGAGCGGCTGAATGCTGTGCTGGAGGAAATCCTGTCCAACCCTGAAGCGGGTTTCCGTTCAGACGCCGAACTTTATCAGGACTTTCTGGTGCGCGCTCGCATGCGCCGCATTGCAGGCAACCCGATGTCGCTGTCCGAGTTTCGCCGACGCGCTGCCGTCAGCCGGTCAGGGGTTGATGCCGAAACAGCCGAGAGCGATGAATGGGGCAAGGTCATGGACCTGTCTGTTCGCGTAACCGACGACCTGCAAGGTGTTTTCCTGCTTCTGGCCAAAGCGGCGCTTCTGGGCGAAGCCTGCCCGTCAGACGCAGCGATAGCGCGCGTATATGGAACGCATTCAGCCCGTCGCGCGCGTCGGCTGTTAAGCTATTTTGAAGAGCAGGGGCTGATCGTGCTGCATACGGACTTCTCCGGTAAGCGCATCGCCGCCTTTCCTGATCTAGACCGCGAGACAGCGCCCGGAAATCCGGATGCAGCTGAAGAGGCCCAGGCCGCTGAATAGTGTTTTGGCGCATCGCCGCCCGCCTTGCCTATGTCGGATAGGCCCGCATTACGGATTTTGCGGCGCAGGCTGCTTTCCCAGATAACGGTCAAGAAGTGCCGCCATTTCTTCATCACGCTCCGCCGCTGTCTTGCCACCCATAACAACCGCGACAACATTCTTGCCGCCTTTTCGCGCGGATGTGACAAGATTGTAGCCCGAAGCCTTCGTGTATCCGGTCTTGATGCCGTCAACACCGGGATAGCGCTTGAGGAGCCCATTGTGGCCACGCAGTTTCATGCCGCGAAATGTCATGTATTTCTCGGAAAACAATTTAAACTCATTGGGATAATCGCGCATGAGGGCAATGCCAAGGCGCGCCATATCAACAGCGGTGGTCACCTGCCTCTCATCAGGTAAGCCTGCAGGATTGGTGAAAACCGTGTCGACCATGCCAAGCTGATGGGCTCGTTTTGTCATGACTTTGCCAAATGCCTTCTCCGAGCCGGAAAGCGCTTCAGCTACAGCCACTGCGGCGTCATTGGCGGAAATGACAATCATTCCCATCACCGCCTCTTTCACAGTGATGGTGTTTCCCGCCCCAATGGCAAATTTGTAAGGATCTTTGCTCTCCGCATTTTCTGAGAGTGTGAGTTTGCTGTCCCATGAAAGCCGGCCATCGCGGATGGCCTCAAAGGTCAGGTAAAGCGTCATCATTTTGGTCAATGAAGCCGGATAGACCAGCTTTTCCGCATCCTGCGCCTCCAGTATGCGGCCCGACTTGGTGTCGACCACCAGATGTGCCGTGTTTGCCAGCGCGCCTTGCGCTGCAAGCAGGAACAGGAAACCGGACAAGAAAGCGGCGACCTGGCGGAAAATGCGAAATGTCATTGTTTGTCCCGAATTTTGAATGACGTCTTTAAAGCAATCACGGCGCTTCAGTGCAAGGCTGTGGCGCGGATAGCGGCTGGTGGAGAAGATTCATGACGTTTTTGAGGCGGGAGAACATCGGCAGCAAAGTGATCGTCGATCAGGCGTTTTCTTCCCAGATTTTTACCAGTTCGATAATGGTTTTGACCGCCTTTTCCATGTCCTGAACGCTGATCCATTCAAGCGGTGAGTGATAGGCATGGCCGCCGGTGAAGATATTGGGGCAGGGCAGGCCCATATAGGAGAGCCGCGAACCGTCCGTTCCGCCGCGAATAGAGCCAAGCTGCGGCTCCATGCCGGCGCGCCTCACGGCCTCAACTGCATAATCGACAATCTCGGGCGTCTCATCGAGCACCGCTTTCATGTTGCGATACTGCTCCCTCACGGTGAGCGTAAACGATGATCCCGGATAATCCTCCATGACCGATTGGACGATGGTGCGAAGCAGATCCTCCTTTTCGCGCAAGCCTTCGTCGTTGAAATCACGCACAATAAGACTGATCTGGGCCTTTTCCATGGAGCCCGACAGGTCTGTCGGATGAATGAAACCCTGTTTGCCGTCCGTTCGTTCCGGCGAGATCGGCCTGGGTAAGCGCGAGACGATATCACCAGCAATCTTGATGGCGTTTTCCATCTTGTCCTTTGCGTAGCCGGGATGCATTGCGACACCGCTGATTTCAATGTCCACGCCGTCGGCTGAAAAGGTCTCGTTCTCGATGCCGCCCGCTGTTCCGCCATCCATCGTATAGGCGAAACGTGCGCCGAGCTTTTCAAGGTCCACCTTGTCGGCTCCACGACCGATTTCCTCATCGGTGGTGAAAAGCAGTTTCACGGTCCCGTGTTTGATATCCGGATTGTCCAGAAAGAACCGGGCGGCCGTGATGATTTCCGCAATTCCCGCTTTGTCATCAGCACCCAGCAGGGTTGTTCCATCCGTGGTGACAATATCGTTACCGATCTGGTTCTTCAGTTCAATCTGGCTTGCAACGCGGATGACCTGTTCTGGGTCGCCTTTGAGCTGAATATCGCCGCCCTGATAATTCTCCACGATCTGCGGCTTAACATTCGTGCCGGTGAAGTCAGGCGCTGTATCCATGTGGGAACAGAAACAGATTATCGGCACATCTTTTTCTGTATTGCCTGGCAGTGTCGCATAGACATTGCCGTGTTCATCAATATGAGCATCAGCAAGCCCCATGGAAAGAAGCTCATCAACCAGCATCCGGCCCAAATCTTTCTGCTTTTCCGTCGACGGCTGTGTGGAGGATGTCGGGTCAGACTGCGTATCGATCTGCACATAGCGGAGAAAGCGGGAAAGCACGGTATCTGTCATGGTGGAAATTCCTGATCATCGGGCAGTTTTGCCAGGACCTTAAGCTGCTTCGCCAATAATTGGGAGCCCCAAACCGAGGGGGAGCGCCACCCGAGGCCGGGATGAAACTGCGCTGCATATTCTGCCTCCTGCCTGTGAGGCAAAGCCTTGACAACCACCCGGTTTCCTCCTAAAGACGCGCCCAACGCCGGAAGCCTCGTGTCTCCGGTGTTTTAACGACATGTCCCGTGATGTCTCCGAGCGCAAATTCGAGAGATATCTGTCAGAAGCTCTAAATCGAGGTTCAGAGGAGGGCGTGTTTCCTTCAACCGGTTTGGCAACAAGCCGGCATAAGAACTTGTAATAAGAAAGGAAATGCGATGAGCAAGCGCAACGCATCTAAGTATAAAATTGACCGCCGCATGGGCGAAAACATCTGGGGCCGTCCGAAGTCTCCGGTGAACCGTCGCGAATATGGTCCGGGCCAGCATGGTCAGCGCCGCAAGGGCAAGCTGTCCGACTTCGGTGTTCAGCTCCGCGCCAAGCAGAAGCTGAAGGGCTACTACGGCGAAATCCGCGAAAAGCAGTTCCGCGCGATCTTCGACGAAGCCAACCGCCGCAAGGGTGATACCGGTGAAAACCTGATCGGCCTTCTGGAAAGCCGTCTCGACGCGATCGTTTATCGCGCCAAGTTCGTTGCTACCGTTTTTGCCGCCCGTCAGTTCATCAACCACGGCCACGTGAGCGTGAACGGCGTTAAGGTCAACATTCCGTCTTACCGCTGCAAGGCTGGCGACGTGATTGAAGTGCGCGAAAAGTCCAAGCAGCTCGCAATCGTTCTGGAAGCTTCGCAGCTCGCAGAACGCGATGTTCCGGACTATGTTGAAGCTGACCACAATAAGATGGTTGCTACCTATGTTCGCGTTCCGTCTCTTTCCGATGTACCGTACCCGGTCATCATGGAACCGAACCTGGTCGTCGAGTTCTACTCGCGCTAAAGGTTTGATCCTTCGGGATTTGCTAAAGATAGCCGCTCTTTCCGGGCGGCTATTTTTGTTTGGAAAACGAGGCGCAGATGCCGCAATCGCATGACACCGGGCAGGAGATGTTTTGGGCAAGCCGTAGGGGCGTGCTTCTCTTTCTCGTGCTCTATGTGATCGTCTGGACAATCATCCCGCTTCTTTCCAATTCAGGCCTTCCGGTCGACACGATGGAAGAGCTGGGCTGGGCAAGGGAATGGCCGCTGGGCATCTACCGGCACCCGCCGATGATGATATGGCCACTGGAAATCATTTGGCAGGCAAGCGGCAGATGGATCGGCAGCCCCTATCTTCTCTCCGGATTGGCTTTTGCTGCAGGAGCCTGGTTTATCTACGAACTCCTACGCACAGTTCGCCCGCCTGAACAAGCTGCGCTGGCTGTATTGATGACGCCTCTCATTTATTTTTTTGGCCCCCAACTACCGCAATGGAACGCCAACACCGCGCAACTGCCTTTTGTCGGCATGTTCCTCTATGCGGTTTGGCGTGCCGCCACACAACGTTCGCTGGCCATGGCGCTGCTCGCCGGTGTTGCGCTTGGCGGCGGCATGTTGAGCAAATATTCCTTCGCTTTCATTCCGGTCTTTGCCCTGGCGGGTCTGCTTGCAAGCAGGGAACTGCGGTTGAAGCTTTCGCCGCTGCATATCGCGTTGTCGCTTGCGGTCTCGCTCATCGTTTTCTCGCCGCATCTCTGGTGGCTGTTCCACGCGCCAGTCACCACATTGGACTATTTGGAAGTGAGTGCGGAAAAAACGGTCGGCGCTTCTCTGTGGGGGCACTTGATCAGCCCGGCGGTCTTGTTGCTCGAATGCGCTGGCCTGCTGCTGCCAGCTGCATTGTTTGCCCGGTTTGGAACCATAAAGGCTGAACTGACCGCCGATGCGGACCCGAAAACGGACGTAGCCTTTTTAAAATTCCTCGGATTTTCCACCCTGGGCCCGCTTTTGCTGACGGCGGCGATAGGCGCCTATGGCGGCGGTATGGTCAAGGACCAGTGGTTGATCGCCTTTATGCTTGCGCCAACCGCCTTTGTCGTGGTGTTCCTACTTAAGTCTTCGGCGAGGGCGCGCCTGAAACCCAGCGCGGCCTATCTCTACGCCTTTATGCTGCTGGTGCTGGCCGCCGCCTATCCGGCGGAGCGGGAGTGGCATTACTGGCGCTCAGGTGAGGGGCCGGAAGCATGGGCGCCGCTCATGCCCATAGAACCCCTGCGGGATATGGCTTTGCAAACATGGCATGACGCGCAACAGCGTGCAGGCCTGCCTTCAGCCCCGCCCGCCATTATTGCTGGCAGCGGAGAGGCCGCGGGCATTGCTGCAACCCTCATCCCCCGCGCCGCATGGCTGGAGCGTTTCGACAATCGACTGGCTCCCTGGGTGACGGACGACGATATCCGCACTTATGGGCTGGTGGCGACCGAAGACGTGCCGGAAGGATTTGACACACGTTATGGGCTCTGTATAGCGGAGAAGCTGGACTATGCGTGGCTGAACGGGCGGGGGCGCATGGGGCGTCCGCTCACGCTGACCGTGCTTCTGCCCGAGAGCGCTTGCAAGAACCGTTGATTGAACTGCCGGACTTTGCTGGGAGATTGGAATGTCCCTTTTTACTGTCGTAGCCCCTTTCCTGAACGAAAGGGAATCTGCTGCGCAATTTTCAGCCTTTATCAGCCGTTTTGGCGATGAATTGAAAGAGCGGCACGGATTCGATCTTGAAGTGGTGCTGGTCGATGACGGTAGCACGGATGACGGTATTGAGCAGTTCAAGGCGACCCTGAAAGGGAACTGGCGCATCCTCGAGCTGAGCCGCAATTTCGGCAAGGAAATGGCGCTTTACGCCGGCCTTTGCGAATCCCGTGGCGACTATACGATGATGATCGATACCGACCTGCAGCACCCCTATGCGGTCGCCATGCAGATGATCGACGAAATCGTCGCCGATCCTGAACTTGATGTTGTCTATTCCGTTCGCGATGCCCGAGGTGAGGAGTCCTGGAAGACACGGTTGGGCGGTTACTTTTTCTATTGGCTGGTCAATTTCCGCCAGCGCTACGAAATGCCTGAAAACGCGGGAGATTTCCGCGTGATGAACCGTGCGGCGGTGGATGCTTTCCTGCATGTGCGCGACAAGCGCCGATTCAACAAAGGGCTTTATGCCTGGGCTGGTTTCAAGCAGAAAGGCATTCTCTATCACCCAGAGGAGCGGGCCGCAGGCAAGACAAAATGGTCGCGTCTGGGACTGATTGCCCTGTCTCTGGAAGGGATCGTTTCCTTCTCCGCCCTGCCGCTCAGGATCATGTCCATTCTCGGCGCATTGGTCGGTGTTGCGGGCGTTATCTATGGCGCACAAATCATCATTTCTGCGCTTCTGTTTGGAACCGATGTTCCCGGCTATCCCAGCCTCATGGCTGCCATATCCGTTCTCGGCGGTTTCAATCTCGCGCTGCTCGGTCTGCTGGGCGAATACATCTGGGTGACAATCGCCGAGGTCAAGGATCGCCCGCTCTATATCGTGCGCAAAACCCATCAGCCGGAGACCGGTGAATGAGTGCTGCAGGTTATGTGGTGGTTGCCGACGATTACGGCCTGTCGCTGGGCGTTAATCGTGCGATTCGTGAGCTGATCACGATTGGCAAGCTTAGCGGCACCGGCTGCATGACGTTGTTTCCTGAATGGGTAGAAGACGCCGCAGCATTAAGAGCGCTCTGCAATGAGGGGTTGGCGGAAGCAGGCTTGCATCTGACTCTGACGGATTTCGCCCCCATCAGCGGTAAAGGTCCATTAGGTGGTATCAGTATGCCGTCGCTGGGTGCCTTGCTCAAAGCCAACCTGCTCGGTCGCATCGATAAAGCGGCCGTGGAAAAAGAGCTGGATGCACAGCTTGAGGCCTTTGTGAGCCATTTCGGGCGGTTGCCTGATTATGTGGACGGGCATCAGCATATTCATTTTCTGCCACCTGTTCGCGCCTGGTTGGCAAAACGCAGGGAACGTCTTAGTTCGGGTGGCAAGACGCCTTGGATTCGCGGCGGCCCCTCCGTCCAGGCTGCGCCAGAACTAAAAATTAAAGCCAAGTTAGCCATCGTCTCTTGGCTGGCGCGCGGCTTTGACAGCGAGATGAAAAGTCTTGGTTTTCCGGTGCAGGGGCCCTTGCTCGGCTTTTATGACTGGACGGACCCCGGAAAATTTCTGCCCATGCTCGAATCTTTGCTTGACGAGAAGGCGTAAAGACGGGTTGATGATGTGCCATCCGGGTTATGTCGATGATACCCTGAAACGCCGTGACGCCTTGCTGGATGCGCGCGAGACCGAACTCAAGACCATTAAAGCAAGCGAATTACAGGCCCGCAGGCCGGACGGGAGCTGGCAGTGAATGTTATTACCACGTCTCATGCAGGTGAAATTCAGGATGATTCGCCAGGCTTTGCCGGTGATCCTGAAATGGCCGCGCTCTACCGTCACGCGCCGGACAGTAATAATTTCAACAAGCTGAGAAAGCGCCTTCTGCGAAACACGCGTCAGGCCATTGATGACTACGGCATGCTGCAAGGCCAGAAGCGTTGGCTGGTAGCGCTTTCGGGTGGCAAGGATTCATACGGCCTTCTGGCGCTTCTCATGGAGCTGAAATGGCGCGGCCTTTTGCCCGTGGAGCTGATTGCCTGCAATCTCGATCAGGGTCAGCCAAACTTCCCCAAGCACATTTTGCCCGAATATCTAGCCTCGCTCGGCATTCCCCACCGGATCGAATATGAGGACACATATTCGATTGTGAAGGATAAAATGCCGGAAGGGGCAACCTATTGCTCGCTCTGTTCACGGCTGCGACGTGGCAATCTCTATCGCATCGCGCGGGAAGAGGGCTGCGATGCGCTGGTTCTTGGCCACCACCGGGAAGACATTCTGGAGACGTTCTTCATGAACCTCTTCCACGGCGGCAAAATGGCCACCATGCCGCCCAAGCTCTTAAACGATGAGGGTGATTTGTTGGTGCTGCGCCCGCTGGCGCTTAGTGCGGAAGACGATCTTGCTAAATTTGCCGCCGCCATGCAGTTCCCGATTATCCCTTGCGACCTCTGCGGCTCTCAGGACGGCTTGCAGCGCAACGCGATGAAGGCCATGCTGGCCGATATCGAGACGCGTATGCCGGGCCGCAAGGATGTCATGTTGCGCGCCATGGCCAATCTAAATCCGTCACATATGCTTGATAAAAGCCTGTTCGATTTCGCGGGTCTTATGGCAAAGGAATAGATGACCATGGCAAATACAATTCCGCTCGACGCGCTGCTCGATCTTTTGCGCCGCGCCGCCAGAGCGGAGATTATGCCACGTTTCCGCAATCTTGCAGACGGCGCCATACGCGCCAAGACAGAAGCCAGCGATCTCGTCACCGAGGCGGACGAAGCGGCCGAACGCTTCATGAAAGCGGAAATGGCCGGACTTCTTCCGGATGCCTTGTTCATTGGCGAAGAATCTGTTGCCGCAGACCCAGCCCTTCTTGAAAGATTTAAAAAGGCCGAAATGGCGGTGATCGTCGACCCGGTTGACGGAACCTATAATTTTGCCGGCGGAATTCCGCTTTTTGGCGTCATGTTGTCCGTCGTGCTCAAGGGCGAGACCGTGGCGGGGATCATTTATGATCCCGTGGGCGACGACTGGTTTGCTACCGAAAAAGGGGCAGGGGCTTTCAGGATCGCCCCTGATGGAACAAGAACGCGGCTGGCGGTTGCGGCCCCTCTTCCGCTTGATGAGATGATTGGAACAGCATCCATCGGCTATCTCTATGGTGAGCAAAAGGCGCGCATACTGGCCAACCTCGCCAAGGTGCGCAATTTTTTCAGCTATCGCTGCGCGGCGCACGAATACCGACTTTTAGCGTCAGGCGTGACGCAGTTTTCGATCTATAACAAGCTCATGCCATGGGATCATTTGGCGGGCGTACTCCTCCATCAGGAGGCCGGTGGTTATGCCGCAAAATTTGACGGAAGCGCCTACCACCCCAACGACTTCGACGGCGGGCTGGTAACGGCCGTCAACAAGGACGCGTGGAAAGAGATCTCGAACGCCATCATCACCGGAACGGCCGGTGATTGAACAATTGATGATATTGTCGATAGTTGAACAAAATCTTCGACAGCGCCTGCTTTCCGTCGTAAGCTTTCGCTGTATGGGAGGAAGAATAATGAAAAGCATTATATTGAGACTAGCTGCCGCCAGCCTCGTTTCCGTCGTCGCTGCGGGAACGAGCCTAGCTGCAGATGAAACACCAATTGTATTTGTCCATGGCGACAGTGATACCTCTGCTCTGTGGATCGGCCCAACCTGGCGTTTTCAAAGCAATGGCTATCCGGCCGACCGCCTCTTCGCGGTGGATATCCCTCATCCCCAGGCGCGCGCTGATGATGGCGTAGCCGAGGAAAACCGTTCATCAACGGCGGACGCCGCCAAGGCCGTGGCGGCGAAGGTTGACGATGTATTGGCGTCAACCGGGGCCAGCAAGGTTATTTTGATTGCCAATTCGCGCGGTTGCCAGACATCGCGAAACTATGTGAAAAATTTCGGCGGTGAAGCTAAAGTAGCCAAAATGGTTCTCACTGGCTGTGTACATCACGGTGTTTTTGTTGCTCCCGGTTATGCAGAAGGATCTGAATATAACGGCGCGGGCCCTTTCCTGAAGGGTCTGAATGAGGCGCCAGAAGTGCCGTCGGGGATTCCGGTCACAGTCATTCGCTCCGACAAGTTCGATCTTTATTCTCAACCCGACGCGCGCTTCATCGGTAATCCGGGCCAGCCGACCGGCGCTACCTATGCTTCGCCAGAGTTGGATGGCGCGGATAACCGTGTTCTGGAAGGGGTAGATCACCGCGAGACAGCCTTTTCGCCCCAGGCATTCGCCATCATGTACAAAGCGGTTACCGGCAATGATCCGAAGACACTTGATGTCGTCAAAGAGGCGGATGTGACTTTGACGGGCCAAATTACCGGTTTTGATAATGGTGCGCCGACCAATATCCCGCTGGCTGGCGCAACACTGACGGTTTATGCAACGGACGCGGCCACCGGCGCCCGACTGGCAGGCCCGGTTTATGAAAAGACCGTTGGGGCTGATGGTATGTGGGGCGATTTTGCGGCCAGCCCCAGCCAGTCTTATGAGTTTGTGGTTCAGGCCGACGGTTATCCCGTCACGCGCATTTTCCGCTCGGCGTTCCTGCGTTCATACAATCATTTGAACTTGCGGCTTTACCCGGCGCTCGGTGAGGGGCCTGCGGTCAATATCATGCGTCCGCGAGGCTATATCGGGCCGGATGATAAAGCCCAGGTCAATGGCGAACAGATGCCGGGCATTCCAACCGACACACCCGTGCCGCACGTCTGGAAAGTGGCCATCCCCGTGGATGCCGAGAAATCGGAAAGCGTACGCGCCGAGTTCAACGGCGAGAAGATTGCAGCGCAAAGCACACCGGAAACAGCAGATTCCGTAACCTGGATCGAGTTTACATACTGAGATCAGGGCGCACGACGCAAAAAGAGAGCGCCGCAAACTCATTGCGGCGCTCTCTATCCAATTAAATATCTTCAGGAATCAAGCGTCGATGCGGCGTTGGCGGTTGCCAATCCCATCAGATGATCGCGCTCAAATGCAATGTGACGACGCACGCTTTCAAAGAAGCCGCGCAACATGTACCCGGCGGCCTCCGGATTGGCAGGCTTGCCGCCATTTCCCAGCTTGTGCAGAAGATCGAGGATTTCTTCGGCAAAGCATTCGTCTTCGACATGCTCGAATTTCAGGCGGTTGATAGTTTCACGCAGCTCCGTGCGTTCGGGCATTTGCGCCTCCAGCCATGGGAAAAGCGTGTTTTCCTCAAAGTCATGGATGCGTTTGATCAGGGGCGGAAGCGCCTTGGCGACCGAAAGACATTGCGCGCGATCAACGTCGTCTGGCAATCCGTCCGCGATCTGTTCCAGGCTGTTGCACAGGGAAAGTTGATCACTATGCCCCTGCTCGAGCCATTTGAGTTTGGAAATATCCATCGCAACCGCTTTGTTTTCAACCGGTTCTGAGGCCACAGATGTGTATCGCATGAGGTTCCCGCTCAGTTGAATTTCTTTGTGAGGGATTCCCTCACTTTAGTCTTTTATGCATGTGAAACTGCTTTTCCTGCCTTGATCTAAGTCAAGGTAGGGGCATCCTTCAAATGCGAAGTCTTGGGCAGCCGCGGGGGGCAGCGGTAATGATTCTACATGCCCGTTCTCGCGGATGATCAGCCAGGACGTTGGGGGAAACCAACAATGACTTATGTATTTGAAACTGTGGCGCTGGCAGCATTTGCCTTCCTCGCGCTGCTGGGGGCGGCCTTCGCACAAGATAGCCTGTTCCAAGCCCACATGTGGGTGCTTTTTGCCGTGCTGCTAATTGGTACGGTATTGATGTTGCGCCGGATATCTTTTTCCTCCGCAGCAGAAGACAAGTCCGGTTATATGGACACTGTCGTTAAATATGGCGTCATCGCCACCACTTTTTGGGGTGTTGTCGGCTTTCTGGTCGGCGTCGTCGTCGCCCTGCAGCTTGCATTTCCGGACCTCAATATAGAGCCATGGCTCAATTTTGGCCGTACGCGCCCGCTGCACACATCAGCTGTGATTTTCGCATTCGGCGGCAACGCGCTTTTGGCAAGTTCTTTTTACGTTGTTCAAAGAACCTCCCGCGTACGTCTGTTTGGCGGCGATCTGGCCTGGTTCGTTTTCTGGGGTTACCAGCTCTTCATCGTCATGGCTGCCACTGGCTACCTTCTGGGGATTACCCAGGGGCGTGAATATGCTGAGCCGGAATGGTATGTCGACATCTGGATCACCATTGTCTGGGTCGCCTATCTGATCGTCTTCCTCGGAACGATCATGACCCGCAAGGAAAGCCACATCTATGTGGCCAACTGGTTCTACCTGTCCTTCATTGTCACCATTGCCATGTTGCATCTGGTGAACAATATGGCGGTGCCGGTATCCTTCCTTGGCGTCAAGAGCTACTCGGCCTTCTCAGGTGTTCAGGACGCCCTGACACAATGGTGGTACGGTCACAACGCTGTGGGCTTCTTCCTCACCGCTGGCTTCCTCGGTATGATGTATTACTTCGTGCCAAAGCAGGCCAACCGCCCGGTATACTCATACCGTCTTTCAATCGTGCACTTCTGGGCGCTGATCTTCCTCTACATCTGGGCTGGTCCGCACCATCTGCACTACACCGCTCTGCCTGACTGGGCGCAGACACTCGGCATGGTCTTCTCTGTCATGTTGTGGATGCCTTCATGGGGCGGCATGATCAACGGTCTGATGACGCTTTCGGGCGCATGGGACAAGATCCGTACAGACCCGATCATCCGTATGATGGTTATGGCGATTGCCTTCTACGGCATGTCGACCTTCGAAGGTCCGATGATGTCCATCAAGGTCGTCAACTCGCTCAGCCACTACACAGATTGGACCATTGGTCACGTGCATTCAGGTGCTCTTGGCTGGGTCGGCATGATCTCTTTCGGCATGGTTTATTACCTTGTTCCGAAACTGTGGAACCGCAATCGTCTGTACTCGCTGCGTCTCGTTAACTGGCACTTCTGGCTCGCAACGCTTGGCATCGTCGTCTACGCGGCTGTCATGTGGGTGGCTGGTATCCAGCAGGGCCTGATGTGGCGCGAATATGACGAGCAGGGCTTCCTGGTCTACTCGTTTGCTGAATCTGTTGCAGCCATGAAGCCTTACTTCATCCTGCGCATGGTTGGCGGTCTCATGTACCTCACCGGTGCTTTGATCATGGCTTGGAACGTCTTCATGACGATCCGCGGTCATGAGCGCAAGGAAGCACCGATCCCAGGTGCCGAGCCTGCAATGCAGCCCGCCGAATAAGGAGTTGGACAAATGTCTTTAATGTCAAAACACGAAGTTCTTGAAAAGAACGCGACCCTTCTCCTGGTTGGCTCACTTTTGGTGGTCACGGTGGGCGGTATCGTCGAAATCGCACCGCTGTTCTATCTGGAGAATACAATCGAGAAGGTGGAGGGGATGCGTCCCTATTCACCACTCGAACTGGCCGGGCGCAACATCTACATCCGTGAAGGCTGCTATGTCTGTCACAGTCAGATGATCCGCCCGTTCCGCGACGAAGTGGAACGTTACGGTCACTACTCTCTGGCAGCGGAATCGATGTACGATCACCCGTTCCAGTGGGGCTCCAAGCGTACCGGGCCGGATCTGGCCCGCGTTGGCGGACGTTATTCGGATGAATGGCACGTGCAGCACCTTGTGGAGCCGCGTGACGTGGTTCCGGAATCCGTGATGCCCAGCTATTCGTTCCTTCTCAATACCGAGTTGGAGTTCGCCAATGTTGCCGGAAACCTGAAAGCCAACGCGCTTGTTGGGGTTCCTTACACCGACGACATGCTGGCCAATGCCGAAGCCGATCTGAAGGCGCAGGCTGACCCGGATGCCGACACCGATGGCCTAATGGAACGTTATCCGAAGGCCAAGGTTTCGAATTTCGATGGTGACACATCGAAACTGACAGAAATGGATGCGCTCGTCGCCTATCTCCAGATGATGGGTACCCTGGTCGACTTCTCGACCTATGACGACGCATCGGGCTACCGGTAAGGGAGGCGCATGATGGAAACCTATACCGCAATGCGCGGATTCGCTGATAGTTGGGGACTGTTGTTCATGGTCCTCTTCTTCGGAGGCGTTGTCCTTTACGCGATACGCCCCGGCTCCAAGAAAATGGCCGATGAGGCCGCATCTATCCCTCTGAAGGAGGACTAAGAGATGTCGGATGAAAAACACATTGACGAACTCTCGGGCATCGAGACAACCGGCCATACCTGGGATGGTATCAAGGAGCTCAATAATCCGCTGCCAAAATGGTGGGTGTGGACATTCTACATCACCATCATCTGGGCCATCGGCTACACGGTTGTCTATCCTGCCTGGCCCACGCTGACCGGTTCAACGGAAGGTATCTGGGGCTGGCACAGCCGCGCGGATGTTTCGGATGAAATGGCCGCGGCAAAGGCAAGCCAGAAAGTCTATCTGGACAAGATTGCCACAACGGATGTGACGCAGATCGCATCTGACGCCGAACTGAACCAGTTTGCTCTTGCCGGTGGCGCAGCCGCTTTCAAGGTAAACTGCACACCGTGCCACGGCTCGGGTGCTCAGGGCGGCGTTGGCTATCCCAACCTGAACGACGACGACTGGCTGTGGGGCGGCGATGTCGAAGCAATCTACACCACGATTGCTCACGGTATCCGCGACACGGCGGACGACGATACCCGCGTTTCTGAAATGCCGGCCTTCGCCGATGTTCTGGAACCGGAGGAAGTCAAGCAGGTTGCCAGCTATGTTGTCAGCCTGACAGGAACACCTGCTGACGCCAGCCTGGTTGAACCTGGCAAGACGGTCTTTGCCGACAACTGCGCGGCATGCCATGGCGAAAATGCTCAGGGCGGCCGTGATTTCGGCGCTCCGAACCTGTCTGACGCGATTTCGCTGATGGCTGCTACGGAAACGCAGATTGTTGCACAGATTTCCAATCCCAAGCACGGCGTCATGCCAGCCTGGCAGGCTCGCCTGGGTGATGCAACAGTCAAGCAGTTGGCTGTCTACGTCCACTCACTGGGTGGTGGCGAATAACAAGCCACAACACAATTTGATAGAAAATTACCGCCCGCCCTTTTGATAAAGGCGGGCGGTCTTTTTTGAAAAGATGGAAATAATTCAAATATTTGATTTGGATCAATGAGCCAAAATCGGGTTCATAGGATTATGTCTTCAACGCCGGTGAACAACTGCATCTCGGTTCATTGGCTGACTTGCCTGGTTCGCAGGTCGACTCTTCTCTCCAGCATGATTTTATCATCATGCCTCTTGCCACGCCTTTTAGGCGTGGCTTTTTTTATGCAGAATTTGGGACGTTGATGTCTAAATCGTCCCGTAGATAGGCAATCCAAATTCGAAGAACCTGGTGAACCATAAAGCGCCCCAAAAACACAAAAGATGACGCCGCGGCTTTACGCCTTCAGCAACGAGTTTCCGGGAAAATGCGGACCAATAATTTCCCCGTCATCGACGAAAATGACGACGGCAAATACCAAGGCCATTGGTACAAACTGCACGATAAACGAAAATTGAAATATCTGCCGCATGCTTTACAGGCTGCGACGCATTCTCGTCTTGCCCTCGGGTGGCAAGGGCTTTAAGAGCTTGGACATCACGGCTTCCTGCTTCAATGACAAGAGAGACAGACATGAGCGCCACAGAAGGCTTCTTCACCAGCACACTCGCCGAAACCGATCCCGAAATCTTCTCTGCCATTGAGAAAGAACTCGGCCGTCAGCGCCACGAGATTGAGTTGATTGCGTCTGAAAACATCGTTTCCCGCGCAGTTCTCGAGGCGCAGGGCTCGATCATGACAAACAAGTATGCTGAGGGCTATCCCGGCAAGCGCTATTATGGCGGCTGCCAGTTTGTCGATATTGCTGAAAATCTGGCGATCTCGCGCGCCAAAGAACTGTTTGGTGTTGAATTTGCCAACGTACAGCCCAATTCCGGCTCGCAGATGAACCAGGCCGTGTTCCTGGCGCTGCTGCAGCCCGGCGACACCTTTATGGGGCTCGACTTGAATTCAGGCGGTCACCTCACACACGGTTCGCCAGTCAACATGTCCGGTAAATGGTTCAATGTTGTATCCTACGGCGTTCGCGAGGGCGACAACCTGCTCGATATGGATGCAATTGCCGCCAAGGCGGAACAGACCAAGCCGAAGCTCATCATTGCAGGTGGCACCGCTTATTCCCGTATTTGGGACTGGAAGCGTTTCCGCGAGATTGCTGATTCGATCGGCGCTTATCTCATGGTCGACATGGCGCATATTGCCGGCCTGGTGGCGGCAGGCGTTCATCCTTCACCATTCCCGCATTGCCATGTGGCAACCACCACGACCCATAAGTCGCTTCGCGGTCCGCGCGGTGGCATGATCCTCACCAATGACGAGGAAATTGCAAAGAAGATCAATTCAGCCGTATTCCCCGGTCTTCAGGGCGGCCCGCTGATGCACGTGATTGCCGCCAAGGCCGTTGCGTTTGGTGAGGCTTTGAAGCCTGAGTTCAAGGAATACGCCAAGCAGGTGGTTAAGAACGCACAGGCGCTTGCCGCAACTCTGGTGGATAACGGCCTCGATGTTGTATCCGGCGGTACGGACAACCACCTCATGCTGGTCGACCTGACCAAGAAGAATGCCACCGGCAAGCGCGCCGAGGCAGCGTTGGGTCGCGCCTACATCACCTGCAACAAGAATGGTATTCCGTTCGACCCTGAAAAGCCTTTCGTGACTTCCGGTGTTCGCCTTGGCGCCCCCGCAGGTACAACACGCGGCTTCAAGGAAGCGGAATTCCAGGAAATCGGCAAGCTGATCATCGAGGTTCTCGATGGCCTGCGTGAGGCCAATTCCGACGAGGGCAATGCCGCCGTGGAAGCAGCCGTACGGGAGAAGGTGGTTTCACTCACCAATCGCTTCCCGATGTATCCTTATATGTAATTACGGGACCGCGAGGTTTTAAAAGATGCGCTGCCCTTTTTGTGGATGTCCAGACACGCAGGTCAAGGATTCACGTCCTGCGGAAGATAACACGGCCATCCGCAGGCGGCGCATCTGCCCGGACTGTGCTGG
>JBNLGT010000061.1:0-17761 GCA_050306195.1 Ensifer sp.
ACCCCGAAAAGGATGTCTCATTTCCTGAATCGGTCGTTTCCATGCTGAAAGGCGATCTGGGCCAGCCGCCAGGCGGATGGCCGGCACAACTGCAGAAAAAGGCGCTCAAAGGCGATGAGTCCTACACAGTGCGCCCCGGCTCACTGCTAGAACCCGCAGATCTTGGCGCAGAACGCAAGGATATCGAGACCAAACTGGAGCGCGAAATTTCCGAGTACGAATTCGCGTCCTATCTCATGTATCCCAAAGTCTTTACCGACTACGCCATGGCTGCGGAAATGTATGGACCTGTTTCTACATTGCCAACGCCTGCCTATTTTTACGGATTGCCGCCGGGCGACGAGCTTTTTGTGGAAATCGAACGCGGAAAAACACTTGTTGTTCTGAACCAGGCCATTGGCGCCACCGATGAAAAGGGCATGGTGACCGTTTTCTTCGAGCTGAATGGTCAGCCGCGCCGTGTCAAGGTTCCCGATCGTGCACATGGCGCTGCAGGCGCAGCCGCGCGCACCAAGGCCGAAGCCGGAAACCCGGCCCATGTCGGCGCACCCATGCCGGGCGTCATCTCCACCGTCGCTGTTTCTGCAGGCCAAGCGGTCAAGGCTGGCGATGTTCTCGTCTCAATCGAAGCCATGAAAATGGAAACCGCGCTTCATGCAGACAAAGACGGAACGATCGCCGACGTTCTCGTGAAAATCGGTGATCAAATCGATGCCAAGGATCTCCTGGTCAAATACGAAACCTGAGTCCGTTTCAACGATGTCGGCAGTATATTGCCGACATCGTCCGCATTGAGATGAATTTCCCAGCGCTCTGTTAACCAAAGAAATATAAGCTCTTTTAGACATTTATGCTGAAAATACCTCGACAATTTCGAGGTGAAACATGGATTATGGCAAGGGAATGCGAAGCATAAGGGCGCGATTTACGCTCGCAATTGCTGTGGTTCTCTCAGTCGGTATATTTCTTGAATTCCTTGCAAGGGAAATTTCCCCTCGCGTTCTGGGTATGGAAATTCCCGAGCTGTCAATTGTGTTCCTCTTTATTGCGACAAGCGTCGGCCTTGTCTTCTACATGGCAACCAGCCTGCTGCGACCAATCCAACAGCTGAAAGCCAGCACCGAAGCAATTGCAAAAGGCGACTTCGAAAGCCCCATCGAGGTTGATTGCCAATGCGAGATTGGCGGGCTTGCGGAGAGCTTTCGCTCAATGGTGGTCAGGCTCAATGCCAATGTCAGCAGAATACAGAGCTTGGCCTACGAAGATGGTGTAACCGGACTGCCCAATCGCGCCGCGCTGGATGAATTTCTGGCGGTGCCGGAAAATGCGACCGGCGCACTGGTGTTTTTGGATCTTGATGGATTCAAGCAGTTCAACGATGCAATGGGGCACGAGTTTGGTGATGCTCTGCTGAAAGCCTTCGGCGCTCGCATCTTTAACCGTGCTCAAAAAGACAGCAACGTCATCCGACCTCTCTTCCGTTTTTCCGGTGATGAGTTCGTGCTTCTACTAGCTGACGCAAAGGATGCGGAGAATGCCACCGCGATCATTGAGCGGCTTCTGGAAGGCATTCAGGCTCCCTTCTCGCTTAAAGGAAAGACGCTGCAAATTACAGCCACTGCGGGGATCGCTTTCTTTGGAGAAGACGCCTCCCCCGCCGAGGTCCTCAACTTCGCCAGTATGGCCATGATATCAGCCAAGACAAATGCACGCGGAAAATATCGGATATTCGACGAAACCATCCACGCCCGTGCGATTGAACGTGCATTCCTTGAAGCCGAGCTTAGGACCAGCATCAAGAATGGTGAGCTATGCGTCCACTACCAACCCAAAATCAATGCGCAAACACTTGAGATTACGGGCGTAGAGGCGCTCGTGCGCTGGAACCATCCATCGCGCGGCCTCATTTATCCAGGCGCCTTTATGGACATTGCCGAGCAGACGGGACTGATCGAGGATATCGGTCTTGAAGTTACACGGCTTTCGGCCTTGCAAATGCGCAAGTGGGAAAGTCAGGGCATCTTCTGGCCGGTGGCGATCAATGTTTGCCCGTCGCAATTCCGCATGTCGGAATTTTCACAAAATGTGCTTGAATACCTGAAGCAAATCAACCTGCCGACCGATCGTCTTCAATTTGAGCTGACAGAATCCGTCGCCATGAACAATCCGGAAATGGCGCTTACCCATATCAAGGCGTTCCGCAGCGCCGGAATCAAAATCGCCATTGATGACTACGGCGTCGGCTATTCAAATCTGGCGCAGCTTTACAAATTACCCTTTGATATCATCAAAGTAGATCGCTCGCTTATCAACGCGATTGGCCACGACAAACGAGGCGAGCTCATTGTCAACTCGATCATTTCAATGGCCAAGACGCTAGGGCATAGTGTGGTTGCGGAAGGCGTGGAATCTGTCAGCCAGTATCAATATCTGAAATCGATTGGCTGCGACGAAATTCAGGGCTTTCATTTTGCCCGGCCCATGAACGGTGACGAGTTGGTTAGATGGTCGCGTGAACGCAGCGGAGAGACGCGCAAGCTCGCTTGAATTTTGGCGAACCTTCAAAATCGCTCAACCGCCTGACGCGCTGATCCCGGCACCTTATGTTTATTTATCGCGATAGGCCACGAAGCGAGCAGCTTCCACGAGAACATCGCTACCATCGCCGAATGGCGCAAGCAGCGATGTTGCCTCCGACACAAGCGCCTCAAGACGCCTGCGTGTCCACGCCTCCCCATGAAGCGCAGGCAAGGTGCCTTTGCCGCGGCCGGCATCCTTTCCCGCAGCCTTGCCAAGCGTTGCGGCATCAGCTGTGAGATCGAGCAGGTCGTCCGACAACTGAAATGCGAGCCCAATAGTTTCCCCGAACTGGCGAAGCCTTGCGCGATCATCCGCACTGGCTCCCGCAATCACGGCCCCCGCCTCACAGGCGAAACGCAGCAAGGCTCCCGTTTTCATGGCTTGCAACGTCATAATGCCCGCCTCATCCGGCGACGTCGTTTCAGCCTCGATATCAAAGACTTGACCACCCACCATTCCGCCTGCACCCGCTGCGCGCGCAAGAAGCGAAACAAGCTCTGCGCGCCGGTCGCCATCCAGATCTGTTTCGCGGTCGGAAATAATGTCAAAGGCCAGAGTTAAAAGTGCGTCGCCTGCAAGAATGGCCGTTGCCTCGTCAAACGCGATATGGACAGTCGGACGACCCCGCCGCATATCATCGTCATCCATGGCAGGCAGATCGTCGTGAACCAGCGAATAGCAATGCAGGCATTCCAACGCCGCGCCCACACGCATAGCGGCGCCCATATTGCCCCCCAAAAGAGCAGCGCTTTCCATGACCAGAAAAGGCCTAAAACGCTTACCGCCGTTCAACGCACCGTGACGCATCGCCTCAAGCAGGCGCGCAGGACGCGCTGTTTCGCCGGCAAGCACTTTGTTGGACAGCACTGACCTGAGGACGGCTTCAACATCCTCTGCATATCGGGCCAATTGCACCGCAAATTTTCGGGTCGCGTCATTCATTCCAGCTCTTTGGCACTTCACTGCGCGCGTTGCAATGGGGATTGCCTTCAAACGCACTTATGCTGGCCATTGCTGGCGCAAGCCGCTAAGAAGCCTTAATTAGAGATGTGAACATCATACAGGTTTCCGCTTGAGCACAAAAAAGACCAAAGCGAACCGGATTCCCGGACTGAAGGCGTGGATTTGGACCGCAGCCAAGTGGGTTTTGTTCCTGTTGCTGCTGCCCTACGCACTGATCTTCCTGTACCTCATTCCTTTCATTCATCCCGTTTCAACATTGATGATCGCCGATCTGGCCACGCTACAAGGATACGACCGACAATGGGTGGATTTTGATGAAATAGCCCCGGTCCTGGTGCAATCCGTCATGATGTCAGAGGACGGCCAATTTTGCAGCCATTACGGCGTCGATCTGAGCGAGTTGAAAGGCGTGGTTGAGGACGCGCTTGCGGGGGAAACCACCCGCGGAGCAAGTACCATCCCCATGCAAACGGTAAAGAACCTCTACCTCTTCAATCTGCGCTCCTTTGCACGCAAAGCACTTGAATTGCCCCTCGCCTTGGCTGCAGACCTTGTCTGGCCCAAGCGGCGTATTATGGAGCTTTATCTTAACATCGCCGAATGGGGTGACGGCATCTATGGCATTGAAGCTGCGGCTCAACATTATTTTGGCGTGCCCGCCGCAAAACTCACGGCTAATCAGGCGGCTTATCTGGCCGTGTCCCTGCCCAACCCTTACGCGCGGATCGCCAATAAACCCTCCAAGCATATGCAGGCGCTGGCGGCCCGGGTCAAAGGGCTGGCGCGAAAATCCGGCAGTTACATCAAATGCCTTTATGATTGAGATCACTTCAAATCATTGGATTGATAGGAAAGGTCCCGCTACCGTTGACGGACAGAAGCAACCTGAGGCGGATCCATCATGACGCAATTAAAACTTATTATTGGCAACAAGAACTACTCATCCTGGTCTTTCCGCCCATGGCTGGCGATGACGGTTGCCGGCATTCCATTCGATGAAGAACTCATTCCATTCGATTTCGCTGCAGGTAACCCGGCAATCAAAGCCGTTTCACAAAGCGGCAAGGTACCGCTTTTAGTCAATGGAGCACTCAAAATCTGGGAATCTCTGGCGATTATTGAATATGTCGCCGAGCTCTATCCCGATCACAATCTCTGGCCTGAAGATATGGAAAAACGAGCCATCGCACGCTCCATATCGGCAGAGATGGCGTCGAGCTATTTCAATCTGCGCAATAGCTGCCCGATGAATTTCCGCAGGAAGCCCTCAAAGCTTGAGATCGATGAAGGAACCGCCAGAGACATCGCACGGATTGATAGCGTATGGAGAAGCCTCCTTGAAGCCCATGGCGGACCTTTCCTGTTTGGCGCTTTCTCCAGCGCCGACGCC
Source organism: Ensifer sp. (assembly GCA_050306195.1). Lineage (GTDB taxonomy): Bacteria > Pseudomonadota > Alphaproteobacteria > Rhizobiales > Rhizobiaceae > Ensifer_A. The sequence continues at coordinate 4,934 of JBNLGT010000061.1, forward strand.
ATGTATGCTCCGATTGTCAACCGGTTGTCAGCCTATTGTCTGACGCCATCAACCGAAGCCGAAACCTATATGAACAACATGAAAACTCTACCCGGATGGAAGTCATGGGAATCAGCCGCATTGAGCGAGCCTTGGCTTGTTCCAGAGGACGAAGTCTGATAGTTACGCCCCGAAGATAAAAAATTGGGCTCAGGGACTGGTCAAAACCGGTATCTGCATGTATAAGCCCGCCAAATTTCGAACAAACCGGCAAGTTGCAACCGGCCTGACTTCGGCCAGCGACGTTTTATTGCCCGGCAATGGAGTAAGTAAAATGGCTGTACCGAAAAGAAAAACGACCCCGTCCAAGCGTGGTATGCGCCGTTCCGCCGACGCGCTGAAGGCTTCGACCTATGTTGAGGACAAGAACTCCGGCGAACTGCGCCGCCCGCACCATATCGACCTGAAAACCGGTATGTACCGTGGACGTCAGGTCCTGACACCGAAGGAAAGCGCATAATCACGCGCAGCCCTGAGGCAATTATTGAAAGGCTGGCCACCGCGCCAGCCTTTTTATTTTGCCAATTGCAGGCTATCAGATTCACATACAGGTTTGTGGGAGGACACAACATGCTTGCTATTACGCCGCTGATGCTTTTGCCCTTTCTTATTTATAATCTGGTCATATCCGGCATGTCCGGCTTGTCGGCAAACTTCGATACACCGCTGATGTCACTGAACATGATGTCTGGCGCAGTCTGGGCAATGAGCGGCGGTGATCTGCTGATCGTAGCCAGCCTCTTGCTTCTTTTCCTCGAGATTTTGAAATCCACCAGGCGCAGCGCGTTCTCAGTGATAGATCACCTTTTGTCCATGGTGGTCTTTGTTGCCTATCTGGTGGAGTTCTTGATGGTTAAGGGCGCTGCCACGCAGGTATTTTTCATCCTGATGACCATCTCATTCATTGATGTCATAGCGGGTTTCTCGGTATCTATCCGTTCCGCAACCCGCGATGTTTCAATAGGCCTTTAGAGGCTTTCAAATTTAAATGGCAAGCCTCCAGGTCCGCGAGGGCCGGAAGCGGCCAAAAACTAAAGGTTATCAAGCTTGGCCTGCAAGGAGCGAAGCTGCTCTTTGAGGTCCTCGATATCGCTTGATTCAGCCTTCTTCTGCTTTTCTTCGGTCGCCTGCGGGGCAAAAGGCGAAAACATTTTCATCGCATTCTGAAACAGCTCGGTATTACGGCGAACCTGTTCTTCAACCATTTGCAACGGCAAAGGGAAGTTCTTGCCTAACGGCGTCTCGCCAAATGCTTTGGTGATTTGTTCCTGCATCTGAGACTGCTGCTGGGCAAACGCCTGCATGGAATGTTCCAGATAGCTTGGCACAACCATCTGCATCTGATCGCCATAATAGGAAATAAGCTGGCGCAGGAACGATATCGGCAAAAGCGTATTTCCGGTTTTGGATTCCTGTTCAAAAATGATCTGTGTCAGGACTGAATGGGTTATATCCTCGCCGCTCTTGGCATCTTGAACCGCGAAATCCTCGCCGCGTTTCACCATCTCGGCCAAATCGTCAAGCGTCACGTAAGTACTGGTGCCTGTGTTATAGAGCCGCCGATTGGCGTATTTTTTGATTACGATTTGCCCGTCATTCTTGGCCATTCTCGTCTCCTCACCCAAGCTACAACTATTGCGCTTTTCAAGGATTTAAGCGCAAACCCGATTAAATGACAAACGATTTGTGCGCTGCGGCGAACGACAGCGCGAGATATCATTGCAAACAGGATCTTATGTAAGTAAATGACAACATAAGCAATTTTGCTGCCGCAACACGCCCGCCAGCTAGGGCCTACGCGCTGCCTCTAGCGCGATTTTACGCTGCGCGAGATTTTTGCTGTCGCACTGCAATGTGCACTTCCATGTCATCCCAAAAAGTGCAATCGTTGGTGCATCGTGTACGATCAGCGCCCTTCCGACAGATGTGAAAAGGCGCCAATGCCACCAGGAGGAAGTTACGTGAGCAGCCCTTCAATCGTTATCGCCAGTGCGGCCAGAACTGCTGTCGGATCCTTTAACGGCTCCTTTGCAAACACCCCGGCCCACGACCTCGGCAGCGCTACTATTAAGGCCGTTCTTGAACGCGCAGGCGTGGATGCAGCCGACGTCAACGAAGTTATTTTGGGGCAGGTTCTTCCAGCAGGGCAAGGTCAAAACCCGGCCCGGCAGGCGGCCATTAATGCAGGTATTCCCAAAGAGGCCACGGCTTGGGGCCTCAACCAACTCTGCGGCTCCGGCTTGCGTGCCGTCGCACTCGGTATGCAGCAAATTGCAACCGGCGACGCCTCCGTCATCGTTGCTGGCGGAATGGAATCCATGTCCATGGCCCCCCATTGTGCGCATCTTCGCTCTGGCACCAAAATGGGCGATATGAAGATGATCGACACCATGATCAAGGACGGTCTGACAGACGCGTTTTACGGATATCATATGGGCAACACCGCCGAAAACGTCGCCAAGCAATGGCAACTTTCCCGCGATGATCAGGATTCCTTCGCCGTCGCCTCGCAAAACAAGGCCGAGGCCGCACAAAAAGCTGGCAAGTTCAAGGATGAGATCGTTCCTTACGTTATCAAAACGCGCAAGGGCGACATCACGGTAGACGCCGACGAATATATCCGTGCTGGCGCAACCATGGACGCGATGGCCAAGCTGCGCCCTGCCTTCGATAAGGAAGGAACGGTGACCGCAGGCAATGCTTCCGGCATCAACGACGGCGCTGCAGCAGCACTTCTGATGACAGAAGAGGAAGCGGCCAGACGTGGAATCACACCTATGGTCCGTATCGCCTCCTGGGCAACCGCAGGTGTCGATCCTCAAATCATGGGCACAGGCCCCATACCCGCATCTCGCAAGGCCCTTGAAAGGGCAGGCTGGTCGATCAACGATCTAGAGCTTGTGGAAGCGAACGAGGCGTTTGCTGCCCAAGCCTGCGCAGTTAACAAAGACCTTGGTTGGGATCCAGCCATCGTCAATGTCAACGGTGGCGCAATCGCCATTGGGCACCCAATTGGCGCGTCCGGCGCACGCGTCCTGAATACGCTGATTTTCGAAATGATGCGCAGCGGCAGGAAGAAGGGTCTTGCAACCCTTTGCATCGGCGGCGGTATGGGCGTCGCGATGTGCGTTGAGAGCATGCAATAAGAAGAATGCTGGAGTTGCGGCCGTAACAGGCCGAATTCCTGGGGGAAGACCGATAAACAGAATACAGGGAGGGATTCATGAGCAGAGTAGCACTTGTTACGGGTGGTTCGCGTGGCATCGGCGCGGCAATTTCCATTGCCTTGAAAAATGCGGGCTACAAGGTTGCCGCCAATTATGCAGGCAATGATGAAGCAGCCGCCAAATTTACCGAAGAAACCGGCATTCCAACCTATAAATGGGATGTATCAAGCTATGAATCCTGCGTCGAAGGTATCGGAAAAGTTGAAGCCGACCTGGGTCCTGTGGAGGTTCTCGTAAATAATGCCGGTATCACCCGTGATGGTATGTTCCACAAAATGATGCCCGACCAATGGAATGCGGTGATCAACACCAACCTGACCGGCCTTTACAATATGACTCATCCTGTATGGGGCGGTATGCGCGAACGCAATTTCGGCCGCGTCATCAATATCTCTTCAATCAATGGTCAGAAAGGCCAGGCGGGCCAGGCGAACTACTCTGCCGCAAAGGCTGGAGACTTGGGCTTCACCAAGGCGCTTGCGCAGGAAGGCGCATCAAAAGGCATTACCGTCAACGCAATCTGCCCAGGCTATATTGGAACAGAAATGGTGCGCGCGATCCCAGAAAACGTTCTGAATGAACGTATCCTGCCATTAATCCCCGTCGGTCGCCTTGGCGAGCCAGAAGAGATAGCCCGTTGTGTGGTCTTCCTCGCCTCCGAAGATGCAGGTTTCATCACAGGTTCGACGCTTTCCGCCAATGGCGGACAGTTCTTCGTCTGACCCCAATACACAAGAACGACTTTAAATGGCGCTTGTATGAGCGCCATTTTCTATTGAGGCATAACGATACAGCCTTCGGGCGTCAGAAAGGATCACAGGGGAAACTTCTGCCAAACCCGTCGATATCAGCCCGACGGCCCGAGCAACGCGCGACACGCTTTAAAAGGGAGCTACCCCAGTAATTTGGTCGCGCCTTCTATCATTTCCGGTGGTAGGGCTGCCGACTTGCGGCCAATGAGGTCGAAAAGGATCGTTACAATCGTGATCTCGGCGCAAAGCGCGCCAGTTTCGCTATTATACATGGCGTGATGCAATGTGAGCGAGGTACGTCCAACTTTCACAATCTTGCTGCGAACTTCGATGAGGCTTCCCACAGGCAGCTCATTGAGAAAATCAACATCGTAATGTCTATCAGCCCAACCGAGCTTTTTCTCCTCGAGCCAAGCTGATTTATATCCGCAAGCTGCAACGAGATGCCATGAAGCCTGATCAAACGTGGCGATATAATGCTGCACATTCATGTGCCCCATCACATCGCACTGAACCGGAAAAACCACACCTTTATAGGTAATCAAAACCAGCCTCCCATTGCCGCCGAAAAGGTTAACACAATCGACGTCAATTGCATCAAATCACCAGTCGAATTTATGGTTAACAAATTGTTTTTACACAATATATAGCGATGAACAAAACAGGAAAATGCAACAGTAAGCGATTCGTCTGTGATTCGTTCTTGCTTTGGCTCACACGCGCAATTCGTTAACAGCCAGGCGCGACGTGACCTTCGTCAAAAACACCCCACAACATAACGGAAGATTAACAGCCAGCGAAAATCCGTTAACAAAGAGCGGTTGTGACCGGTTCCAAAGGGTGAAATTTGCGCCCAAAATAGTCAGGCCCCGCCAAAAATCCACCACATATAGCCGTGAACAATTACAGAACTCAAGAAAGTCAGTGATTCGTCGCCGATTCGTTCCGGCTTTGATCAGTTTATTAACAAACCTCCCAGAAAAGGCTTTTTTAACAATCTGTTAACCATAAAATTCAAACGTGCTTGCGTGCCGTTTCGTTGACAAGAAACCGAAGCTTTCGCGCACCGAAGTTCAAATTAACCATTTATCACGATCTGGAATTTGACAGTAAAATTCCACAAGATATAGCGGTGAACGAAAAAAGAACGGTTAAGAGTCAGCGATTCGTCGCCGATTCGTTCCCAGCCTGTTCCAAAACGAATCAAAAACAAACAGTTAGCCGAAAAACCGGCGAGTAAAATGCAATCTTCACTTGCTTTGAATGGCGCCTATATGCATTGGTGCTGACGCCTTCTAACTGAAACCAACTCCGCCAGCCGGAAGTGACAAATTGACGATCCAGCCGATGATCCTGAGTGGTCGCGGAGTAACCGCGGTCCTCGGCCCGACCAATACGGGCAAGACCCATTTTGCCATTGAACGCATGGTCGCGCATGGCACGGGCGTAATCGGCTTGCCTTTGAGGCTTCTTGCCCGCGAAGTATATGCAAAAGTCTGCGAAAAGGTTGGTGTGGCCAATGTCGCGCTGGTAACCGGGGAGGAAAAAATCTCCCCTCCCGCTGCGCGCTTTACGGTCTGCACAGTGGAAGCAATGCCACGCGAGACAAATGCGGCCTTCGTCGCCATTGATGAAGTACAGCTTGCAGGCGATTTGGAACGCGGCCATATTTTCACCGACCGCATTCTGCATTTGCGCGGCCGTGAGGAAACGCTGCTGCTGGGTGCTGGGTCGATGGCCGGCATATTGAGCCAGCTATTGCCGGGATTGACGATTGTCGAGCGACCGCGTCTCTCCCAGCTCTTTTACGCCGGTCAGAAAAAAATCACGCGCCTGCCGCCGAGATCAGCCATCGTCGCCTTTTCAGCCGATGAGGTCTATGCGATTGCCGAATTGATACGCCGCCAGCGCGGCGGGGCGGCAGTGGTGCTGGGCGCGCTTTCGCCCCGTACACGCAATGCCCAGGTAAACCTCTATCAGGAGGGCGATGTCGATTACCTGGTTGCAACCGACGCTATTGGCATGGGTCTCAATCTGGATGTTGATCATGTTGCCTTTGCGCAGGATCGCAAATTTGACGGATATCAGTACCGCAGTCTGAATCCCGGAGAGTTGGGACAGATTGCAGGCCGTGCTGGACGGCACATGCGCGACGGCACATTTGGTGTAACCAGTCGCGTCGCGCCCTTTGAAGACGAACTGGTGGAACGTATCGAAAGCCACCAATTCGACCCTGTTAAAGTTCTGCAATGGCGCTCGAAAGCGTTGGACTTTGCCTCCCTGCACGATCTGGAACAAAGCCTGAGCACCACACCAATGCTTCCCGGTCTTACACGAGCACTGCCTGCGGTTGACATGCTGGCGCTGGAGAACCTGGCGAAGCTGCCGGAGGTGAGAGATCTCGCGACCAACCCCAAACGCATTGAAACCCTTTGGGAAGCCTGCGCGCTACCGGATTACCGGCGCATCACGCCAGCGCAGCATGCCGACATTATTCTGACCCTTTATGCCGATCTGATCCGGCATGGCCATATCAATGAGGATTATATGGCCGAACAGGTGAAACGGGCAGGTCGAACCGATGGCGAAATTGATACGCTATCGGCGCGGATTGCACAGATCAGAACATGGACCTATGTATCCAACCGCCCAGGATGGCTTGCCGATCCGACACACTGGCAGGAAAAAACGCGCGAAATTGAGGACCGTTTGTCCGATGCGCTTCATGAGAGGTTGACGAAACGCTTTGTTGATCGCAGGACATCTGTGCTCATGAAGCGCCTGAGAGAGAATGCAATGCTTGAAGCTGAAATCAGTGTGAATGGTGACGTCTTCGTAGAAGGACATCACGTGGGACAACTGGCGGGATTCCGCTTTACGCTTGCCAACGCGGCGGAAAGCGCTGAAGGAAAAGCCATGGCCGCGGCTGCGCAGAAAGCGTTGGCGCTGGAATATGAAGCGCGCGCCGCAAGGCTGCATGCTGCCGGAAACAACGATCTGGCTTTAGGTTCGGACGGCATTGTTCGCTGGGTTGGCGATCCGGTGGGACATCTGACGTCTGGTGATCATATTCTAAGACCCCGGATTATCCTTCTGGCAGACGAGCAGCTTACCGGCGCGGCGCGCGACCACGTTGCGGCGCGAATCGAGCGCTTCGTAAACCACCATATTGCAACCATTTTGAAGCCACTGGACGACCTCTCGCGTGACGAAGAGCTGGAAGGGATCGCAAAAGGATTGGCTTTTCAGCTCGTCGAAAACCTGGGTGTACTGTTCCGCCGTGACGTCAGCGAAGAAGTCAAAAGCCTTGATCAGACAGCGCGCGGCGCCATGCGGAAACTTGGCGTACGTTTCGGCGCCTATCATATTTTCATGCCTGCACTCCTGAAGCCCGCCCCAGCGGAGCTGATCACCTTGCTCTGGGCGCTCTTCAATAATGCGACAGATAAGCCGGGTTATGGCGATCTGATCCCCGCGCTTGCAGCAGGCCGTACCTCGATTGTCACGGATCACAGTTTCGAGCGGACATTCTACCGGCTTGCAGGCTTCCGCTTCCTCGGCAAACGTGCTGTTCGTATTGATATTCTGGAACGTCTCGCCGACCTCATCCGTCCGCTTCTACAATGGAAGCCGGAAAGCGGTGCGCGGCCTGATGGCGCCTATGACGGCAAGCACTTTGTCACCACGCCCGCTATGCTTTCTATTTTGGGCGCGACGGCTGACGATATCGAAGAAATTCTGAAGGGGCTCGGCTACCGCGCCGATAGCGTATCGGCAGAAGAAGCAGCAGCGTTTCTGGCTGAACATGATGCCAAATTCGCAACAACCGAGCCAGAAAAAGAAAAGGCGCAGGAACAGACGGACGAAAAATCGGCGGAGGTATCTGCCGAAAGCACCGAGCCTGTTGAGCCTGTTGAGCCTGTTACAGAGACCACAGCGGGCGTAGATGCGCCTGTTCAAACCGGCGAAACGCTTGAACCCTCCACAGCGGAAGAAGAAGAGCCCAAACCCGTTCTTTTGTGGCGTCCGGCCGGACGAAGCGAAAACCAACGCCAGAACGCGAAACGTCAGAACCATGGCGGCGAAAATCGTGGACGGAGCAATCGGGGCGGCGGCCAGCATGGCAAGGGTAAGCCAGGTGGCAAAGGCGGCGCACCGCATGGCAAGCCGCAGGCGCGCAAAGACGGCGGACGTCCCCCACAGCGCAAGGAAAAGCCTCTGGACCCCGATTCGCCCTTTGCAAAACTGGCCGTTCTGAAAGACCAGATGAAGAAGTAACCATGGCAGAAGAGCCCGAAATCGTTGCCCGTCAGCGCATCGACAAATGGCTCTTCTTCACGCGTATGGCAAAATCACGATCCCTGGCGCAGACCCTGATTTCAGGTGGTCGGATTAAGGTCAACGGCAGCCGCATTGCCCAGCCCTCGATCAATATCAAACCGGGGGGTATGGTGGAGATTGCGCTCGATCGACGCGACATCGTCTTGAAAGTCATTAGTGGTGGCGTTCGGCGCGGCCCTTATTCCGAAGCGTGCCTTCTTTACGAGGACCTCTCGCCTCCGCCTCCGCCCAAGGGAGAATTAACACCCTTTGAAATTGCGACACGCGTGCCTGGAGCTGGACGTCCGGAGAAGAAGGAAAGACGGGCAATCAACCGCCTTTTGGGTCGGGATTGAGCCCCGAGATCGGCTTGAGGCGGCCCCGTTGAAATACTGTCCTACAGGCGCGACGATTTTGAGCATCGTTTGATCTTGCCAAGCCAGTTTAAAGCCTTTACCTGACGCCGATAAAGAAAGGTGCCTGCACCTGAGACGAATTACTGGAGCGCCGCATGACCTATGTCGTGACCGACAACTGCATTCGCTGCAAATATACGGACTGTGTAGAAGTCTGTCCTGTTGACTGCTTTTACGAGGGCGAGAATTTTCTTGTGATCCATCCCGACGAATGCATCGACTGCGGTGTATGTGAACCGGAATGCCCAGCTGAGGCCATTAAACCCGATACTGAACCGGGTCTAGAAAAATGGCTCGAGGTCAATACAAAATACGCCTCGGAATGGCCTAATATCACCGTCAAGCGCGATCCTTTGGACGACGCGGAAAAATATGACGGAGAAGAAGGAAAGTTCGAGAAATACTTCTCGGAAAAACCCGGAGAAGGGGACTAATCGACCCCTTCCGAACGTCAAACCGGAATAGACGGACTATACGCAAAAAAATGATGATAGGGCAGCACCTATGCCCTATTGTTAGCAAATCATTGATTTCGTCCGTTTTTTGTGATAGGGTCTCGTTACTGTTCAAGGCATGGGTGCCTGCGCGCCCATTTAAACACCACGAAAGCAAACGATCCGACCACGCGGCCAAATCCCATTTTTGCAGCACGCGCTGCAATATTACGGCCGCATTGCTCTTTTTTGTGTGCCTTCAGCCTTGTCAGAACTTTGGACCCTCCGTGCGGCGGGCCCCGACCAACCGGCGTATTTGTCCCGCCGGTAGCGTAACAGGGAGTTTTTGAAACGCATGACGACCCAGCAGAAAAAATCAGCAAACCGCCAGAGCTTCAAGACCGGTGAATCCATCGTCTATCCGGCACATGGCGTGGGGCAGATTGTGGCTATCGAAGAGCAGGAAGTAGCAGGCATGAAGCTTGAACTTTTTGTCATCGACTTTGAAAAAGATAAGATGCGGCTGAAAGTTCCGGTAGCAAAAGCCGTGAGCATCGGTATGCGCAAGCTTTCCGAAACCGATTTCGTTGATCGCGCACTGAAAGTGGTGCAGGGCAAGGCACGTATCAAGCGTACCATGTGGTCGCGCCGTGCGCAGGAATATGATGCCAAGATCAATTCCGGCGACCTTATTGCAATTGCCGAAGTGGTTCGCGATCTCTATCGCGCTGAAAACCAGCCTGAGCAGTCCTATTCTGAGCGTCAGCTTTATGAAGCAGCGCTTGACCGCATGGCCCGTGAAATTGCGGCTGTTAACAAGGTCTCCGAAACGGAAGCCGTGCGCCTGATCGAGGTAAACCTGAACAAGGGTCCGAAGCGCGGCAAGAGCGTAGCAGAGGATGATCAGGACGAAGAAGCGGCCTGATTCAATCGAATTTTGTGAAAATTAAACCCGGCTTTTCCCAAAGCCGGGTTTTTTCATTCTGTGATGATCTTGTATTCGTGGCCTGGGGTCACCGCAGACGAAGAAGACAGCGCGTTCAACAATCGAAAAAGCTCTAGCTTGCGCGCGGTTCCCCGCATCCGGCCAGCCAGGCTTGCCATCGTATCACCGGGACGCGCGGTAACAATACGCACGCGCAATGGCTTCAACGCCCGAATTTCAGTGCTACTCATCTTGCGGAAACTGCTTCTAATGGCGCCGGCTACGTCTTCCAGCGACGAGCTGCCTTTCGGCACAGCCGTCAGAAAACGGTAAATTTGCCCCCCAACGCGAATAACCGTCACGTCAAAATCCCAACGGTCAGCGCTGGCCCGCGCAACCGCGGCTTCCAAGCCGTTCAGACGGATCGTCTTGATGCTATTCGGATCAAGACCGGTCACCCAACCACTTTGAATATAGTCGGAAAGCGTAATCTGCTTGTTTGCGGATACACCATCAAAACGCACCGCCGTATCACCCGGCCCCGTTGCAAGAACAGCCTCGACCTTGTTGTCGATCTGGAAATCCTGCGGCACATCGAAACGAATACCAAGTCCTGCATGGAGAAAAGTCCGTCCACGCACATATCCTTCCTCCGGCCGATCACCGTAAAGCAACCCATCAATACCCTTCAGGTAAAAATCATCGCCTTTGTTGCCAATGCTCCCCTCCGAGCCAAACGCCCTCGCATGACGTCTGACAAGCTCAACGCGCCGGGGGGCGCTGGGGTGGCTGGACAGAAAGTCTAGACCGGTATCTGCTTCGGAATCGCCTGAATTGAAATTGGCGTAGTCCGCCATGGATTTCAAAAAGCGCGCCGCCGCATAGGGGTCGTAACCTGCCTCACCAAGCATACGCACACCAATCAAATCGGCCTGCAGTTCCTGGTTTCGCGAAAAAGCGGCCAAACGCAACTTGCCCCGCGCCAAAGCCTCCTGCCCCGCCAGATCACTGGAAAGCAGTTCAGTTGCAACCCGGCTGGCAATAACCTCTGCCTCCTCGCGCTGCTGACGCTGAATTCCATGATTGGCGGTCACATGCGCCATTTCATGGGCCAACACCGCAGCAACTTCCGAAGCATCTTTAGCGAGCGCCAAAAGGCCTCGCGTCACATAAAGATAGCCGCCGGTCAAAGCAAAAGCATTAATTGCAGGTGAGTTGAGGATAGTGATCCGATAGGACTGGGAGGGGTTTTCAGAAACAAGCGTCAGCGCACCCACAATGCGGGCCACCAGCTTCTCTGTCTTCTCATCTTTGTATTCGCCACCGTAGCTCGCCAGAATATTCGGATGTTCGCGCGCGCCAAGTTTGGCCTGAGGATCGTTTTTCTGGACCTCGGCAACAATTTGCGGCGAGCCGGAAGGTCCAACCGAACTGTCAGAGAGATTAAACAATCCTTGGCAGGAGGAAAGCGCCATCAAAATAGGCGCAGTGATCACAACCGCCACTCTGCGGCGTAACAAAGAGCCACATTTTCCAGTTTGAATCATTCTCTTATTCATTAGCCGATCAAGACCATCCTGAATGCCGCCAATCCGGATGGCAGGCTTGCATATGCTCAACCTATCCGATTTGTCTCAACCTTGCATAGGTTGAACCCGAAAATTGCTGTTGCCACAATGCATGGGCCAAAATGTGGCGCTGTGCCTGCGAGCGTTTCATCCCGCAATCTGCCCTTTATCAATATGAAGAATGCGTTCTGCAAGTCTTTCAGCCTCCGCAGGATCATGCGAAATCATGAGTATGGTCGCACCATTTCGCCTATGCAAATCCGCAAGCAGCCCGCCCATTTCCATCCGCAGATGAGGATCAAGGGCAGCAAAGGGCTCATCAAGCAACAGGACCGGACGATTGCGCACCAGCGCTCTGGCAAATGCCACTCTCTGACGTTCTCCGCCCGAAAGGGAACCAGGCAAGCGCTTGGAAAATCCGGCCAGCCCCACTTGTTCCAGGGCGCTTTCTATTCTCGCCCGATCGTCATGCCCCAAACGCAGTGACGGGCTCACGCCCAATGCCACATTCGAAAAAACGTTCAGATGGGCAAACAGATTGTGATCCTGAAAAATAAGGGAAACCGGGCGCTCTGCCGGAGCAAGCGCATTCATCGCGACACTCCCTATCGCAATCTGCCCTTCATCCGGCATTTCAAAGCCGGAAATGAGGTTAAACAGGGTCGTCTTGCCCGCCCCGGATGCGCCGGTAACGGCTACAAATGCTCCAGCTCTGACGGTAAGATCAAAGGCGAACTGTGTTGCGCCCAACCGCAGACGAACGTTGTCCAGCCGGATATCCGCCGTCATAGACCAGCCCTCCCGCCATTACGCGGTGCGCCTGCCACGGCGAGCCCCAAACAGACAACAGCCAAAATCAACGCGATAGCCGCAGCATCATCGCTGCGATAACTGCCGAGGCTCGAATACATCAACCATGGCAATGTCACAATCTGATTACCGCCGAAAAGAGCCACAGCGCCAAGATCGCCGAGCGAAAGCGCCATCGCAAATGCAAATCCGGTTGCCAATGGTTTCTTCAACACCGGCCAATCGACAAAACGCCAGCGGCTCCAGCCTACAATATCCAGACTGGCGGCCAATCGGTCGACCCGCAATCGGTGGTTCGCAATGGCCGGCTCCAGAACACGAACAGTAAATGGCAGTG
>JBNLGT010000062.1:0-17620 GCA_050306195.1 Ensifer sp.
AGCGTGACGTTCAGGCGGTTGAAGGAACAGGCACAAGCATCGGAGCGGCGCTGCTGCTGCGGGCTGAACAGCCAGCGATCTCTTCCAGTGCTGATGCGGCGATTTGCAAGGATGAGAGCTGGCGCTCGTATGCTGCCTCTTGGCGAGCATTGGCTATGTAACCTGGGGCTATCGCAAATATTTTGCGTGAATAGGTCTTTGATAGTTTGGCCCTGAAAAGGCGCTCCGAATTGTTGGAGTGCCGGGTTCATGATTCTCTATGTGATTGCCGAAAAGCTGAAATCACACCTTTGCACATCAAAGCCAGCGGTGGGCGTTTCATCATTAATCCCAAAATTCTCACACGCGGCCGCGACGAGCTCATCAGTAACTTTCCGTCACTACTGCGGCGGATATATCGAAGAAATTCTTCCGGGCTGTCATCGCTTGCGTGTCGGACATTATCATCGGGGCTTTTGGGCGCAGAGCAGCATATCAGGGTACGTCATCTGCCTGTTCAGTTGTGGCATCGGCTACATCCATAAGATGACGAATGTGGCGGGAAAAAAAGTAGGTTGCCGGTACCGCTATGAGTGCTCCGAGGGCGATGGAAACGGCCGTCGAAACGACGGGAATTCCCACCCAGCTGCCTATGAGTGAAGCAAAGAACACGTTCACCGCCATGGCCCCCACGCCGAAAGGATAGAGTGTCAAAGCAATGCGCGATACGGACCAACCCCTTCTCATCGCCGATCCACAATCCAATGAACTGCATAGAGGGCGAGGCACAGCGCGATTGTGGCAAGCGCAAACCAGAATTCCGCCGTTGCAGATTGCGCTTGCGGGATGGGGCGGTCAAAGACTTTCGCAAAAGCCGGAGACGCGGTGAGAAGCAGTGTTGGTGCGAGAAAGCGCATTTCAAGTCTCCTGTGTGAGCGTGCGATAAATTTCGGGTAGTGCGCGTGGCAGGCGCTCGGGATGCGGAAGCAACGTGAAGCCACCACGTCCGAAGATGCGGGCAAACCAGTCCTGCCCATCTTCATCAATAACCACACCATGCAGGCTCAGACCCGCCCGACGGGCTTCGCGAACGGCCATGTGGCTGTCCTCAATGCCGTGCTGGCCTTCATAGTGGTCAAGATCGTTGGGTTTGCCGTCGGTGAGCACGATCAGTAATTTGCGCGCGGCTGTTTCCTTGGAAAGCTCGGCGGTTACATGGCGAATGGCTGCGCCTAGCCGCGTATAATAGCCAGGCTTGAGCGAGCCGATATTGGCGGTGATGGCTGGCCCCATCGTGGCGTTGAAAGCTTTAACTCTGGTAAGGAAGACACGGTCGCGGCGTAGTGACGAGAACCCCCATATTCCAAGCCTGTCGCCGGCGGCATCAATGCCGTAAGCCAATGCTGTCATCGTTTCGCGGGCGACTTCCATGATGGATGTGTCGCCGATTGCGGCTTCGGTGGAGCGGGATGTGTCAATGAGGAAGGCAACGGTAAAGTCACGTTCGTTCTGGCGAATATCCTGCCAAATGCGATCACTGCCCCGTCCCGTGGCTTGCAAGTCGGAACGCGTGCAAATGAGTGCGTCAAGATCCAGCTCTACCCCATCGATCTGACGCGGGCGCTGTACGCGGCGAGGGCGCAATGTTTCGAATTGTCTGCGCACTGCTCGAATATGCCGTTGATTTGGTTTAAAATCGTCGCTGATATCGGGTGTGGCGGGCGCATCCAGCACCCGGCAATGACCATCCATATAGCTTTTCGTGCGGTGATCCCACTCCGGATAAATATGCTCACCAGCAAGCTTCTCGTGATCAGCATCGGCGGGTGAAAGATCAAGGTGCAGGCGCAAGCGCGTGGCGGCTTTCTTATGGTGCCTGGAAAGCGTGATCTTCTCCTGATCATCCGCCGCTTTTTTGGCGTTGTCTTCCTCGTCATCATCGACACTGCGATTGATGTTCATCGATTCGACCCAGGAGAGGATCGACTCAAACCGGTGCATGATGAAGCTGTCGCTACGCCGCGTCTGGTCCTGATCTTTGCGCTCGCCTTGTTTGCGGGATGTGAAAACACCGCCAGCGGGCGCGTTTGCGCTGTCAGGCTCTTCCGTTGCCGCGCTGCCACGTCTTACGGGTTCGAAACGCAACCAGATTGGTACGGGGGTGAACGGCTTGTAGCCAAGTAGCCCCGTGGAAACCTTGATAGGCTTGTCTGTACCTCTGCCCAATTGTTCGCAAATGGCCTTCTCGATTCTTGCTTCTTCGGGCGAATATGAAGCTTGCAGTCGCTGTTCCACGACCAAGCCAGCCATCTGTTCATAGGCGGAACGCAGGCCCGGGCATTGACGATAAGCCTCTCCAGACGCCTTCGTATTGGCAGCGATCTGTAATTGGTCAGATGCCAATGTGCCAGCATCTCCATTCGCCGGAAACGTCAAATCGTCAGGCGTTGAAAGGGCGGCCAGAGCTGTAAGCCAAAAATAGGCTGCACGGTTCAAATCGTAATCCGGGAAGGCGGCAATGATCGGCGGCAGCCGCAGGCGCTCACCATCGAATGCCGCCACCCATTCCCGATCCTGCTGGCTGCCCAGTTTTCTGGCGACGGAACGCCTATGTTGCGCGGGCGAGGCAGGCGCCTCATCAAGCTCCACACTTGCATTCCCGCCAAGAGCGCGGAAAAGCATGACGAGGCTGGACCTGATTTCGGCCAGGCTTTCTCCCGCCGCCGGGTAGGAAACCGTAGACCCCAAATCCTTGGCCACGCCGTGCCAGAGATTGCCAACAGTTTCTTCCGGTTCCATCAAATCGAGCAGGTGCATGGTCTCACCCGTAAATGGTTGAGATCAGATCGCGCAGCGATTGCTGCACATCCGGCTCGTCCGTCAACGGTTCGATGATTGCCGCCTGAATGGCCTGATCGACGCTCATGCCGCGCGCCATCAATTTGGCGGTGTAGACCAGAAGCCGGGTCGAAACGCCCTCTTCCAAATCCATGCCGGAAAGTGCGCGAATATGTCCCGCCAGCCGCACCAGGGGTGCGACACGTCCCTTTTCAAGGCCGCTTTCCCGGGTGACGACGGCAATCTCTGCCTCTGCCTCGGGAAAACTGAATGTCATGGAGAGAAAGCGTTGGCGGGTGGACGGCTTCAGCCGTTTCAGCACATTCTGGTAGCCGGGATTATAGGACGCGACGAGCATGAAGCCGGGAGGGGCTTGCAGCTCTTCGCCGGTGCGGTCAATCATCAGTGTGCGGCGATCATCTGTCAGCGGGTGCAGAACGACCGTCACATCCTTGCGGGCTTCTACCACCTCATCGAGATAACAGATTGCGCCTTCACGCACGGCGCGCGTCAAAGGCCCGTCCACCCATTCTGTCTCGCCGCCCTTGAGCAAGTATCGCCCAATGAGATCCGCCGCGGAGAGATCATCATGGCAGGCGACTGTGTATAGCGGCTTGCCAAGTTTCGCAGCCATATGTTCAACAAAGCGGGTTTTGCCGCAGCCGGTCGGCCCCTTCAGAAGAAGGGGCAAACCGTTTTCATGGGCCATTTCGAACAACTCGCATTCACGTCCCGCGGGCTGATAGAATGGCAGATCGGTAGAGACATGCATGTTCATCACTCACTCTCCCGGCGCCGGATTGGTCTGGCCCGGTGTAATCACTTCGCGTTTGTGAACCACCGCCATTGAGTAGATGAAGAGTAGTGCGCCAAGCACCACCGCAGCACCTGCGCCGAAGCGCATGATGTAGAAGATTGCGAGATTGTCCTGCACTTCCATGTAATACATGCCCATGACCCGCTGTAGATGGGTCTGGATGGTCCCGGCGAAGGTGAGCACAAAGGTCATGAAGGCCATGCCGCCGGTCATCAGCCAGAAGCTCGCCATATTGATCACCTGGTTATAGGGTTCACGTCCGCGCAGCATGGGCATAGCGTAGGTGAAGACCGCAAGATTGAGGGCCACATAGGCGCCAAAAAATGCAAGGTGACCGTGAGCCGCTGTGATCTGTGTGCCGTGACTATAGAAATTCACACCGTGCAGCGTATGCAGAAAGCCCCAGACGCCAGCGCCGAAGAAGGCAACGGTTGACGAACCAAGCGACCAGAGAAGGGCGGCTTTGTTGGGGTGATTGCGGCGGCCTTTCCATACCATGACGAAGGCAAACGACATCATCAGGAAGAAGGGAACGACTTCAAAGGTCGAGAAGATCGAGCCGATCCACTGCCAGTAACCGGGTGTGCCAATCCAGTAGAAGTGGTGACCGGTGCCCAGAATGCCCGAGAAGAGCGCGGTGGCAACGATGACATAGAGCCATTTTTCAACAACTTCGCGGTCAACGCCGGTGAGCTTCAGAAGCAGGAAGGCCAGAATGGCCGCCATGACCAGTTCCCATGTTGCCTCCACCCACAGGTGGACGACAAACCACCAGTACATCTTGTCAAGGCTCAGGTTTTCCGGGTTGATGAAGGCGAAGACCCACAGCAGTGAAAGAAGCCAAAGGCCCATCAGAAGCACATTGGTGATTGCTGTCTTGCGGCCCGCCAGTACGGTCATGGAGATATTCACAAGGAATATGACCGCTGCCACCAGAATACCGAACTTGACCCAGAGCGGCTGCTCCAAAAATTCGCGACCCTCATGGATGCCAACGAGATAGGAGCCAACTGCGCCCAACGTGCCGACCATGAGCAGGACCAGCTGCAGATAGGCCAGTTTGACAGAGAAGATTTCACGCTCGGATTCCTCAGGCACAAGAAAATAGGCCGCACCGAAAAAGCCCAGCAGCAGCCAGACAATGAGTGCGTTCGTATGGATCATGCGAATGATATTGAACGGCAGAAGTTCAGACAAAAAATTGGGTGAGACATAGATCCAGCCAGCGAGAAGCCCGCCGAGAACCTGGATTGCGAAAAGCGCGAGTGCACAGGCGAAATAGGCCAGCGCCACCTTTTGCGATTGGTATTTCATCGGATTTCCTCCTTAGCCTGCATCATTGGGTGGCCAGTTCTGCGTGTCGGTTTCGTCGGCCCAGCGGAGGAATTCCGAAAGACCACGAATTTCTTCGTCTGTGAGATGAAATTGCGGCATCTGGCGGCGGCCTTCGACACCGGAAGGCTGCGCTTCCATCCACCCTTTCAAGGTTTCAAAAGCAGTTTCTGGATCGTCCGCTACGCCCCAACGGGTCATCACATTGCCAACTTCGGGCGCGAAATAAGCACCCTCACCATGCAATGTGTGACAGTTGATGCAGGAATTGCGTTCCCACACCCGTTTGCCCAATACGACCTCTTCAGTCAGCGGCAGTTTGGATGTGGAGGTTGATGTAATATAGCGGTGGCTTTGCACCGTGAGGGCAACGAACACGACCACGAAGAATATGGATCCTCCGTAGAACACGTTTCGCGCCCTCGATTTTGTGAGTATTTCAGCCATACCGGCCCCCCATGGTTCACGATGGAACCAAGGGCTAGCCGGTTTCACGAAGTCGAAGTTTGTGCTGGAACAACGTTTGAAACGAATTCTTGGCTATCATCAAATTTGAAAGGATGAAGCCATGTCGCGCCCACACATTACCGATCCGGATATGACGTTGGATGATTTGATGGAGAAATGGCCAGAGACAATCCCCGTTTTCATGAAACACAAGATGCTTTGCGTGGGTTGCCTGATTAATCCGTTTCACACCGTGTCCGACGCCTGCGCGGAATATGAGCTTTCAGAGGATGAATTTCTGGAAGAATTAAAGGCGGTTGTCAGTGTCGCTGGCTAAGAAGAACAAGCTTGTGTGGGTCGCTCACAATAATGCGTTTGCGCTTGCTCTTCACGATTCCATTTTTTTCCCAGGCACTCAAAAGACGGCTGACCGTGTGAAGCGTTGATGCGGTCATTTCTGACAAATCCTGCCGGGTGATTGGAAAATCCACCTCAATGCCATCTTCGACCTTGCGCCCCGTTTGATTGACGAGGCGCAGCAGCGCGTTGGCAATGCGCTGTTCCACCTGCTGTGTTGCCAACTCGACAATACGCGCGTTCATTTCACCAACACGCTTGCCGACCGTTTTATAAGTCTCTGTCGTAAAACCGTCATAGGTAATGAACTGGTCCCACAGGCTCACGGGCCAGCTCAATATAATGGATTCGGATGCAGTTATAGCCGTGGCCGGGTAGGTGTCTCGCCCCAGCGCCCTGGCAATGCCGAAAAGCTGGCCGCTTGGAATGTGAAGCGAAATCACCTGTTCGCCAGTTTCGGTCAGACGCATCACGCGAATATAGCCATCCAAAAGCATGAAGAAGCGCTCTGCGGATGTGCCTTCGCTGAACACTGTTACACCCTCATTATATCGGCGTGATGTCGCTTGATCGAGAATTTCACGAATCTGTGCAGTCTCCAGCCGGGAGAAGGGTGGCAGGTGGGTTAGCAGGCTTTCATCAAGCCTTGCCATCGCTTTTTGCTTCGTGTCGTCACGCATGTCCTTTTCTAAACACACGAGCAAAGGCAATGCCACACATTCTTTTTTTAGCGCACCCGAAAACTGTAACGAACGTTGCGCCAGCACAAAGTTCTCTTGCCTGATCTGCCTATTGTCGATCTCAACGAACACGAGATTGAAAGGACAAGAACATGTTCCGCATTATCGCTTCTTCCCTGCTGGCCGCATCGCTTTTCAGCGGCGTAGCATCCGCCGAGACTTTCGAAGTCAAAATGCTCAACAAGGCGGGCAGCGAAAGAATGGTTTTTGAACCCGACGCTTTGCGCGTTGTGCCCGGCGACACAGTGAAATTTATCCCGACTGATAAAGGTCACAATGCGATGAATGTCAAAGGCATGATCCCGGACGGGGCAGATGCTTTCAACGGCAAGATCAGCAAGGAGATTGAAGTTACCTTCGACAAGGAAGGCTATTACGGCGTGGAGTGCCAGCCACATTATGCCATGGGCATGGTGATGACAGTTGCAGTCGGCAATGGAAACGCACCTGAGGACTTCCTGGCTGGACGTATTCCGCCAAAGGCAAAACAGCGTTTTGAAGCCCAGCTTGAAAAGCTGGCAGCATCTGTTGAAGCCACAAACTGATTTCTTAACCTCCGGAGCCAGAGGGACTGACCCCGGTTAACCCAACCCGTTGGAGGGAAAAATGCGTAAATTACTCGATACCGAAAATCTGAAAGTCAATCGCCGCAATTTGTTGCGGGGCGGTCTTTTGGCGGGGGCGGCGGCGGCAGCCGTTGGCTCGGGCGCGAAAGCCCAGCCTGCGATGCCTAAGATCAAGTCTGTCACTCCACGCGCGCTGCCGGTTCATGTTGTAAAGGCGGAAGCAAACGCTCAAGCCAAGGCCAAGCCAGCAGACCTGACGGGTTATACCCGTGTGAAACAAGAGCTTGTTCAGCCCCCATTCGCACCCAAGCACGAGCAGGTTGCGACCGGCGGCCCGAAAATCATCGAAGTCACCATGGATATCGAAGAAAAGCTGATGGTGGTTGACGAAGACACCGGCGCCAGCATTTGGGCTCTCACCTATAATGGCTCGGTTCCCGGTCCTCTGATCATCGCCCATGAAGGTGACTTTGTGGAGCTGACCTTGCGCAACCCGGGCACAAACCTGATGGAACACAATATTGACTTCCACGCATCAACTGGTGCGTTGGGTGGCGGTGGTCTGACCCACGTGTTCCCGGGGGAAGAAACGGTTCTGCGCTGGAAAGCCACCAAACCTGGTGTTTTCACCTATCACTGCGCGCCAGGCGGCGCGATGATCCCTTACCATGTTGCCCACGGTATGAATGGTTCGGTGATGGTTCTTCCGCGTGACGGGTTGAAAGACCGCGATGGCAACCCGCTACGCTACGACAGTATCGCTTATATTGGCGAGCAGGATTATTACCTGCCGCGCGATGAAAATGGCGACTACAAGACCTATGAAGCCGCCGGTGACGACTATGCCGATTACGTGGAAAGCATGCGCACGCTGGTGCCAACCCATGAAGTGTTTAATGGCGCTGTCGGCGCGCTGACGGGCGGAAATGCTCTTCGTGCAAAAGTCGGTGAAACGGTTCTGATGATCCACAATCAGGCCAACCGCGACACACGTCCGCACCTGATCGGCGGCCACGGCGACTTTGTCTGGGAAGCCGGTTCTTTCAGCGATGCTCCGCAGACAGGACTTGAAAGCTGGCTTATTCGCGGTGGCAGCGCTGGAGCAGCCTTGTACACGTTCAAGCAGCCCGGGGTTTACGCCTATGTGAACCACAATCTCATTGAAGCCGCTCTCCTCGGAGCCACCGCTCACTTTGTGGTTGATGGCGAATGGAACAACGACCTGATGGAACAGGTTGCCGCTCCCCGCGCCATCTCAAGTTAGAAGAGATGAAATGAAACGTGCCGTCGCCCGCTTGGCTGATCGCTCTGCAACCCGCTTTGGGCTTGCAGGATTGCTGGCGGCGGTACTTGCCATCGGGGCCGCGTATTACCTGCGCGGCCCCGATATGCGCTATGTTCCCCAGATGGCGGAACAGCCGGTCAAGCTTCCGGACGGGCGCTGGATTTACGTTCAGAAATACGAACTGACAATTGCCGAATGGAATGCCTGTTTTGAGGACGGCGCATGCACGGAACGGCTTCGCCCACTTCCGGGTCACGACGCTGCAAATGTGCCTGCAACCGGTCTCAACTATATCGATATTTCGCAATATCTTCTCTGGATCAACAAGAAAGCGCGCCACCCGTTCCGTCTCCCCACATCGGAAGAATGGAATTTCATGGCGAAGCCGGTTTTGCCTGAAAAGCCTAGCCCGCTTTTTACAGATCCTGAACTTAGGTGGGCTTCTGCCTACCTGACCGAAGGCAATGCGCCGCGTGCTCTTCGTGAGCAAGGCAGCTTTTCAACGAGCGCCGAGGGCATAGTCGACCTAGATGGAAGTGTCTGGGAGTGGACGAACGACTGTTACTCCGGCTCAGGTGAACCGGTCTCGGCCGATCGCTGTGCCGCGTTTTATGTGGGCGGAGAGCATGTCGCCGTCATTCCCTACCTTGTGCGGGATCCTGCAAGAGGGGGGTGTGCTGTTGGAGCGCCACCCGCGCATTTGGGTTTCAGGTTGGTTACAGATACGAAAGTCAGCCGTGACTAGAGCAATGCTGAGAAAAGCAAAAATCAGCTCGCATTCGGGAACGCCTTTGCGCGGAAATTATTTCCGCAACGTTTCTGAAAGATTTCAATATCCGTTCGCGTTTTGCAAGCCTCAGTGCAATCAGGCCTCCGCAACCAAACCCAAGAAAGCCCGTCTGTAAATACTGACGGGCTTTTGCTGTTTGTAAGAAAAGCGTAAGCATTCCTGCGCAGATCCCAACGTGGATAGTTATCAATCTATCATTGTGAAGCCGTATATCGCGGGCGGCTTCAACCACTGTCTGATGTGGGGATCACCGCCGCAGGATGATGGCCAAGCAGCGACGATGAACATCGCGACGAACTCTGAGCGCGTGAAGCATCTGATGCACCGGACGGGTCGGCAACTGTATCTCGCAGAGCAAAGTGACGAGGTTCTGCACGTCGAAATTTGCCGCCGTCACCGATGTTCCCGTTTTTGTTTAGGTGACAAACGTCATTCAATTTCGCAATTCGGAAATACCGCATCGACAGGTGTGTGCTCTGCGCCCAGAAAAACGATCCTGATGCCCTGAGAACGACAATGGCTGAAACTCGCATCTGGCACCATCGTTTTGGAGGCAACGGCCATTAACCAGGACCCCGACGGCAAGTCTATTCGATATTCGTTGACCCGGTTTTCAGCAGACCGCGTGAGCATACGTGTCGATTTTCAGGATACCGACTAAAAACGTCAAATCGCAATCGTTTCGGCAATCTCGCTGATTGTCCCGGTGTTTTGAATCTACGGCCATTGAAAGAGGTCTGGAGGGGTGACTTCGATTGGGCTTTCGGTGTGATTATCGCGGCGGCGGCGAAATTGGCCGGGTGGGATCCCGTGGATGGATTTGAAGAAGCGGTTGAACTGGGCGGTGCTCGTGAAACCAAGGTCGCTGGCGATTTGATCCAGTGAATGGAGTGAATTTTCCAAAAGCAGTCGCGCCTCAAGACCTACTCTCGAGGCAATAACCTGTCTGGGCGTACGTCCGCGCGCTCGCCGGCAGATATCATTGAGGCGGTCGGCTGTAATCCCCAGCGCCGATGCATATTTTTCGACGGTCCAGCGTTTGCGGTAATGCACTTCCACGAGGTTATTGAACTGGCTTTGCAGTCTGCGTGTTGTCGATGCGGCGGTTCCGACAGCGGCTTCGGTGGCAGGTTGTATGTCTTGAGCGCGCCATAGATGGATCATGACAATTCTTAGCGCCGCCTCGATAACAGTGTGGGCGGCGGCCGACATGCGGCTGGTTTCTTCCAGCATGATCTGAATTGCTTGCCCCATAGCGCGTTCCAACTCGGGGTGTCCGGCCAGAGCTATTTGCGCGCGTTGTTCGGACATGAACCGTAATTCCGGAGATTCCGGCTTGTGCCCAATTGCACCCGCAAGCGTATTGGCGCTGATCAGAATGTGAACGCCGGCCGCACCTGCGCCGATCCGCAAGCGTGTGTCTCGCTGCCAGGGCTGCAGCAGCACGCTCGGTCCAACAAGGTGGTGTGTTTCCGCGCCGTCGATAACCTCCGCGTCTCCTTGCTCGATTTGAACCAGTCGCCAGGCGGGCCCTGCAAACGCGCCCAAACGCCCCAAGACACGCGGATGAAGTGCGCTTTGGAAGGTTTCAGCGCGAATGGCGTCCGCCCCGCTGGGGGGCAAAGTGTAGGGACTCATGGCAATTACCCTCTAAACGTCATTTTATTCCCGTAAAATGATATTTACTCCCTGTTATTTCATGACAGTCTGATATGCAATCAAGAAAGGAGCCGAAACGGCTCTATCATCGCAACATGGGAAATTCAGGGAGGAGTGCCCCATTGTTCGACGCCCATTTGTTTATCAACGGAGCTGAAGTTCCGGGGACGAACGGTGCTACATATGAACGCCGTGATGCGTTGTCCGACACGGTTGTGACACGGGCCTCCGCGGCTTCGCCGGAGGACGCAAAGCGCGCAGCGAATGCCGCCGCGGCAGCGTTTGACAATTGGGCTAATCTGGCGCCTGAAACACGGGCAACCTTTCTCGAAAAAGCCGCCGATATTATTGATGAGCGCGTGGATGAGGTTGTTAATATCGCAACCGAGGAAATTGGCTCAACGGAGGAGTGGACCCGGTATAACGCCATGCTGGCGGGCGATATTCTAAGGCAGGCGGCCGCCGTCGCGCGTGACCCTGAAATCGGGGAGACGGCAGTTGAAAACAGTGACCCCCAGTATCGTTACACATTGATTCGTCGTCCTGCTGGTGTTGTTTTGGGCATTGCGCCTTGGAATGCTGCAGTGACACTGGCAACTCGTGCACTTGCTGCACCGCTTGCTTGCGGCAACACCGTGGTTTTGAAGGCTTCCGAACTTTGCCCCAAAACGCATGAATGGGTTGTGCGCGCCGTCAACGATGCCGGGCTTCCAGAAGGCGTCCTTAACTTTATTACCAATGCGCCCGAACGTGCTGGCGAGGTCGTTGAGGCGCTGATTGCGCATCCGGCAATTCGCAGAGTGAATTTTACCGGGTCAACACGTGTGGGGCGGGAAATTGCTCAGATCGCGGCGCGATCCTTGAAGCCTTGTCTGCTGGAGCTCAGCGGTAAGGGCACTATGATTATTCTGGAAGACGCGGACCTCGAAGCGGCAGCAGATGCGGCGGTTCATGGGGCGTTTTTCAATCAGGGACAGATCTGCATGTCGACCGAGCGTTTTCTGGTTGTGGATGGTGTCGCCGATGATTTTGTTGCTCGTTTCAGGGATCGCACGGCCTCACTGCGCAAACAAAAAGATCCATCTGTGGGTGGATGCCTGATTAGTCCGCAGGCGGCATTGCGCCTGAGAGGACTTGTGGACGACGCGCTGGCAAAGGGGGCGGTTCTCGTCACTGGCGGCGAGGTGTTCAACACGATGATGCAGCCGACCATTCTCGATGATGTGACGCCGGACATGCGTATTTATTTCGAAGAGGGTTTTGGTCCGGTCGCCGCCATCATTCGCGTGGCCGATGCTGAGGAGGCTCTGTCGGCTGCCAATGACACAGAGTTTGGTTTGGCCGCCTCGGTTTTTAGTCGCGATATCGAGGCCGCCTCTCATTTGGCGCGGCAGATCGAATGCGGCATCGTTCACGTTAATGGGTCAACTGTTTTCGATGATCCACGTATGCCGTTTGGCGGCGTAAAGGCATCTGGCTACGGGCGCTTCGGGGGGCGCGAGGCCATTCATGAATTTACCGAGCTGCAATGGATGACAGTCCGTTCCGGCACCGAGGATCGGTAGATGTAGCCTGGCATCCGTGCGGATGCCTGGCCCACAAGTTAACTGGGAGGAAAACGCATGAAACGTCGTACAGTGATTAAACTTGCCGCAGTAGCGGCGATGAGCAGCGCACTGGCAATGCCCGTATTGGCGCAGGAAGTATTGAAGATTGGCGCGGTTGCGCCAAAGACCGGTCCGTTGGCTGGTGGCGCAGTGGTAACCTATTGGCCAAATGTCCAGCTCTGGGCGCATGATGTGAATGAGCGTGGCGGTCTGGACGTTGGAGGCACCAAATACACGATCGAGATCATCGAATATGACGATCAGACCAACCCGGCTGAGACGATCAAGGCTGTGCAGCGATTGATGACACAAGATGGCGCTGACTTTGTGTTGCCGCCCTATGCCACCGGTATCAATCTGGCGGCGGCGCCAATCTATCAGCAGTTTGGTCTGCCGATGGTGACCTCAACGGCAACGTCTGACCAGATTGAAACCCTGTCCAAACAGTTCCCGAATGTGTTTTTCACACTTGGGGGTTCGCAGCCGTTCACCCAGTCACTTGCCCAATTGATGGCCAAGATGCGTGACAATGGCGACATTGGAAACAAGGTCGCGATGGTCAACGTGGCAGACGCGTTCGGCATTGAACTGGCTGAAGCCGCACGCCCTGCATTTGCAGAAGCGGGCTTCGAAATCGTCTATGAAACATCCTATCCTCTGGGAACGCAGGATTTGTCACCGGTCGTCAAGGGTGCGAAGGAAGCCAACCCGGACGCATTCATCGCCTTTTCCTATCCGCCGGATACATTTGGTCTGACTGAGCAGGCCATGATTGAAGGCCTGAATACCAAAGTATTCTTTACAGCAGTTGCCACAGCCTTTCCGGCCTATGCGGGTGCTTTTGGAGCTTCAGCCAATGGTGTTCTGGGGATTGGTGGTGTGAACCAGGCCGATCCGGATTTCCAGGAATACGCTGCGCGTCATGAAAAAGTGACCGGCAAGAAACCGGACTATTGGGCATCGGCCATGGTCTATTCGTCATTCCAGGTTCTGGAAAAGGCCATTGAAGGCACTGGTTCGCTCGATAAGGCAGCCATCGTCCAATATATCAAGGACAATGCTTTCGACACCGTGATTGGCGAACTCGACTTCGACGAGAACAACAACAACAAGTCGTTCTGGACTGTTGGCCAGTGGCAGGACGGTGAGTTCCGAGGCGTTGCTTCCACGGGTCGTGAAGGCGCGGTCGAACCAATTCTCAAAAACGGTTGGAACTAGCAGACAAATCCTCGGGGCGTCTTTTAGCCCCGGGGAACCCTTCTATTGCCGACGGACTGGAGAGAGATGGATATCATCATCACAGGATTGCTGCTGGGCGGCACCTATGCGCTGATCGCGATGGGGCTGAACCTGCAATATGGCATGGCGCGGATCATGAACCTTGCCAATGGTGAAATGCTGGTGGCTGGTGGCTTTGCGGCCTTCTGGCTCTATGGAGCAGGGCAGGTGAGCCCGCTTTTAACCGTGTTTCTGGTGGCTCCACTCGCATTTGTCGCCAACTGGCTGATTTATATGGTGGTTTTGCGACCTTTGGTGAAACGCGCCAAAAATCGAGGCCAGCTTGAAGTCGATTCTATCCTTGCAACTTTCGGCATTTCCTTTGTTGCCGTTGGGCTGATGCTGGCCCTGTTTGGCGGTGACTATTTCAAATATTCCTACCTTGCCACGCCGGCGCATATTTTCGGCTCCACTTATGGATTGAACCGGCTGATTGCCTTTGTAGTTGCGGTGCTGATATGTGGCGCGCTGCTTCTATGGCTGAATTTCAGCCGGCCGGGCATGGCCATACGCGCTATCTCGGTTGCGCCCGACAGTGCGCGGCTGGTGGGTATTGACGTGCCCAAACTGGCAGCTATTGCATTTGCTCTAGGTGGCGCGGTGACCGCGGTTGGCGGATCGGTGGTCTCAACCTTCCTGACCCTTGATGCCTCAACCGGCGTGATGTTTACGCTCAAGGCGCTGATCATCGTCATCATGGGCGGCGTGGGTGATGTGCGGGGCACGATCGTTGCCGCATTGCTGCTTGGCATATTGGAGACATTTGTTGCGCGGATGGTTGATCCTGGCCTCACGCTGGCAGCGGCTTATCTCGTTTTCGTGCTTATTCTTCTGTTTCGCCCTCAGGGCCTTTTCGGGCGGGTGCAGTCATGATCACGGCAGAAGAATCCCGCAATATTTTTATCGCCATAGCTATTCTTGTGTTGGCGGCATGTCTGCCCTGGATGGGCGGACCCTATGCTTTGACCATTGGCGTGACCGTTGTGATGTACACGGCTCTTGCGACAAGCTGGGCGCTCTTTTCCGGTCCAACACATTACATATCATTGGCGACGGCTGCTTTTTTCGGTGTTGGCGCTTATGTGACCGCGATTGGCATTCAATACATGCCCTACTGGGTGCTGCTGCCGACTGCCGGCGTCATCGGGGCGGTCCTGGCCGCGCTTGTGGGGCTCGCGACGCTTCGTCTTTCGGGCGTGTATTTCGTGATTTTCACATTGGGCCTTGCTGAGTTGGTGCGTCAGGTCATTACCTACACGCAAAACAAGTCGGGCACCAAAGGCCTCTACGTTCTGACCAATATTAACGAGACGATGATTTATTGGCAGCTTCTTGGTCTGTGTGCTTTGATTTATCTGGCTGGCTGGTTGATTGGCCGCTCGAGGCTCGGCTTTGCGCTCCGCATCATTGGTGATGATGAGCTGGTTGCCAAACATTCCGGCATAAACACCGCTGCGGCCAAGATCATGCTGTTCATGGTTTCAGGCGCAGTTGCCGCCGTCGTCGGGGCCATGCTGGCGCCGCGTTATGTCTACATCGAGCCAGCAATTGCATTCACGCCCATGCTTTCCTTTCAAGTGGTCATCATGGCGCTTCTGGGTGGTACCGGGCGGCTGTGGGGCCCAGTTGTCGGGGTCATTCCCTTCACCTTCCTTTGGGAGGCGATATCGATTTCATTCCCCAACCAGACGACACTTCTGCTTGGGCTTTGCTTCCTGCTGATTGTTTATCTGTTGCCGCGAGGCTTTGTCGGCCTGTTGCAGTCCATCCGTAACAGAACAGGGGAGGCGCTTTCATGATGACGACGCCGGTTCTTTCTCTGCGCGGAGCGACCAAGCGGTTTGGCGGTCTGGTTGCGGTCAACAATATCTCGTTTGACGTCACCGAGCATCAGGTTATGGGTTTGATCGGGCCGAATGGCTCGGGCAAATCCACGACGCTCAACCTCATCTCGGGTGCGCTCAAGCCGACATCCGGCAAGATCATGCTGAAGGGTAGTTCGATTGAGCGGCTGGCTGCACAGCAGATTGCGCGCAAAGGGGTCGCACGTACCTTCCAGCTCGTTCGGCTTCTACCGTCCATGTCGGTTTTGGAGAATGTGAAAGCGGGAGCCGTCTTTGGTCACCGTCGTCGCTGGGGAGAAGAGGCCAGTGAGTTTGCCTATTCTATCCTGGAGCGGGTCGGATTGAGTAAGGTGGCCGAGGCCCCGGTCGGCGCACTCACATACATCGACACCAAGCGCGTGGAGTTGGCGCGCACGCTGGCAGGCGAGCCGGAGGTGCTGTTGCTCGATGAGTGGTTGGCGGGGCTCAATCCGACCGAACTTGCCGAGGGTATTTCGCTTATTCAGGCCCTGCGGGCCGAGGGGCGAACCATCGTTCTGGTGGAACACGTGATGGATGCCATTCGGGCGCTCTGCGACAATTGCGTTGTCATGTCTTCAGGCAAGAAGATCGCCGAGGGTGCGCCGGATGTCGTGCTGTCTGATCAGGAGGTGATCCGCGCCTATCTGGGAGATGATGATGCTTAAGGTGCGCGGGCTTTCAGTTGCTTATGGACAACATAAGGCGCTTGAAAAGGCAACGCTCGATGTGAGGCGCGGCGAGATCGTTGTTATTCTTGGAGCCAATGGTGCGGGCAAGTCGTCGCTTTTGAAAGCGATTAGCGGCATTTCGGAAGGCCATGTTGACGGTGCTATCGAGATGCAGGGCCATAAACTTCTCGGCCTGTCACCGGACAAGATTGTCGAGAGTGGTATTGCGCTCGTGCCGGAGGGCAGGGGCGTTTTTCCCGATCTCAGCGTTCAGGAAAACCTGCGGCTCGGGGCCTATTCCGCCCGCGCGCGTGAGAATGCAGACACCAATCTCAACCGTGTGCTGTCGCTATTCCCCAAGCTCCAGGAGCGTCGTCGACAGACAGTGCGCACCATGTCCGGCGGTGAGCAACAAATGGTGGCGATTGGGCGGGCCATGATGTCCAACCCGTCAATTCTGACCTTGGATGAGCCGTCGCTCGGCCTGTCGCCGCTTCTATGCAAGGACCTGTTTCAAAGCCTCAAGGCGGTGCGTCAGGCGGGAATTGGCATTTTGCTGGTGGAGCAGAACGCCAAGCAAAGCCTTGCGATTGCTGACCGAGGCTATCTCATTGAAAATGGTCGCATCGTGCATGAGGCCAAAGCGGAGGAACTGATGCGTGATCCGGCGGTTCAAAAAGCCTATCTGGGTGGGGCTGCGGCTGGTGGGCATACCGCGCCGATTGCCGGAAAGTCTCAGCCCGCTGCTACATCCACGCCAACACCGCCAAGGCCAGCCGCGCAGAACCCCTCGGATATAGCAGCGGCGGCTTTGCAGAAATTTGCACGCCCGGCGCAGTCAACTCCGCCGCCGACCCAGGTCCGTGCGCCTACCGCTCCAACGCCACCTTCGCTCCACGTTACGAAGGATCAGCCAAGTGCGCCACCGAACTCAACTGGCGCGGCCCATTCGGCAGGCGGCGTGCAAGCAATCGACATCAATAATCTGGTGGAACGCGCGCGTGCGACATCCGCATCAGGTGTGTCCAGTCGCTCAGGCGGCTTGGCGCATGTGCCTCCAAACCAGCCCGTCGCGCCCCGGGCGCCGGAGCGTTTTCCACCATCACTGCCTGAATTGAAAATACCTGATCTTTCAGAAAGTCATGATCGCTTGAGGTCAGTGCTCACCGAAATTGAAGAGGCCGCCGCTCGCGCTCGAGCCTACCGGCCCAACAAAGACAAATAGAGGAAAAGAGGAGGTTATCATGCTTGATCGCGTCAACAATTCTCCGACAATCAAGGGCATGTATATTGGCGGCGAGTGGAGACCCGCCATCCGTACATTCGAGGATCTCAATCCATCCGATAATTCGGTCTATGCTCGCATCCCCGATTGTACCCGCCAAGACGTGC
>JBNLGT010000063.1:0-17493 GCA_050306195.1 Ensifer sp.
CAGAATTCGATCGAAAGCGGTTTGAGCCTGAAGCCCGACCAATGCGGCGGCCTCGGAATCTCGCCGATATGAAATTTGGCCGTATATTCGGCGACAGCTTTTTCCAGCGCAAAGCGGCTTTCCAGCGGGCGCGATTGTTTTGACGCCCAAGCTCCGATGCGACTTCCGCGCGGTCGGGAGGCAAAATAGATATCGGCCTCCTCGTCAGAGACGATTTCGATTTCACCGCGCACACGCACCTGCCTGCGCTTCGATTTCCAATGAAAACACATGGCAGCCTTCATACTTCCGAGAAGCTCCCGTCCCTTGCTGCTTTCAAAATTGGTGTAGAAGACAAACCCCTGCTCATCAAATTCCTTGAGCAGGACCATACGAACATTTGGCAGACCATCAGCATCAACCGTCGCCAGCGCAAGAGCATTAGGATCGTTTATCTCGGTGGCTGTGGCTTCCTCCAACCATTCGGCAAAAAGCGCGAACGGTTCATTTCGGGACGTGAAGTCACTTGTTATTAACCGATTATCTGTCATGTTGTCTGCCTGTTCATTTTGTGTGTGTTGCAGAGCGGCTTGGTGGAAGACATAGCAAAGACGGTCGGGGATACAAGTAAGCGGAGCTATTCTTCGCTTCTGAAAATTGTCATCGTGACAATATCATTTCCCACACTCACAGGCTGTGTCGGTAATGGGCTCGACCTTGGCTCCTCTCTTCCGGACAGCTCTCTGACCACCGCAACGACGTCAGCCTCACAAAAAACCGTTTCCGACGAAATAACAATTAGAAACGCCGTTACCTCGGCTGACCTAACCAAGCTCGGCACCGCACCTTTGCCGTGGGCAAACTCCTCAACGGGGAGCGCCGGAGTGGTCGAACAGATTTCAGAAATCGCCGACGACGGAATCATTTGCCGCGATTTTGTCACGACCTCCCACAGCTATGAAGGCGTGGCGAGATATCGAGGCAGAACATGCCTTCGCACCGGCGGAGACTGGGCGATGGTGACATACGACAGACAGGGCTGATTGACGGTCTTGCCCGATACGCAAGCTTCAATCCTTGTACACGCGGTAAATTTTCGTTCAATATTGTTCGGTCCTGTTGCTGGAAAACCTGCATGCGTGACCCCTACGCGGTTCTCGGAGTCAAACGAACTGCGCCCCCTGATGAAATCAAGGCGGCGTGGCGACGGCTTGCGAAGTCATTTCATCCAGATCGCAATCAAAACGACCCCGGCGCGGGCGCTCGTTTTGCTGAACTGGGGCAAGCATACCAGCTCTTGAAAGATCCGCAGCGGCGCTATCGCTACGACATGGAACAGCGGCTGGCGGCAGAGCGCAAACGCCAGAGCGCTGGCAGGCAGTCCGGTAAATCAGATACTCGAACGGAGCGACCAAGGGACCCAGTCAAAAAAAATGCTGCAGAGGCGGGCGGGGCCGGAGAGACCTTTGCCGGAATTTTCCGAAAGTTCACAACAGCGCCCCCGAAGCCTGAAAAAGCGCCGGACTTGGCTGCTGACGCATGGCTCAGCATTGAAGATATATTTTCCCGCTATAACCCGCGTGCTGAGCTTCCCGATGGGCGTACTGTTAAGGTGCCGCTGCCTGAGGCCGCCACCGAAGGAACGACCGTACGGGTCCCGGCCCAGGGACACAAGCTTCCAGGGATGCAGCGGGGTGATGTTGTGGCAACCTTAAGAATCAAACCGCACGATCTTTTCCGCGTTGACGGATATGACCTACATGTCGACCTTCCCGTGGATATTGAAAATGCGGTTCTCGGTTGCGAAACCATTGTTGACACGCCTGCGGGGCCGAAACGGATTACGGTTCCAGAATGGACCGGGTCGGACAAAACAATCGTCATGAAAGGTTACGGCCTGCCAAAAGAAGATGGCGCGCGTGGAAATCTGTATGCGCAGGTCAGGGTAATGCTTTGGGACCACCCTGACGACAAGGTAAAAGACCTTATGCGCTCTTTGCGCGAAGGCCTCTTTCTTTAATGCTCACCCGATAAGCCGGTTCACGAAAACGAACGCATTGTTACGAAGCCTGATAGGACATGGTCCGGCACACGCTTGAACCGATTTGCGCACTGTGCCATAGGCAATCCAACCGAATGATCTAGGGGGCAGTCGATGGTTCAGGCGAACGGTCTGATGAGTGGCAAGCGTGGCGTTATCATGGGCGTCGCAAATAACAGGTCTATCGCATGGGGCATTGCGAAGGCCTGCTCTGATGCCGGGGCGGAGCTGGCTTTTACGTGGCAGGGCGATGCGCTGAAAAAGCGCGTAGAACCACTGGCAGCGGAGCTGAACGCTTTTATGGCAGGCGACTGCGATGTCACAGACATGGAATCCATCGACGCTGTCTTCAAGACAATTGAAGAGACTTGGGGAAAGATCGACTTCATTGTCCACGCCATTGCCTATTCCGACAAGGATGAGCTGACTGGCCGTTACGTGGATACGAGCCGCGACAACTTCCTGCGGTCGATGGATATTTCAGTCTATTCCTTCACTGCCGTCGCGCAGCGCGCCGAAAAGATCATGAATGACGGCGGCTCCATGATTACGCTGACCTATTACGGCGCGGAAAAAGTTATGCCGCATTACAATGTCATGGGCGTAGCTAAGGCCGCGCTTGAGGCATCGGTGCGCTACATGGCTGTTGATCTGGGCAACCGGGGTATTCGCGTAAACGCCATTTCAGCAGGTCCGATCAAGACGCTTGCCGCGTCCGGCATCGGAGACTTCCGCTACATCCTGAAATGGAATGAATATAACTCACCGTTGAAGCGCAATGTTTCCATCGGCGAGGTTGGCAATTCCGCTCTTTATCTGCTCTCCGATCTTTCGACCGGGGTAACAGGCGAGGTCCATCACGTTGATTCGGGCTTCCATACCGTTGGTATGAAGGCGGTGGATGCACCGGACATTTCCGTTGTCAAAGATTGATGCCAAAAACACCTGGACCGCATTATTTCATCCGTCACGGGCAAACTGACTGGAATGCGGAAGGCCGTTTTCAGGGGCAACGCGATATCCCGCTGAATGAAACGGGACGTCATCAGGCCATGGAAAATGGTCGAAAGCTTCTGAATGCTGAAAAACAGGCGCTCGGATCGTTCGATTTTATCAGTAGCCCTCTTGGGCGAACCCAACAGACAATGACACTCCTGCGCGATGCGGCTGGGCTGCCCGCTGCCGAATTTGCGACGGATGGAGCCGTGATGGAGCTTTGTTTCGGGGATTGGGAAGGGCACACGGTTGAAGAGCTGCTGCAGGCCTACCCCCAGCAGATGCACGAAAGGGAAGCCGACAAGTGGCATTACATGCCTCCGGGCGAGAGCGCAGAAAGCTATGAGACCCTATCCTGGCGGATCGCCGCATGGCTGGAACGGCTTTCAAAGCCAACTGTGTGCGTGACCCATGGCGGGGTCATCCGCACCATCTTCAAACTGACAGGTGTTCTTACTGCGGAAGAAGCGGCTCGCAAGAATGTGCCACAGGATCGTATTCTGAAGTTTCAATCCGGAGCGCTCAGCTGGATCTAGACCTCCAGCGCACGTCCCTGACACCTTCTCACCGCGCCGCATTGTTTATTCGTCGACGATCAAATCGTCGATGACGCGTTTTCCATCTTCCTCGGAATAGTAGATCGTTACTGCAACACCCGGCTCCAGGCCTTCATAGTTGAATTCGGAGGGGGTGTGATATTCCTTGCCGTCATCAAGCATAATCGTCTGGGCGCCGACATTTATGGATTTGATCTTGGCGTCCACGTCGCCGCTTTCGGCGCTCGCGTGGATCGGCAAGGCAAAGCCAAGGGTTACCGCCAAAGCAGCAATTGTCTTACGCATGCATAAAACCTCATCGTTGTTGCCCGTTTCTACGAGCCCATATTTTTTGCAGCGATGCTGCTGGATCTGTTTTCCGAAATCGTGGCTGCGGATTCCCGCACCTGCTCTTCTCCGGCGATAACATGCCTCCCAGCGCCTTGCCGATCGTCGGCTGAGAACCTAGGCTGAAATCGCTTCGGGTGACAAGATATGTGCAGGCAAATTGTGGCAGAATTGATTTTACCCCACAGTCCTTCCGCAAATCGGCGCAAACAGAGCAAATGTGTTCGCCCAAAATCTTTTCCCTTTTGGCAATTTTAAGCTAAGAGAAGCCCCGAAATCAAAAAACACGGTGCAGCGCCATCCGCCGCGCCTGAGACACGGTAATGTTTTGATATGTCGCATAATACGTTCGGACATCTTTTCCGCGTGACTACCTGGGGCGAAAGTCATGGGCCTGCATTAGGCTGCGTCGTCGATGGCTGCCCTCCCGGCATTCGTTTCAAAGTGTCTGAGCTGCAGGAATGGCTGGACCTGAGAAAGCCCGGTCAATCGCGTTTTGTGACCCAGCGCCGGGAAGCTGACGAAGTTCGTATTCTCTCCGGCACCATGCTGGACGAGGATGGCGAGACAATGATTACGACCGGGACGCCGGTTTCCATGATGATCGAAAATACTGATCAGCGCTCCAAAGACTACGGAGAGATTGCTCACCAGTACCGGCCGGGCCATGCCGACTATACCTATGACATAAAATACGGCATTCGCGACTACCGCGGCGGCGGCCGTTCGTCTGCCCGGGAAACCGCCGCGCGGGTTGCGGCAGGCGGCCTTGCCCGCAAGGTTATTCCTGGCGTTACGATCCGCGCAGCGCTGGTGCAGATCGGCAAGCACAAAATTAATCGGGATAACTGGGATTGGGCAGAGGTCAGAAACAATCCGTTCTTTGCTCCGGACAAGGACATTGTTCCCATTTGGGAAGCCTACCTTGACGACATCCGCAAAGCCGGCTCATCGGTTGGAGCAGTCGTCGAGGTGGTCGCCGAGGGCGTTCCAGCCGGGCTCGGGGCTCCGATCTACGCCAAGCTTGATCAGGACATAGCTTCCAATCTCATGTCGATCAACGCCGTCAAGGGTGTCGAGATCGGCAACGGGTTTGAAGCGGCGGAAATTACCGGTGAGGAAAATGCTGACGAAATGCGCATGGGCAATGACGGCAAACCCATTTTCCTCTCCAATCACGCCGGCGGCATTCTAGGCGGCATTTCCACAGGCATGCCGGTGATAGCCCGTTTTGCAGTCAAACCAACCTCATCCATTTTGACCGAGCGTCGCTCCATCGATGCTGACGGCAACAATGTGGATGTTCGTACCAAAGGCCGCCACGACCCTTGTGTCGGTATTCGCGCCGTGCCCATCGGCGAAGCGATGATGGCTTGCACAATTGCAGACCATCTTCTTCGAGACCGCGGACAAACCGGGCGCACAAGATAGGAATTCATTACATGGCATATGACCAAAAGCGCGTCGTTGACGCTATTCGCGCCTTCGAGGCGGGTGAAATTGTTGTCGTGACAGATGATGACGACCGGGAGAACGAAGGCGACCTCATCGTTGCCGCCGTCCACTGCACGCCGGAAAAAATGGCCTTCATCGTGCGTCATACGTCCGGCATTGTCTGCGCGCCTATGCCGCGTGAGGAAGCCAAACGGCTGAACCTCAACGCGATGGTGGCTGAAAACGATTCGGCGCATACCACAGCCTTCACGGTCTCGGTCGACTACAAACACGGGACAACAACCGGCATTTCTGCTGATGACCGGACGCTGACCGCTCGTAATCTGGCGAATCCAAATGCAGGACCTGAAGACTTTGTACGCCCCGGACACGTTTTTCCGCTGGTGGCGCGAGAGGGCGGCGTCCTCATGCGTTCAGGCCACACAGAAGCGGCTGTGGACCTTTGCCGCCTTGCAGACCTGCCGCCGATTGGTGTGATCTGCGAGTTGGTGAACGATGACGGAACTGTCATGCGCGGCCCGCAGGTTTCCAGTTTTGCCGAAGCGCATCAACTGAAGCAGGTTTCCGTTGCGGATTTGATTGCACATCGCCAACGCAAGGAAACACTGATCGAGCTGGTGTCAGAATCCGAGGTGGAAACACCCTATGGTCTGGCAAGGGCCTATGCCTATTCCTTGCCATGGGATCCGATGCAGCATCTTGCGGTCGTCTTTGGCGACATTCGCGATGGCGAAGACATTCCGGTCCGTCTACATCCGGAAAATGTGACGGACGATGTCTTTGGCGCGGCCTCTCCGGTTTCCCGCTATATGGAGACCATTGCCGCTTCAGGACGTGGCGTGATCGTTTATCTTCGTGAAGGTTCCGTGGGCGTTGGACATCATGATTCCGGGCGTAAGATAGGCCACGGACGCGAAGGTCACACGGAAGCGCAAGAACGCGACAATGAGTGGCTGGAGATCGGCCTTGGGGCGCAAATTCTGAAGGATCTCGGGGTCAATTCCATAAAGCTGCTTACAACACGCGAGCGGCATTATGTGGGGCTGGAAGGTTTCGGTATCAAAATCAGCGAGACGATCAAGGGTTAATGCCTGTCGGTTCGTCTTACCATTATGTCAGCACGGCATGTAACAAAATGGCCCGCGAGGAAACGGGCCATCCGATACATGTGCTCACCTGGTTCCTGACAGCCCTGGCCGCCTTTTACGCAGTTTGCGACCCGATGCCCCTGCCCGCACGGTAGGCGTGGACCGCCTCGCCAAAAGCCCGGAAGACTGCGCTGTTGACCGGATTGGTCTGCGGATCGTATTCGGCGTGCCACTGAACGCCCAGCGCAAAACCCCTGGCGCCCTTGTAATGAATAGCCTCAATTGTACCGTCTTCGGCGACGCCATCGGCGCAAATATCCCTGCCAAGGTCAAGAATACCCTGGCCGTGCAGCGAGTTCACGCGGATGGTGTCTCGCCCGAAGATCCGGGCAAAAAGGCTGCCTTGAGTAAATGTTACCTCATGACGATCCGCAAAAATGACTTCCGGATCAGGATGAATTTCTCCGGTTTCCAGGCGTGGCATCCGATGGTTCATGCGTCCCGGCAAATCGCGTATTTCAGGATGGAGCGTTGAGCCGCCAGCCACGGCGATTTCCTGAAAACCGCGGCAAATGCCCAAAAGCGGCACGCCCCTTTCAACGCAGGCCTTGACCAGCGGGAGTGCAACGGCGTCCCGCTTTTCATCGTAAGGTTCATAGCGCTCGTCGGGAACGACGCCGAAATGGCGCGGATGCACATTGGCGCGCGCGCCGGTCAGCAATATGCCATCAACAGCGTCAAGAAGATCATTAACTCCGGTCAGGTCCGGGTCACCGGCGAAGATGAGCGGGAATGCCCCAAGTACATCTGAAACAGCCCGCATATTGTTGACGCCCGCCAACTGGGTGGGAAACCGATCCTCCACCGAATAGGCGTTTCCAATAATGCCGACCACGGGCTTGCTCATCCATACTGCCTTTCTTTTGATGGCCTTTGCTGGCAATGCCAATTATATATTGTTTTTAATATATACATCATATTGGCGAATGCCAAATCACTATCAATATATTCGGGTGAAGATTCGAAATACGAGGCCCTCATCGTAAATCGTTTTTTGCAAAAATGAAATTAATCAGTTTTCATTCCAGCTGTTCGCATAGCTGATCCTGCCAACACCGGCAAAGCGTGCAATGCGCCGGAGTTCAGCCTCAAGCTTCTGCAAGCGCCCGGCGGACGCCCGTACCCCCGGCTCCAGCCATAGTTTTGAGACGTTCAATGCGCCTTCTTTGCGATCTGTTCTGGCGTCAATGCGCCCGATCAGGCGATCACCCTCAAGCAACGGAAAGACATAGTAGCCATATTCACGTTTGGCCTCGGGTACGAAGACCTCAATCCGGTAGCGGAAGCCGAACAGTCTCTCGGTGCGATTACGGTCACGCAGCAGCGGATCGAACGGGCTGAGAATGCGCACCCGCCCCGGAGGTTCAGGCCATGCATCCTGAGCGAAATCAATGCCAGCCATTGCGTAAGAGAGCCTTGGCTTACCGCCATCGGCAGGCGCTATCTCCACAGCCGTTAGCTGATCCCGATTTTGCGATACCCATTCTCTCGCCTCCTGTGGGGAAAGGATGCCCCAGAAAGCGGCCATTTCTCCATGTGTTGCAAAGCCCAGTCTTTCCAATGCCCCACGGCATGCCCAATCGATAAATTCCTCATGGGTGACTTCGGCACTGCGATGCGTATCCGGGATCACCCGCTCAGCAAGGTCATAGACTTTCTGAAAATTTTCGCGACGGCTGATCGCAAATTTTCCGGTCTGCCAGTAGAATTCCAGCGCTGTTTTTGAGGGGTGCCACTGCCACCAACCGCCAGATTTATGCGCGGGATCCTTCATTTCCCGCGCCAGAACTTCTCCAGCCTGTGCAACGCGATCATAGATATCGACAAAGGCCTTGTCGAAGCCCTCCCCATGCCATTTTTTCCACCGCTCCCGCATGGCGCTCTCCTTGCGGACAAAACTGTGTTTCCAATAGGGATAGAAGGCCGTTGGGATAATGGAGGCGTCATGGGTCCAATGCTCAAAAAGCGCCCTGTCTTCCTCCAGCAGTCGACGCAGGTTCTCGCGGCTGAATGTCTGGTTCCGTGAAAACAGGATCTGCTCATGGGCGCGATTGACCGTCTGAATGCTGTCGACCTGCACAAAGCCGAGATCGTGAATAAGCTCAAGCAAACCCTGCCGATCCTGTTTGCGGGACGGGTCGCCGGCCAAACCCTGCCTTGTCAGAAAAACGCGCCTTGCAGTCTGGTTGGAAACGAGAATCGCCATGTCTACATCCTGCACATGTTCATGATATGTTCAATGGGCATTACGGCTTCGACGGCGATCTGTTTGCCTTTGATGAATATTGCAGCGCAGCATATTTGCAATAATTAAGATTTTGTTTATAGAGGCCCCGGTCCCATCGGAGAGAGTTTCTTGGAAATCCGCTTTGCCGGCTGCACGGTCCGAGAGGCCAAGCGTACCATTCTGGAGCCCTTTGATTTGGTGCTCACGGAAAAGCGTATCGGCATTGTCGGGCTCAACGGTTCGGGCAAGACAACCTTCGCCAAATTGATCAATGGCCTGAAAAAACCGACAGCGGGAACGGTCACAGTCAACGGATTGTCAACCGTGGACGATTCAAAAGCCGTGCTGTGTGAAGCCGGTTTCATCTTCCAAAATCCGGCTCAGCAGCTCATCATGCCTATTGTGCAGGATGATATTGCTTATGGCGTCAGAGCGCGAGGCGCGTCCAAATCTGAGGCCGAGAGGCGGGCGGCTGATATTATGGCCACACTCAACATCGCTGATCTGGCGCGCCGACGCGTTCATGAGCTTTCAGGCGGAGAAAACCAGCTTGTGGCAATCGCCAGTGTGCTGGCCACCAAACCCTCCATCCTGATCCTTGATGAGCCTGTCAATCAGCTCGACCTGAAGAACCGCAAGCGCGTGGCTGATACATTGGCGCGGCTGGAACAAAACCTCATTGTTATCAGTCACGATCTTGAGCTTTTGACAGACTATGACCGCATTTTGGTCTTTGATCAGGGCCGCATTGTCGTTGACGACGCGCCTTCGAAAGCAATTGCCCGTTATCGGGAGATTGCTGAATGCTGACAAGCCTCTACATTGACGGCAACTCGCCTCTTCACCGAATACCGGCGGGCTGGAAGCTGACATTGCTTTTTGCCGCCAGTATCATCCTCTATTTGTTTGATGATTGGCGCTTGCTGGTATCGGCATTGCTGTCTGCGACGGCGGCCTATCTGAGCGTTGGAATTTCGCCGCGTGAAGCGCTCAGGCGTATTACGCCAGCGCTTTTTACCATCGTCATTCTCTGCGCCCTCAATGCGTGGTTCACCACGCCCCAACTGGCGTTCGCGATGTTCTTGCGACTGTCCTCGATTGTCACATTCGCGGCTGCCGTGACAGCCTCGATGAAGATGGCGGATTTCATGGCGGCGCTCACAACTGCGTTGAAACCTCTGGAAAAGCTGGGACTTGTCAATGCGGCCGACCTGGGCCTGGCGCTCGGTCTTGTGTTGCGTTTTGTGCCGGAGGTTTTTTCCGATTACCAGGCAATCCGACAGGCGCATCAGGCGCGCGGCCTGCCGCTGCGCTGGCACACAATCATCGGGCCACTTATGGTCCTGACACTCAAGAATGCCGATACCGTGTCGGAAGCTATTGACGCTCGCGGCATTCGACATCAAGCTTCAATAGGGAGAGAGATCATATGAATACCAAAGATATCGTTCTCGTGGCGCTATTTGCCGCAATCATCGTCGTGCTGGGTTTCATTCCGCCTGTCACGCTCGCATTCATACCAGCACCTATTACGGCCCAGACTCTTGGCGTTATGCTGGCAGGCTGCGTGCTGGGCGCAAAGCGTGGCGCGCTATCGGTGGTTCTGGTTGTCATCCTGGTTGCGGCAGGTCTGCCCATCCTGGCGGGTGGACGCGGCGGCTTTAACATCATCATGGGCCCAACCGGCGGTTTCCTGCTCGGCTGGATCGTTGCCGCCTATGTGACTGGATATATTGCAGAACGGATGATCCGCGAAGACCGGGGCGGCTGGCAGCAACTCGTTGGCTTTTTTGTGGCCTCAGCCATTGGCGGGATCGTCGTACTCTATCTCATCGGCATTCCGTGGTTGAGCGTAGTTGCCGGCATGCCGATCTCCAAGGCCATTGCAGGCTCCATGGCCTTCATTCCCGGCGATGTCATCAAGGCCGTTATTGCTTCGCTCGCCGCACGTGCGGCCTATGTCGGCTATCCGCTTTTGCCTGCACGTTCCTAACATCTCATATGGCTCGACCTCTGGCGGGGTCGGGCCATAGCGACTATGTGTAGCCCGTGACAACACGGCTTTACGAACATTCCATCTTTCTGGAACACGAGGTCCCATCCGGTCACCCCGAGCGACCGGACCGGCTGAGGGCGCTCAATCTGGCGCTTGAACACGAGTCATTTTCGCCACTGGAGCGAAAAGAGGCTCCGCAAGCGAATGAGGACGCCGTTCTTTTGGCCCATCCTGAAGAGCACCTCTTTTCAGTGATGCGTTCAATGCCGGAAGAAGAAGACCGCATTATCCAGATTGAAAACGATACCTATGCCAGCGCGAAAAGTCTGCAAGCGGCCTTGGCGGCCGTTGGCGGCGCGATGGCGGCGGTTGATGATGTGATGGCCGGAACGCATGACAATGCGTTTGTGGCCGCCCGTCCGCCTGGTCACCATGCGGAAAAAGTAAAAGCGATGGGCTTCTGCTTTTTCAACAATGCCGCCATTGCTGCGCGACATGCACAGACCAGACATGGCGTGGAGCGGGTTGCCATTGTCGACTGGGATGTGCATCACGGCAACGGGACGCAGGATATTTTTCAAGACGACCCAAGCGTGCTTTATTGCTCCACGCACCAGATGCCGCTTTATCCAGGTACCGGTGCGAAGGACGAAGTTGGCGTCGGCAATATCGTCAATGCGCCGCTGTCGCCCAATGTTGGCTCCGATCATTTCCGCGAGGCGTTTTCCTCCCGCGTCCTGCCGGCGCTCCATGATTTCGCGCCCGACTTCATTATCATTTCGGCGGGTTTCGACGCCCATCACCGCGATCCGCTGGCGCAGATCAATCTGACAGGTCATGATTTCGACTGGGCGACAGGAAAACTTTTGGATATTGCAGGACGCCACGCAAACAACCGGGTCGTCAGCCTTCTGGAAGGCGGTTATGATCTGGAAGGCTTGGCCGAGTCGGCGGGCCAGCATATTATGAGACTGATGAAGGGATGACGATGGCTGAGACGGCAAATACCACTGAGGTGAAGGATCTTTCCTTTGAGCAGGCGGTGGCCGAGCTGGAGAATATCGTTGCCCGGCTCGAGCGCGGCGATGTGGCGCTGGACCAGTCCATTGCGATTTACGAACGCGGCGAAGCATTGAAAAAACACTGTGAAAAGTTGCTTTCTGCAGCTGAAAGCCGGATCGAAAAAATCCGCCTCGACCGCGCAGGCAATCCGCAAGGCGCGGAGCCTTTGGACGAAGCATAAATTCCTGCCGCGAAACGGATCAATCTAAGCTGGGCGTATTTTTCTACCCTGCGTGAAGGCAAAAGTAAGAACTGCCACAAGAGCAAAGATTGCCGAGATTTCGATTGCCAATTTGAAACTGAAAAACTGACCGATCAAGCCGACGGCTGGCCCGGCGATAATACCTGTTGTTACCAGCGTATTGACATAGAGTGATGTCGCATGACCGATGCGGCCTCTGGCGTATCCTTGAACAAAGCTCACGCCCACACTTGCATATACACCGTAATAGGCGCCTTCCAGTACCTGCGCCAAAATCATGGTCGTCAGGTTTGAAACCTGCGAGAGGGCGAAGATAGCGATCAGAGCCAGCAATGCGGCCCCCAGCAAAATATTACGCTTTGAATAACGCTCCATCAAAAATGGCGTTGTTGAGATGACGAGGACTTCCACCGCTGTCTTGACAGAGAAAGCAAGTCCCGGAGCAAAATCAAGCAGATGAACTTCCTGCGTGTAGTAAAGCGGCAAGGCGACAAAACACAGACTATGAGCAAGCGAGAGCAGGAAACAAGCAGCAACAGCCTGCCATAAAGGCGCATTGAATGATGTATCCGCATCCCCGTCCGTCCGGTCCTGATCCTTGCCGCCAACAAGGTCTTTTGGAACCGCCAATATGGAAGTCAGAAGACGCACCGCGCCAAATACAAGAACCGCGAGGAAGACCTCGCTAAGACCGACATTGTCCACCAAGGTGAAAGTGAGTGCGGGCCCAATCATCCAGGCGGTTGATGTCGTCGCGCGCAAATAGGCATTGAAGCGCGCAGAATCGACACCGGACTGATCAGCAAATTTGTGCCCCAGCGTAAACATGACTGCCATGAACGTGCTGGAAAGACCGAAGCCGACCGAACATATT
This sequence comes from Ensifer sp., assembly GCA_050306195.1. GTDB lineage: Bacteria > Pseudomonadota > Alphaproteobacteria > Rhizobiales > Rhizobiaceae > Ensifer_A. The sequence continues at coordinate 12,865 of JBNLGT010000063.1, forward strand.
ACCAGCACTGTCCAATAACTAGGAACCAGATATGCTGCAGCGCAGGCAACCATGAGGGCGACGGCGGAACCGACCAGAAAAGGTCGGAAAGGCGCACCGTTATCGAGCAACCTTCCCGATTGCCGATTGACAAGAACCGTCAGCAAAACAACTGCGCCGGAATAAAGACTGATCTTCCACGGCTCTCCACCCAAACCCTCAACGATGTAAAAGGGCATGAACGGGACAATCATTCCGTTGCAGATAGTCCCCACCAAAAGCAAAAACAGCAGGGCTAATGCGCGATTGCTTCGCAGGATTTCCGTTCGGCGTTCCATTGAGAAAATGCTTTGATCATTAAAATTCAGCCGGATAGTCACGCTGATGAGAACCGCCACCCTGTGCGGGCAGCGACCTTCTACAGCGTCCTACGTATACGCAGTACATATGACAATTATTTATGCGTGGCTGAATATTGTAGCCACCACGAACGTTCGGCGTTTTATTCGAGCGCTTTCAGCAAACGCATAACATCACGTGAGGCGTCCTCGACCAGGCTAATTTGCTCAAGTGCGCCCTCAACATCACCGCTGTTGTAGAGCCTGACAGCCTCAATGCCATGGCGGTGAACGCGCGCATGCGGGTCTTCAAGCTGCTGGAATGCTGACTTTGTGCGCAAATAAGGATCGTCCACTTGATAATACCATTTGCCCAGACGGCATGACTTGTGGTCGGCGAGTTCAGCAGGGTTCAATCCTTCCTTGCCAATGACCATATTGGCTAGCCTCTTTTTCCAGATCACATGATCAGACTGCGCCAAACGGATCACCTTGCCCGGCAGATTGTAGTTGGAAATACGGCCGATCTGACTGGTCGTCACCTTTTGCGCCATATCCATGGCGTCAACTATGTGCTCCAGCGCATCGGTTGCCCTGCTTGAGCTTGTGGCGGCGCCTGCGACACCCTCGGCAACGTCATTTGCGGCCGCTCGTTGCTGACGTAGCGCATCCGTGATCTGGCCGGTCGCATCGGTCATTTCACGGATACGCGCGCCGATATTGTGAATTGCCGTGTCCAGCTCGGAGACTGCTTTCTTGCCGTCGCTGGCAGCTGAGGAACTTTCGGCCATGGAGGCGACCATTTCCTCAGTACCCGATTTCAAACTATTGACGATCTTGGCGATTTCCTCAGTCGCTCCGGTTGTCTTGTCCGAAAGGGCCTTCACCTCTGCAGCAACCACTGCAAACCCTTTTCCCGCATCGCCCGCCCTGGCGGCTTCAACAGCAGCATTGATAGCCAGCATATTTGTCTGGGAGGCAATTTTTCGAATGTTTTGTGAAATATCCTCGATACGGCGTGAAAGCCCTTGAATGATATCTATGCGATCGTTCGTTGCAGCGACTGCGCCGGAAATAACATCCATCTTTTCGAGGGTCTGGCTGGCCACACGCGCGCCGTTGGCGGCCGTTTCGCTTGCCGCCTTGGCGTCAGCGAATATTTCCTCACCATGTTTTTCCATCTCGCCCACGGTCACGGCCATTTCTTCAGCCGCAGCGGCAATCGACTGAGAAACGCGATCAACACCGCGCAGGTCACTGAGAAGATTGGCCGACATAACAGCTGTTTCGTTCATACTGACCGAAATGTCGACAACATTGGAAAGCTCGTCGCTACAACGCTTTTCAATGGTGTCGAGCAATCGGGTGATCGCGATCGACAAAGGATCACGTCCGCTTGGTCGGCGCATATAGCCGCCCTGCTCCGCAGCCTGAAGACAGGCAATCAATTCCTCTTCGTCGCTTTGCTCTTTATCTAAAACCTCGTGAATCCTTGCTGCCGCAGACATATCCAACCACGCTATAATTTATTGATATTTCAGTTTTTACCCGCCATTGCCGATGCATAATTGTGGTTAATCGTGTCTTAACTTGCAGCACCACCGACAGCAGGTTAGAAGCAAAGTTGCGCGAACAATTCTTGCCCCTAATATGCAGGCATGGCGCTTGGGCCTGAGGCCCAGTCAGGAGTCTAGATGTCATATTTTCCAGGAGACGACCCAACCCCAGGCAATGCGGCGGAAGTGGACGCTATCGAACAGCTCATTATACCGCGAACCAGTGATATAGGTGCATTCGAAGTGCGTCGGGCGCTGCCATCGGCGCGGCGGCGGCTCGTAGGCCCGTTCATCTTTTTTGATCGGATGGGGCCAGCGCTGCTGCGAGGCGGACAGGCCATGGAAGTACGTCCGCATCCCCATATAGGCCTTTCAACGGTGACGTATCTTTTTGACGGTCAGATCAAGCACCGCGACAGCCTGGGCGTGGAAATGGTGATTGAGCCGGGCGATGTAAACCTGATGACCGCTGGAAAAGGCATTGTGCACTCGGAACGCAGCCCGGAGAACCTGGTTGGCAAGGAACACGCGATTTCCGGATTGCAGACTTGGCTGGCTCTACCCGACGGAATGGAGGAAATTGATCCCGCATTCTCGCATATCGGCAAGGAGAAACTGCCAGAGTTTGAAGCTTCCGGCGTTAGCGGACGTCTTGCCATCGGCGCCATGGAAGGCATGGTCTCACCGGTCAAAATGCCGACAGACACGCTTTATCTTGACGTCCATCTGGAGCCGGGACGCACTTTCCAGCTCTCATCAGAGTGGGAAGAGCGCGCTGTTTATGTCCTTGATGGGAGGGTCCGCGCAGGTGGCACCTGGTATGATCCGGACCAGCTTCTTGTTCTCAAGGCTGGCGTTCCGGTCGAATTCACGGCGGGAAGTAAAGCCACACATTTGATGTTCTTCGGTGGCGATGCTCTCGGCTCAAAGCGCCATATCTGGTGGAATTTCGTTTCCTCGTCAAAAGAGCGGATCGAGCAGGCCAAGGAAGAATGGCGCTCCGGCAAATTCGACATCGTTCCCGGCGACGCAGAAGATTTCATTCCTTTGCCCGATATGTAACTTCATGTTTTTTTCATTCATTGGGGAACAGGCATTGCCGGAAATTGATTTTGACAGTAAGCCCCCTCACTGGTTTATTGCCTGAAAAGGTTCCGTTTTGACGCCACGCCCCAACACACCGCTTCTGGATCAGGTTCGATCCCCCGCGGACCTCAAGACTATCGATGACAAGGACCTTGCCGCCTTGGCAACGGAGGTGCGTGCGGAAATGGTGGATGCCGTTTCTCAAACGGGCGGCCACTTGGGCGCGGGCCTCGGCGTGGTGGAGCTGACGATTGCCATTCACAAGGTTTTCAACACGCCGGAAGACCGTTTGATCTTTGATGTTGGTCATCAGTGTTATCCGCACAAAATTCTGACGGGCAGGCGTGACCGCATTCGTACGTTGAGGGCCGAGGGCGGCCTTTCCGGGTTTACGAAACGTGGAGAGAGCGAATACGACCCGTTTGGCGCGGGCCATTCATCCACATCCATTTCCGCCGGGCTTGGCATGGCTGTCGCTTCGGAGCTGAAACACGATGACCGCAAGGTTATTGCCGTGATCGGCGACGGCGCCATGTCAGCAGGCATGGCTTTTGAGGCGCTGAATAATGCAGGCGCACTGGATGCGCGCCTCATCGTGATACTGAATGACAATGACATGTCCATCGCGCCGCCCACGGGCGCGATGAGCGCCTATCTGGCCAGACTGGCCTCTGGGCGCACCTATATGGGCATTCGCGAATTCGGCAAGAAACTGACGGCCTATCTTGGCAAGAAGGTTGACCGGGCCATTACACGTGCTGTGGAGCATGCCCGCGGTTACGTGACCGGCGGTACGATGTTTGAGGAACTCGGCTTCTACCATGTGGGACCGATCGATGGACATTCTTTCGACCACCTGCTGCCTGTCTTGCGCAATGTGCGTGACAATGCGGAAGGCCCGGTGCTGATCCATGTGGTGACGCAAAAGGGCAAGGGTTACGAGCCCGCCGAAAAGGCCGCCGACAAATATCACGGCGTCAGCAAGTTCGACGTCATTACCGGCGCGCAAGCTAAAGCCAAGCCGAATGCGCCGAGTTACACGTCCGTTTTCGGCGAAACGCTGGTGCAAGAAGGTGCCCTGGACGACAAGGTCGTCGCAATAACAGCGGCAATGCCATCCGGAACAGGCATCGATAAATTCGCCAATGCTTTTCCAGACCGTACCTTCGATGTGGGCATTGCCGAACAGCATGCCGTAACCTTCGCTGCGGGTCTGGCTACCGAAGGCTTCAAACCCTTTGTCGCCATATATTCCACCTTCCTGCAGCGCGCCTACGATCAGGTGGTGCATGATGTGGCGATCCAGAAATTGCCGGTGCGTTTTCCCATCGACCGTGCTGGTTTCGTGGGCGCTGACGGGCCAACCCATGCGGGTTCCTTCGATACCGGATATCTGGCTATGTTGCCCGGATTTGTGGTGATGGCTGCCGCGGATGAGGCCGAGCTGAAACATATGGTGCGCACAGCGGCGGCCTATGATGAAGGTCCAATCTCGTTTCGCTATCCGCGCGGAGAAGGTGTCGGCGTGGAACTGCCGGAACGCGGCGACATCCTGCAAATTGGCAAGGGACGGATTATTCGGGAAGGTACGAAGGTCGCTTTGCTGTCGTTCGGAACCCGGCTCGCTGATTGTCTGGCCGCGGCGGAAGATCTTGATGCTGCCGGGCTAT
>JBNLGT010000064.1:0-17027 GCA_050306195.1 Ensifer sp.
GGGATGCATGTGGCAAGGTGTACGGCTATCGGAAACTGCACGATGATCTACTCGACCAAGGCGAGACATGCTGCCCGAACCGGGTGGCTCGTCTTGCAAGGCTTGCTGGGATCAGGGCGCAAATCGGCTACAAACGCCGCCCTGGCATTTATGGCGGCAAGCCATCTGTTGTTGTCGATAATACCCTTGACCGCCAGTTCAACGTCGAGGCTCCAGACAAGGCCTGGGTCACGGATATTACCTACATCCGCACCCACGAAGGGTTCGCCTATTTGGCCGTCGTCATCGATCTTTATTCCCGGCGCGTAATCGGCTGGGCAATGCAGAGCCGCCAGACCACGGATGTCGTCCTTCAGGCGCTTCTCATGGCCGTGTGGCGGCGCAAGCCGAAGGAACAAGTTCTGATCCATTCGGACCAAGGTTCTCAATTCACCAGCATGGATTGGGCCTCGTTTCTGAAGCATCACAATCTTGTTCACTCGATGAGCCGTCGCGGCAATTGCCATGATAACGCCGTAGCAGAGAGCTTCTTCAATCTTCTCAAGAGAGAAAGGATACGCCGCAAGGTCTATCGCTCACGCAATGAAGCAAGGCAGGATGTGTTCGATTACATCGAAATGTTCTACAATCCGAAACGTAAACATGTCAGGAATGGAATGCTATCACCCGTCGAGTTCGAAAGCCGGCGGGAATCATAACCTGAGGGTGTCTACGAAACTCGGGGCTATTCAGACCCCCTCAGCAAAATGCTCTCCGAGTTCACATAACTTGGAATTATACCAAGTCAGATATGGATATTCAGTCGACTTTCTTCGCCGTGAAGTGCCTTGGCAGCTGCTACGCCTTCTGGTGTTACGCTGGTGTCTCTCGCATTAATGAAGCTTAAGCTTTTGAGTTTCGCTAGGTGTTTCAATGACGCATCGGTGATGGCGGTTCCGCTTAAGTCTATGTTGCGCAAGGTATTGCTGGAAATCGCCATAACGCCGTCATCGCCTATTGCTGTATTTGAAAGGTCAATTCGGATCAGCGAGCCGTGACCGGCAAATGCCTTCAGGCCTTCATTTGTGATGTCTGTCTTGGAGAATATGGCCTCGGAAAGGCTTATGATCTTTGCAGATTTTGCGGCGGTGGCATCCCCGACGGAATTTCCGGCAAGGTTAAGCCGTTCAAGGTTGCTAAGCTTGTCCAGATTGCCAACGCTCTCGTCATGCAGGTTTGCTTGGCTCACATTCAGGCTCTTCAGCTGCGGCAGGGTTGCAAGCGATTCAAGGCCTGTTCCGCTAATGACTGTATTGGAAAGGTTGAGATCACTCAGGCCCGGAATTGTAGCCAGATGTTTCAGCGCATCGTCTGAAATCGTATCAACATGGCTCAAATTCAGAACTCTGAGCGAGGGGTGCCCCTGAAAAGCGGCCAGCGTGGCGTCTTCAATATAGAGGTTGGTCGCATCAAGCTCTCCGAGTTTTTCCAGCTTGGCCAGGGCAGATATTCCCTCTGCCGTAACCCCTTTGATATGAGCGATCCTGAGGCTTCTCAATTGGAGCATGGCTGCAATGGATTTCAACCCGGATTCTCCTACGGAAATCCGTGTCAGATAGAGCCGCTCTATGCCTGCAGATGTGGACAGGGCCTCAAAGCCGACAGATGTTATCCCTTTGACATTGGCGAGGGTCAGGTTGGCGAGGCCCGGCATTTGAGCGAAAGCCGAAACGGCCTCATCGCTGATTTGAAGGTTGCTGAGGGCGACGTTCTGTATTGATGGCGAACTTGCAATTGCAGCGAAACCGGAGGGCGTAAGGCTCAGCTGATCGAAGATCGAGAGGTGTTGCAGCTTGGGCAATTCAGCCATTGCTTTCAGATCATCGTCGGAAAACTTAGAGGCCTCCTGCGGGATTGCCAGATGTCGCAATGTTGAAAGCACCGCTGGCGTCGCAGCCGCTCGTTTCACCTCAATATCAAGCGCTTGAAACCGTACGGCGAGACCATCCAGATCACCTGCATATGCAGGTGCGGATAACAAATAGATGGCTGTGAGCAACGCAGATGTGCGCGCACGAAACGTCCGGCTGAATATTAGCATGTCTGAATACCCCTCTTTGTGTCCCAGCCAATTTAGACAAAGAGAAATTGTGGCGAATGCGACATCTGTGCGATGCGCAAACGCTTCGCACCTCCTACAATGATTGAAATTCACGTATTTTGGCACCGCTTTGGGAGGTGAGATGACCCTTTTTACAAGCTTTAAAGGTCGTATTTCGCGGAGTGATTTCTGGTTGGGATTTTTGGGCCTTGCGGTCGTTTCTGTCGTCGTGGGGCTAACCCTGTTCGCGGCCTTGTCACAGGGCCTGGCCTCCAAAATAATTCAACTTCTGGTCCTCGGCGTGGTGCTTTATGTCTGGGCTGCAGTCATTACCAAGCGCCTGCATGACAGAGGCAAATCCGCAATCCCCTATGCCATTATTTTTCTGGCGCCGGGATTTGTGAGCAGCTTCATGAAAATTTTCATGATTGGCTATACCCCGATTGATATCGGCGGCGCGGAAATTGCGATGCCGGGACAGGGCGCGCTGATTGTCACCTATATTTCCATTGCCGTGGGCATCTGGATGCTCGTCGAACTTGGTTTCCTGAAGGGATCGGATGAGACAAACCGCTTTGGTCAAAGCCCGCTTGCCGAGGCGCAAAGCTGAGCATTCCTGTGATTCAAAAAGAACGGAAAGGACAAGAGATGCTGAAATCTTCAATTCTGCCTGTGGTTATTGCCGCATCGTCGCTGTTCGTGTCGGGCCCCGTTTTGGCCTGGGACATTATCGGAAGCAAGGTCGTGACAGACCGCATCGACCACGACGTTATCCATGCGAAGGGGCCGCGCCGTTTCAAGCAGATCAAAATTTGCGTGTTTCGCAATCCCGTGCATTTTTATGATGTTGATGTGCACTTTGCCAATAATGGACACCAGGACATCAAGGTCGCCAAGCGGATCAATCCCGGACACTGCACACGCGTGATTGATCTCAAAGGCCCCAAACGCAATATCCGCACGATCAGTTTCCTTTATGAGGAAACCAGCATGAAATTGCGGCGCGCCACTGTGCGGGTTTTGGGCCGCTGAGCGGACGTGCCAGAGTTGCCGGGTGGGACTGTTCAAGGATGATCCCGCCCATTTTGGGCGGTGTCTTCGGCTGTCTCAGAAGACAATTTGCCGACCACCCGTCGCAGAACAATGACATTGAAAACCACAATGAGTGCTGGTGGCACGAACATGGCGATCATCGCTAGCGGCAGGCTCAGCCATCCGATGGTTTGATAGGTTGCGGCCTCGACGGCGTATCTGATCTTAATAGAGATCGTGAAGAGCGATGTTATGGCGAGCAATGTCATGACAACCGAGAAAAGCCTGAACCAGCCGGGCAAGGCTTTTCCAATTTTTGGACGCATTTTTACCGGTTTGGCGTCAGCTCCAATTGGGCGTTTTTTCCGCCATTTTCGAACGAGCCAGTAGACAAGGCAGGCGGCCAGAAACAGGGCAATCATCCATATGAAACCGTATTCCCGGGTTTCGTGGATGGGATCAATTTGCACTGTTTCGGGCGCATCCGGAAGATAACGAATTTGGATACTGTTACCTGGTTTGACACTTCTGTGGAACTCGGCTGAAACGCGTGCCTCGGCCATCATCATCTTGCCATCGACTGGGAACCGAACCTGCCCGAAATATTCGTAGGATGGCGGCCTGGAGCTTGAGCGAGTCACTTTCAGCGTGCGCCCGCCGATATAGGTGGCGGTGACCTCAATGCCGGAGTGATTGAAGGCCGAAGCGCGGACCTGCCTGTTGTAGAAACCGTATCCAACCAGGGCGACAAGAACGGCCCCCACTATGGCCATATAGAGGTAGATGAAAAACTTGGCCCTGTCTGCTTTTGGCGGGGTCATGGTCTGATCACGTGCCTCCGGTTACGGGTTTTTGGCAGAGTTGGCCGCACCACCACGGAGCCATCGTAACAACAGGGTGGCGGCGAGAAGAGACGGCAGGAGAGCCGCGGCGGTGATGCCTGTTATGATGGCTGGTGCGGCCCAAAATGTTTCAAAATTATTAAGTTTCACGTCATCCTTGTGGTTTGGCAGATAAAGAATTTCGTGGGTCGATCCGATTTCAAAATTCCAGTTGGGTGAGCTTTGCCCGGTGCTCGCCTCAGTCTGTGATCCATCACTGAACTGATAGCGGAAAACGGGACTATAAATCTTGGTTTCGCCGGTCCAGGGCGTCCAGCCTTCCCATTCATAAACGCGCGCGACTTCGCCGCGCGCTGGCTCGGCCCTTGCGTAAAACACCAGGCTTGAAAAGGTCAGAAAAATGGAGGCGCAAAGGAACCCGACGGGGAGCAGGAAAATCAGGAACCACATGCGCTTTGATGCTTCCCGCTTTCCATCCCGTGTTCGCAACAGCCACCAGTTAGATGTTGAAGCAACGAAGATAAACAATAGCTGCTCCTTTCACGCTAGCGGGCTGAAATGCCCGCCTCCGCATTTTTGGCGGCGACCTTTGACACACGGTGAAAGAGGTAGCCGCAGGCAAAAAGGAAGATGGCGATGAGTGCGGGTGCGATGATGCTCCACGAAACCCATTTGCGGTCAATGTGATTTTCATCGATCGAACCGGGGAGATAACGAACGGCTATCACGTCGCCTTTGGTGAGGCCTTCATAGAAAGTATCAGAGACACGGCGTTCCTGAACGTGATTTTCACCATCGGCTTCAAACGCGTAGGTCACGTAATAGTCGGTTCGCAAACTGGTATCCAAAACAGTGGTGCCGCCGCCGCCATAGGTGCGTACCGTGCGATAGGTGTCGGTGCGTAAATCAAGAACGGTTGCCTCACCGGTCGCGCCCAGCAAAGCCATGCGACCTGCGTCAAAACCTGTAAAGGCAAGGGCTATGCCGGACAGACACGCAAAAAAGTAGATTGAGTAAGCGAAATAGCGCAGCATTTTGGCAGCTTGTGCAGGCGAGTAGCTGTTCGGTTTTTGCGTCGTTGCCTCAGACATTCGCGGCTCCGTTGGTTGGGATCATCGGTCCTTGGGTGTGGCCAAGGCTACAGCAGCCGAATTCAAGAGGCGTCACACAAACGTCGCATGCGCAGGCGGGTCTGCTTGGCTAGCTTTCTCGACACGCCATCAGGAAAGGGAAGAAGATGAAGGGCAGCCATGAGATTGACTACACCGTTCACGGTGATGATCTGCAATTTGTCGAGATCGAGCTGGATACCGGCGAGACGGTGATTGCCGAGGCCGGAGCCATGGTTTTCATGGAAGACGGCATTACCTTCGAGACAAAGATGGGCGATGGTTCCAATCCCGATCAGGGCCTGCTCGGCAAATTGGGCGGAGCCGCCATGCGGGTCTTCACGCAAGAGTCATTGTTCATGACCCACTTCACGCATCAGGACAATGATCGTTCGCGCGTTGCATTCGGGGCTGCCTATCCCGGCAAGATCATCCCAATTGATCTCGGAGAGCTCGGCAAGCCGCTTCTTTGTCAGAAAGACGCTTTCCTCTGCGCAGCCTTCGGCACCAAGGTCGCTGCTGCCTTTCACAAGAAAATTGGCGCCGGGCTGTTTGGTGGTGAAGGGTTTGTTTTGCAAAAGCTGGAAGGTGACGGTCTGGCCTTTGTGCATGCGGGTGGCACCGTCATTGAAAAGGAACTCAAGGGCGGCAAGCTGCGCGTGGACACCGGTTGCATCGTGGCTTTCGAAGATGGCATCGACTATTCGATTGAACGGGCCGGAAACCTGAAATCTATGTTGTTTGGCGGGGAAGGCCTGTTTCTGGCAACCTTGCAGGGACACGGCCGCGTCTGGCTGCAATCTCTACCATTCTCACGCCTAGCCGACCGCATTTTGGAAAATGCCCCCTCTGAAGGCGGCAATCAGACCGGTGAAGGATCGTTGCTAGGCGGGGCCGTAAGCTTGTTCCAGAAACGATAGATCGTGCTTGGTGAAAGCAAATGGGTGGCTTGAAAACCTATTTAGCGACATTTTTCACCAACTGGTTTGTGCTGGGAGTTTTCTGCCTCGGCATCGCTCTGTCGTTCTACGGCGGCAGGGCGATATATCAATTCTATTATGGTAATTACAGCGTGCCGGTAGTGGCCTCCGTAATAGATACCCGCACAATAGAAACAACCCGGAATGGCACACCGAAGTATAGCTACCAGATTCATTACGGATACCAATATGAAGGCAAAAATTATGACTCGCACCGGTATGCTCATAGCTACAGCACTCCGAGCGATGTTCTTGAATTTGGGCCGGGTGATACACTGACAGCCTATGTGAATCCGGAAGACCCGGGCGACGCCGTGATTGTCAATGAATTCAGCAAGATGAATGTCGCCGCGTGTGTCTTGGGAGTAACCCTCATTTTCTGGTCGTTTATTGTTCACGCCAAAATGGACTAAGCTGGATATCGGGTCTGGCACAGGCCTGTCGTGATTGTGAAAAGGCCCGTTGATGTTTCGCGCAGTTCCCTGGCAGTCAAAATCCTATCTGGTTGCACTTGCAGGCTTTGCAGGCTGGGTCTGTGGTTTCCTCCTCCTCATCTATCTCATCGCCAACCATCCCTATATCGGCGCGACTTTTGAGGGATTGCCCGACGAAAAGGCGATTGTGGTGGTGGAGGTGAAACCTGACGGTCCAGCCGAGAAAGCGGGCCTTACCGTTGGCACGGTGATAACCGCCATTAACGACGAGATGGGCAACAGGCTGACCCTGAGCGGGCTGGAACCCATTCTTGGGCGACACGAAATCAACAGCTATGCAATGATGGATCAGGTTGTTGCCTATAAGACCGCAGTCTGGGACTTTTTAACGAAACCAACATTCACTCTGCAAGGCCGCGATGGCGACAGCTACTTGATTGCACCGACGCAGACAGAACCTCTCGGTGTCATGCAGGTCTGGTCGTTCGTGACCCTGTTTCAATGTCTGCTTGTCATCATCATTACAGCGGGGATCATGGGGTTTGGAGCCAAGGTCGCATCGGTCAGGTTACTGGTTGCATCCGGGCTTGGGCAGGCGCTGAATTCTTTTTGCGGGGCATATCTTTCAACGCGTGAACTCACAATTCCGCCCCACCTTTTCGAACTCACCGTTGGAACGGCCTCAGTCGGTTCGGCAGTTTTCGCCTACAGCCTTCTGGCTTTGCTGTGCCATTTTCCCTCTCCCATAAGCAGGCGGGTTCCCTTTGCCTTTCTGGCCCTGCTTTTGGGTGCTGCCGTTCAGGTCGTTGTTCTGTTCAAGCTCTTTTCGTTTCCATTTCACACCTATCAGATGTCAACGCTCATCCCTTTGCCATTCGCCGTGGCTGCAAGTGGAATTCAATGGGTACGCAGCCGGGACAAGCCGCTGGAACGCGCGTCGGTCATGTGGTTTTTCCTGACGATTTACGGTGTGGTGGGGTGGGTCGTTTTGCTCTATTCGGTGCCCATTCTGCTTGGAACCCCGCCGCTCATTCCGCCGGGTCTGGCGAATTACTCGCTCACGCTGATCTTTATCGGAATTGCGCTCGGTACATTGCGGTATCGCCTGTTCGACATCCACCGGATCTGGTGGCGCACCATCGCATGGTTTTTTGCCGGACTCAGCATGGTGGCCGTCGACTTCTTGCTGGTTTCCCAGCTTGACCTTGAGCAGAAACAGGCGCTGCCGATTGCGCTTTTGATAGCCGGGTGGCTGTATTTCCCGCTCCGCCAGCGGATTGTGGACTATTTCGGCGGCATTGAACAGGAAGAGATCGAGCAGCATATTCCACGCCTCATCGACACATTTTCATCATTGAAGAATCTGGAAGAGGTGGAAGGCCGCTTCCTGCGGTTTCTGGCGAATACCTATCAGGCGATGGAGATCGGCAGTGTTGATCTTGAGCCATGCGAAAAAGCGCGTGTTGAGCGCAATGGACTGTCCTTGCGCGTGCCCGCAATCGCGCGAACCGGGTCGGTCGAACTGATCGGCAAGAGGCGCGGGCGAAAACTCTTTTCAACGGCTGACGCGCGGCAGGTTGATGTCTTTATTCGTCTCGTTCGCAACATCAACGCCGCCAATTTGCGCGAGGCGCAGCGGCTGCAAATGCAGCGCGAACACATCGCGCGCGACCTTCACGACGAAGTTGGCGGCAAGCTGCTCAGCCTGATCTATCGCAGCACCGATGCAGAATATGAACGCGAGGCTCGGCAGGTATTGCGCGCTTTGAAGGAAGCGCTTCTCGTTGTTGAAGACACACAATCCGTCGACTATTCGGCCGCATGGCAAGAAATAAAACAGGACGTGCAGGACCGGGCTGAACAGGCAGGGATACAGCTGGAACTGAGGGAAAATTTTGCCTCTCCCCGGGTTCTCTCCGCGCGCGAATATGTGAATTTCAAGCGGGCCGTCTTTGAGGTTATCACCAATGCCATCAAGTACTGCGACAACAAGGTCATCACACTTGAAACGGAGATTGATGGCGCAGGCGCAATTTCGCTGACCTGCCGAAACAGATTTGCGGAGATTGGTGAGGAGGGTCTGACAAGTCAGCGCGGTCTCAACAATATTGAAGTGCGCATGAAGGAAATTGGCGGAACGGTTGAGGTCGAGCGCAGTAACGAGGGAACGGGGCCAACTTTCACCATCAGGCTCGACTTTCCAATGTCGCAATAGTGGCGGTCAGGCGAGGCCGTTGGCTCTTGCGATCAAGGCCGCCTCGCCTCTGCTGGAAATATCATACTTCTCGTAGATTTTTCCGATATGCGTAGCGACGGTATATTTTGAAATATTCAGAAGGCCGCCAATTTCGGGACGACTGAAACCCTTTGCCAAAAGGGAAAGAACCTCTCGCTCGCGCTCCGTGAGCGGCGCAGATGGCTCGTTGGTGCCCTGTGATTCCGCGTTCAACGCTGGTGGCGTGTGACGGGCTTCCCGCCGCGCCACAATATCCAGAAGCTTGCGGGTAATGGCAGGTGCCAGAGGTGGGCGCCCATCCTTGATGCCCTGGAATTCACGAATGAGGGCCGCACTTGATTGATCCTTGAGAAGATAGCCTTTTGCGCCATTTTCCAGCGCACGCAACAGTCGGTCGCTTTCGTCGTGGATTGTGGAAATAACAACATATGCACCGGGCTGAACGTTCAGGATTTCCAAAAGGAACTCGTCGCCGGTGCCGTCAGGAAGGTTGAGATCCAGAACGATAAGATCGAATTTATGGTCAGCAATTTCGCGCCGGGCGGCGGCAAGTGTTGGAGACGCGCGCACGACCTGCGTGCCAAACGCCTCCTGAACCACCAGCCCCATCATCGACCTGGCATCCTCGTGGTCCTCTACAATAAGAGCCTTACCCACCTGCATGGCGTCCTCATCTTGCAAAACAAGGTTATTTCAGTCCCACGGACACGGCAACCCTCGTTCAAATAGGGCACAATCCTAAGCGTATCATAGAGCATAACTCTTCCTTCGCATCCTTCAGGTGTACGATATGCGCGATGCCTTTTCCCGGTAAAATTACCATTGCGATTTGCGGATATCGCGAACTCAGCCAATTGGCGCACTCAATCACCATGGCGGTGATGGTGTGAGGCGCTGCGGCGCTGCTTGTGGGGAGAATGACCATGGGACTGAATACCGAAGACGCATTCAGACTGGTTGGCCAGATTTACGACGCGTCGCTCGATGCCGATCAGTGGCCCGACTTGCTTTGCAATCTGGCCGATGCCTGCGGCATGGAAAACGCAGCGCTTGTGGTGGTCGACCCCGAGTCATCCTATTCGTCCGTATTGTCCCCGCGCTCAGATCCTGAAATTGCCGAGGCCTATAACGCCTATTGGTGGCAACATGACCCAACCACGGATACTGCCACCAAATTCCCCGTGGGGCGTATGACCACCCTGGCAGACACCGGCAAGCAGAAGTTTCTGGCAAGCAAGTTCCACAACGAGTTCTGGCGGCATTCGGGCCTTGGTGCGGAACGCTTGGCGACGAGTCTCTTTGCAAAGGGTGATGCCTTTTCCAGCCTTGTATTGCAGCCATCGGCGAAAAGAGACGCAATCAGCACTGAAGCCTATCAAACAGCAGCACTTTTGATTCCGCATGCAGCGCGCGCTGTCGCCATCAGCCGCAAGCTCCATCAACTCGAACTCCAACAGGCTGCGATTGATCATCCGTTTCAGCCGGATCAAGCCGGGCTGATCCTGGTTGATCAGAAAGGTTATTGTCTGCACGCCGACCATGCGGCTGAAAGTCTGATATGCTGCGGGGCCGTTCTCAAACTTGAAAATGGTGTGGTTCGCCTGCGTGACGATAAAGCCAATGGGCTATGCAAAGCCGCGCTGAAATCGCTTGCAAAAGGCAGCCTCTGTCTCACCGGTGGCGCGCCTGTTCAGCTGAAATATTCTCCAGATCAACCTCCTCTTGAGCTTGAAATACTGCCGTGCCGCCTTGAGAGCCACAATCCGGTGGGCCGACAAGCCGTGGCCAAACTCGTTTTTCATCGTCGGGAATTGTCCGGGCCAGCGCGGGTGCAAAACCTGCAGCAACAGTTTGGTCTAACCCCTGCTGAAGCGGCCCTGACGATTGAAATGCTGAAAGGTGATGGCCGGTCTGCAGCCGCAGAGCGCTGTGGCATTTCCGTCAACACAGCCCGCACGCACCTGACCCGTGTTTTCGAAAAGATCGGCGTGACACGACAGGCCGAGCTCATCCGCGTTGTGATGGACTGTGAGCGATAGAAGGTGCGTGCCAGCCATTCGGTTGGTGCGTTGGGTTCCAAACGGGTGACCATGTGACTGTAATTGACTTGCGAGGTTTTTGATGAAAACGGCACTCATGACATGCAGCTTGCTGGCTGCGACAACACAAGCGGCTCTTGCTGATTCATGCCAGGACCGGTTTACAGAGCTCTATCTTCAACTGGATCAGGGCGTGCCCATCAAGGCAGAGGTGACAAGCGTTTTCACAGGTTACCCGCCCACCAAAAATGACTTTTACTATATTGGCCCGGACCATTACATGACCGTGCCAACATCGCCTGCCGGTCCACGGGTCGTTGGCTACAACAACGTGCTCTTTCAGTCTTCTGATGAAGGCGCATCCTGGGTAAAGGTGCGGGAAATGGATACCAGCCAGAATGCCGACAAGGCGCTGGACGACAAGCGCACCAATGCAAAAACCATTCGCAATGCAGTCTGCGCGGATGAAGAACTGAATGGCGAGCCTGTCTCAACAATTGCGGCCGATATAACGATCACTCAGGGTTCAGGCTCTGAAAACCGCTACACATACTGGGTTCGCCAAAGCGATGATTTTATCGTCAAGGCTGTCTATGACTCAAAGAGTGAAGACTTTGAAAGTTTGACCACACAAGTGATCGAGAAAGCCCCGGACCTGGTCTTGCCAACGCCGGAGTGAGCGGGCGAAATCAAGGGCGAAAACCCACCCAAGTGCATCCACAAACAAACTAGCCTAACACGGCACCGGGCGATTCTGCGCGTCTTCAAAAACGTCAATTTTTCAAACACATCCTTGCTGTTTCCCCACCGACATCACACGAACGTCGCACGTATGGCCCGGGCGCTTGCCGTAAGACGATTTGAAAATCGGGAACTGTGTTGATTCCCGCTCGTTCGTATCAATTGATGGGGTAATCCTTTGCCTTCTGCGCCTAAAAACGTCCGCACCGGACAGAACCGCCGCAAACGCTATATCAAACTGCTCACGGCTTCTTGTGCATCTCTGGCTTTCCTGCAAGCCGGTGCCATGGCGCAGGTTGTCGTCAGCATCACCGAAACGGTTGATGGCGGCGGCGGCGGCACCCAGGCCAGCCCCTGGAATGTGGGCGACGATCTCTTTGTCGGCAATACCGGCTCCGGTACGCTGACGATCCAGAATGGCGGGTTGGTGAGCAACAATTTCGCCATCATCGGTGTTGTAAGCGGCAGTATGGGCGCAGTCACTGTTACCGGTGCGGGTTCTACCTGGACCAATGCCAATAACCTGACCGTTGGTTTTAGCGGCTCCGGCACACTGACGATCGCAGACGGTGGCGCGGTGAGCAACAATTCCGGCGTAGTTGGCAAGGCGCAGGGCGGCACCGGTGAAGTTACCGTTACGGGCGCTGGTTCCAGCTGGGCGAATTCCGGTAGCCTGTATGTTGGCGACGCGGGCAGCGGGATCGTGAGTGTCTTGAACGGTGCCACGATGTCCAGCAACGATGCCTATATCGGTGATTCCGCCTTGGGCAACGGCACTGTTACCGTTACCGGAACCGGCTCTGCATGGAATGCAAACGGCACCCTGCGTGTCGGCAATGAACGCACGGGCCTTTTGACCGTGTCCGACGGTGGCACCGTGACCGCCACCGATGAAATGCTGGTTGGCGATCTTGCTGGCAGCAATGGCACCGTTTCCGTCACCAATGCTTCTTTGACTGCCGACAACATCCTTCTTGGCGATGCAGGAACCGGCGGGATGACCATTTCCAGCGGCGGCACCGCGACCGGTGAGGATATCATTCTCGGTAACGCTTCAACGGCAATCGGCAACCTGACGGTCAAGGGCGCAGGCAGCACGCTCAATGCCAATGTTGAAATCAATGTCGGGCTTGCTGGCAAGGGCACCATGATCGTTTCCGACGGCGGCACGGTGAATGCGGCCTCAGACAGCACAATTGCCAACTGGGCGGGATCAACAGGCAGCCTGACGATTGATGGTGCCGGTTCAACCTGGAACAACGCCGGTACGTTCTATGTCAACCAGAACGGTACGGCAGCACTGACAATTTCCAATGGCGGTGTGCTTAATAGTTCCAACGGCTATGTTGGCTATGACAGTAGTGGCTCGGGCACCGTGCTGATTGATGGTTCCGGATCAGAATGGGCCTCAACCGGCAGCCTGATCGTGGGCGAGGACGGAACCGGCGCAGTAACGCTTACAAATTCCGGCACGCTCTCGGTGAACAGCGGTGCAGGCACACTGACCCTTGGCAACACGGCGGATGGCAAGGGCACGCTGAACATCGGCGCGGCCTCTACCGATAGCGCAGCAGCAGCGGGCATGCTCAATGTGTCAACTGTCAGCTTTGGCGCGGGCACCGGCGTTCTGGTCTTCAACCACACGGAAAGCAGTTATGGCTTTTCGGCCGATCTCACCGGCGCGGGCAATATCAGCCACAATGCCGGTGTGACCAACTATACGGGCGATGGTTCAGCCTTCACCGGTACGACCTTTATCTACGGCGGCACGCTCAATGTTAACAGCACGCTTGCGGGCAATTTAGGCATTGCTGGCGGCACATTGGGTGGCAGCGGAATAGTCAACAACCTGGCGGTCGGTACGGGCGGCAATCTGGCACCGGGCAATTCTATCGGAACAATGAATGTCTCAACGATCGCATTCAACACGGGCTCAACCTACACGGTTGAGCTTAACAACGGCGGCTTTGCAGCGGGGACGAACAACGACGTCGTGATCGCGGCCGGTTCTGCGGCAATTGGCGGTGGAACGATCCATGTAATCCCGGAAAACGGGACGGATGATGGCCTGACCTATACGCTCGGCACTTACACGATACTCACCGCAGCCAATGTGACGGGAACATTTGACAGTGTCACCGATGGTTATGTTTTCCTCGATTTCACAGCCAGCTATGATGCAACCAACGTTTATCTGACTTCGCAGCAGGGTGCGTATTTTTCTGATGTTGCCCGCACGCCCAATCAGAAGGCAATCGCACCCCGACTGGAGGCGCTTGGCTCCGGCAATGCGGTTTATGATGCATTGGTCGGAATTGTTGGCAGTGATGATGACGCACGTGCCGCCATGGATAGTCTGACCGGTGAGGCTCATGTTTCCGCCAAAACGGCCCTTCTGGAAGACAGTCGTTTTCCACGCGAGGCTGCAGCGGGTCGCCTGCGCAATGCATTTGGTGGTGCGCAAACCGAGGATCGTATGCCCGGACGTTTTGGGCTTTGGGGCCAGGGTTTTGGTTCGTGGAGCCGTTGGGGAAGCGACAGCAATGCCGCCACAATGACCCGCGCAATTGGTGGCCTGCTGGTGGGCGCCGATGCCGCAATCTCGGATAATGCGCGTTTTGGCCTTTTGGCTGGTTATTCCCGCACAGGCTTTGGCGTTGCTGACCGGATGTCTTCCGGCAAAGCCGTTTCTTATACGCTCGGTGCCTATGGCGGCGGCACATGGGGCGCGTTCAGCCTGTCCGGCGGGCTTGCCCATAGCTGGCACAGCGTCAGCACGTCACGCACCGTTGCTTTCTCCAGCTTCACAGACAGTCTCACTGCATTTCACAGTGCTCGCACCCTACAGGTGTGGAGTGAAGCGTCTTATGATTTCGAAACGGATGCCGCCCGCTTTGAGCCCTTCGCGAACCTCGCCTATGTCAACCTCCATACGAACGGGTTCACCGAAACCGGAGGTGCGGCGGCACTGACAGCGGCTTCAAGCGTTACCCACGCAACCTTCACCACACTTGGTGTCCGCACCAAAACCAATGTGGAACTGGCGGGCAAGAATGCTGCTTCGCATGGTATGGTAGCCTGGCGGCATGCATTTAGTGCGACGCCGAGCACGCAGATGACGTTCGCCTCAGGCGGAAATACATTTGGCATCGCTGGCGTGCCGTTGGCGCAGGACAGCCTGTTGTTCAATGTCGGGCTCGGCATGAAACTCACTGAAAACGCGACGCTCGGCTTTTCCTATACAGGCCAGTTCGGCACCCGGGTTCGGGACCACGCGGCCAAGGCAAGTTTGAATCTGCGCTTTTAACCCATGAAAACCCCCGCTGCCTTTCTTTAGAGGCAGCGGGCCTTCTTCGTTCAAATACGGGCATCGAGATGCATTTTACCAAAACCTTGGTCACCGGCCTGGCGCTCTCGCTTCTCACCAGCGTCGCAAGTCTTGCGCAGGATGCTGAACTGCCCGGCGGCGCGAGCAATCTGAGCGAGGTTTATGAGGCATGGACCGTCATCTGCGGGTTCTCAGTTGTTCATGATGGCAAGAAGGTCAAACGTTGTGTGCTTTCCCAAAGACAGATCGCGCAACAGACCCGCCAACGGGTTTTGACAATTGAGCTAAGGCCCAGCGAAGGCGGTGCCACTGGATTGCTCATCCTGCCTTTTGGCCTTGAACTGCAAAAGGGCGTGACCTACCACCTGGATGACGGCCAACCCGGCGCAACGCAAAGCTTCCGGACCTGCCTACCGGCAGGCTGCCTGATCGATATCGATTTTGATGCAACAGTTATAGCCAGCCTCAAAATTGGTCAAAAGCTAAACTTGACAGCCACAGCCGACGGCGGACAGGAAATGATCTTCTCGATCTCGCTCCAAGGCTTCTCGAATGCACTCAATCGCATCACAGAGCTTATGGAATAAGCCCGATGAAGCGGCCCCTCTTTTAGAGGCGACCACATTCTGACAGATGTCTTTGTTGGTGAACTTCGTTTTCGCAGAGATAACCGCATTATCCGCGGCCCTCAAACGCATAATTCCAAGTTATGTGAACTCGGAGAGCATTTTGCTGAGGGGGTCTGCGGTGTTGATTGCCTGCATGAGGGCGGTGTCAGATACCCGAGTGTAGATCTCTGTTGTCGCTATGCTGGAATGACCCAACAGGCGTTGTACGAAGCGGATATCGACGCCTTCCTCAATAAGAAACGTTGCTGCAGAGTGGCGGAAACGGTGAGGTGTAACCCGCGTATCCAAATTGCAATCTTCAGCCAGTAGGCGAAGTCTGCGTCTGAGTGCCTGCTCTGTCAGCCGGCGATGCTTCTGGTTTAGTAGAAGATAGTCCCCATCATGCGGATTTTGACTGGCCAGCCACTTTATGTGTTGAAGCTCAACGCGTAGATCGGGGTTGCCAATATAGACATTCCGCTCCTTATTGCCCTTGCCGTGGATGCGAATGCGATAACCGTCGTTTGAGATGTTGGAAAGCTTGATGCGGGTCAGTTC
This sequence comes from Ensifer sp., assembly GCA_050306195.1. Lineage (GTDB taxonomy): Bacteria > Pseudomonadota > Alphaproteobacteria > Rhizobiales > Rhizobiaceae > Ensifer_A. The sequence goes on from JBNLGT010000064.1 coordinate 15,988, forward strand.
GCCCACGCGGACGCCGGTCGTTACCATGAGCTTTATAGCCAGCGCGGTCGTTCTGGCAATCGCGTGAATATCGCCGGCATAGGCCGGCACTGCGCCTGCTACGCCGACCTTGGTGCCAATCTGTGATTTCAGCATTGTACGCACATCGACCCAGTCCACCGGGCGAGGAAGCCGTTTTGGAGGGCGGAGATCAATCTCCAGGTTTTCGAAGGGGTTGTTTTCCAAAAGGTTCGATTTCAACAGCCAGATCGCGAAGGCACGCAGAGTGACCAGGCGACGGCGAATTGTCGCCTGCTTTTGCGCCCGTTCGATTTTCAGATGCTGCAAGAAGGCGAGCACCAATTCGCCGTCGAAGCGTTCATAGCCTTTCTGCTCCAAGAAGCGGGCAAACACATCAAGATCTTGCTTGTAGGCATCCAGCGTGTTTCTGCTTAACCCCCGTACGTTTTCACAATGCTGCAGGAATGGTTGTTTCTTGGATAGAGTGATTTCTAAAGTCATTGCTTTCCCCTCAACTAATTAGTGAGAGGTGCTATCTTTCTGGGATTAAAGATTGATGTTCTTGTGCTGGCTTGGCAGAGAGATGAGTGTTCGTGTCTTGCCTTTCAGGCGATCAAGCGTTTCATCTTTCAAGATGATTGATTTCAGATGGTCGGCAATTGACTTTCAATTGGTCGGAGATGTATTTTCGATTGGACGAAAGGAGCCGTTCTGAAAAATGTACCCGAGATTTGCCAAAGCAAAGATAGAGGAGGCGCTGTCTGACACTCGTGTGGTTCTCATCGCTGGTCCGAGGCAATCCGGCAAGACGACCCTTGCCATGGACATCGCGGCGGGCAAAACACCCTTTTTGACGTTGGATGACGCGACCGTTCTCCACTCAGCGATTAATGATCCCGTTGGCTTTATCCGCGGACTGGATCGTGCGGTGATCGACGAAATACAACGCGCTCCCGACCTGCTGCTTGCGATCAAAAATACTGTCGATAAGGATAAGTCGCCCGGAAGATTCCTTCTAACGGGATCCGCCAACCTGATGA
>JBNLGT010000065.1:0-16889 GCA_050306195.1 Ensifer sp.
GATATCGTTGCAGCCGATTACGTGCCGAAACCCGCTGGAGAAACCTATGATAAATTCACGGGCCTTCACCGGGTGGAGACGAAACGGGCCGCCATGTTTGAGGACCTTCCGCGCAATTTGCAGGTTCCCAAGATGCTGGGCATGAAAACGATATTGCTGGTGCCGCAGGATATGGCGGACACAGTTCAGGAACGTTGGGAAACGCTTTCAGAAGACGACACGCATGTAGACTATGTGACCGACGATCTCGCAGGCTTTCTACAAGCGCTATTGTAGGCCGCCGCCCCTTCCATCCTGCCCCCAAATACCCGAACATGATTTGCCAGCGCTCAGGCGAGCGCGGCCAGCACTAAGTCCACCACCTGGTCATGCACGGCCGCTCGGTCCACGCCTTCGTTATCCGCAAAAATCTGCGGGCTCATCCGATGTCCGATCCGCGTCGGCAGTCCGAGAAACGTGTAATGACCAACGCGTTCGCCAACGCAGGTGAGCGCAAAAGCCGGGTTCACGGATTTCAACCAATCAGCACATTCCACGCGCGGGGCAATCTCATCGGCGCCGCTGGTTACTAGATGTACAGGAATATTGATGGCCTTGACGCTTTCCGGCAAAAAACCACGTACAGGTGGCGCGGGAGCGATTGCAACGACCGATTTGATACGCGGATCACAAAGGTCGTCGCCTTGGCGGGCAAATGCGGCGCGAAAGCTTTCCGATGTTTTCATCAAATCAGGGAGCCGCTCCGCAACATTGGGAAATTCTCCGGTGCCGCGGGCGAGAGCCCCCTTATCTCGTCCCCATTCCTGGAATTGTTCAACAGAAGTGCGTGCGCCCGCAAGAACCAACGCCGTATAGCCGCCAATGGAAAATCCCGCCGCAGATACCCGATCCAGATCGAGCTTTCCGGCGAACAGCCCAGCCGCCGTCAGGTGATCCAAAAGTAGCGACAGATCGCTGGCGCGTTCCCACCAACAGATGAATGCCTCAGCCCTGAAAGGCTCTACCCCGGTGTTCCCATGATGGTTTGGAGCAATTGCGATATAGCCGTGCCTTGCAAGCTCATACGCCAGCCAGCCAAGCCCCTCGGCTGTGCCGCCAGTGCCATGCGAAAGCATAACCACCGGCCAGCGCTCGCGATCACCACTCAATAGGGCGCCCTCGGACACATCTCCCAACATGAAGATGCGCCGACTGTCATTCGCCTTGTCCTCATCCGTCGGTTCAGCATCCGTTGGATACCAGACGCTCCATGAAATCGGACGCGGCCCGCTGCCGTCCCAGTTGGTCCGGCTCTCGTCGTTAAACAATCCGGTTGCGTAGCCGCAGAAATATCCCGGTTCATCGCGCATTGGGGTAACATCTTGCAGCATCGGCTCACGCGCCGCCATTGCCCATCTGCCTGTAATGGGATTCAACGACGTCCCATGCTTGATCCGCCGTTTCAACAAAGTTCAGGAGCTTCAAATCGTCGGGCGCTATCGTCCCGAAATCAGCCAGCGCCTGAAAGTCGATGATTTTGCGCCAGAATTTCTCACCAAAAAGGATCAACGGAATGTGCTGCATGCGCTTAGTCTGGATGAGCGTCAGCGTCTCAAACAACTCGTCCATTGTTCCAAATCCGCCGGGGAAGATCGCCACCGCCTTGGCACGCATCAAGAAATGCATCTTGCGGATTGCAAAATAATGGAAATTGAGGCTGAGCTCCGGCGTAACATAAACATTCGGCGCCTGCTCATGCGGCAGAACGATGTTGAGACCGACGGTCGGCGCGCCCACATCATGCGCGCCCCTATTTCCTGCCTCCATAACGCCCGGTCCGCCACCGGTCACAACGACAAATTCCTGATGGCCATATTCCGCCGATCGTTCCGAGCACAAGCGGGCAAATTTACGCGCTTCCTCATAATATGACGATGCAGCCTCTAAGCTTTTTCGTTGGGTTTCGTTTTTGGCCGCCCATGCTTCCTGACCTGGTTCCGGTATGCGCGCGCCACCAAAAATTACGACGGTGGAGCGAATGCCGTTTTCTTCAAGAATCAATCCCGCCTTTAACAGCTCAAGCTGCAACCGCACAGGTCGCAGTTCTTCGCGATCCATGAAGTCCTGGTCAGCATAGGCCAACCTGTAGGATGGCGACGCCGATTGCGGTGTCTTTGGGATAACCTCGGCGCGCTGCCGGTCAGCGCGGTTGTCGCGCAGCGCCTCCCAGCCATGTTTCGTTGTTTCTTTGCGCTTGCCGTTGGCCATACAAAACCTCTCTTCCAGATTGACGGGAATGAACCGCTCGCTTAGGAAAGCCTCAAAGAGGTCTTGGCCCTGCGAACCCCGTATTCCATGACGACAGTAATCAACGAAGCTTAAGGAATTCCCATGCCCGCAACTGATCTAGCAGCTCTGGAAACCGCCATTGAAAATGCCTGGGATAACCGCGATGCAGTGTCGACAGGCACAAAAGGCGAAGTGCGCGACGCGGTAGAAGCGGCCCTCAACCTGCTCGACAGCGGCAAAGCGCGCGTGGCCAGCCGTGGCGCGGATGGCAACTGGACTGTACATCAATGGCTGAAAAAGGCCGTCCTTCTGTCCTTCCGCCTCAATCCGATGGAAATCATAAAGAACGGTCCGGGTGAAGCCACATGGTGGGATAAGGTTCCGTCTAAATTCGACAGCTGGTCAGCCTCTGAATATGAAAAAGCCGGCTTCCGTTCTGTGCCCGGCGCAATCGTCCGCCGCTCCGCCTTCGTCGCGCCCGGCGTTGTTCTCATGCCCTCATTCGTCAATCTGGGCGCCTATGTTGATGAGGGCACAATGGTCGATACATGGGCCACCGTCGGTTCCTGTGCCCAGATCGGCAAGAATGTACATCTGTCAGGCGGCGTCGGCATTGGAGGTGTTCTGGAACCGATGCAGGCAGGTCCCACGATTATCGAAGACAATTGCTTCATCGGCGCACGCTCCGAGGTCGTCGAAGGTTGTATTGTGCGTGAAGGTTCCGTCCTTGGCATGGGCGTTTTCATCGGCAAATCGACCCGCATCGTCAACCGCGCCACCGGCGAGATCACTTACGGCGAGGTCCCCCCCTATTCCGTGGTTGTTGCAGGCTCCATGCCTGGCAATTCCATGATGGGCAACGCCCAGGCCGCTCCCAACCTTTATTGCGCGGTGATTGTGAAAACGGTCGACGAACAAACCCGCTCCAAAACGGGTATCAACGAGCTGTTGCGCGATTGATTTGAAAACACGCGATTTGATTGGCGGCTCTTGTAGCCGCCTTTTCTTTGCGCGAATATGCAGCCCATGGCACGGAAACGGGGAGGAAACAAATGACCAAAGCCACCTCCCCAACGATGTTGTGGCTTTTCTTCAGTCCGTCGGGGCGGATCGGACGCCAGGTCTTTATATTGTCATTCTTGTTCTGGGTCGCTCTTGCCACCTTCAGCTTGCTTAAACTCGGTTTCGCGAAAGACGATACCAAGACGGTCCTCTGGTTCCTTGCTTTTATGGCAATTGCCCTCGGTTCGGCAGTCTCGCTGTTCTTTTTGTCGTTCAAGAGGCTGCACGACATGGGCTTTCCAGGCCCTATCGCCCTCATGAGCTTTGTTCCTGCAGCCTACATCATCTTCGTCATTGCTTTGATGGTATGGCCCGGTCAGACCGAACCAAACGACTATGGCGCAGAAACCAACAGACCAAGGTAACAGAGCGCCAGATCCCTCCCGAAGCTCGATATCAGCAATAGAAATTGGAAATTGCGGATTTCCGAGCTATCAGAAACGCCTCAAGACGTTCAGCATAATCTTCTGGCGCGGCCGTAATAACTGAGTAGCGCTTGCTTAACATCCCTCGCCATGCCGCCACTTTTGGCAGACAATCGAAGAAACCAGAGATCCCCCCGCGCTCAAATGTATCAAAATAACGAAACACCGGTGCAAAAGCGGCATCCACAAGACTAAATTGCTCTCCTGAAAAATACGGCCCCTCCGCCAGTTCCGGTTCAAGACGGGCAATTTTATTCTGCAAGACAAGCCGTTTGGCTGCAAGTTGTTCAGGTGTCGGCGCAGAGTAAAGCCCGGCAATATCGTTCAGAATAGAGGAGGCATATTCAATCCAGCCCCGATGCCGCGCCTTATCGAGCGGGTCCACAGGATGCAGCGGGTTACCTTGCGTGTCTTCCAGATATTCCACGATGACGGCGGATTCGAAAACAACCCCACGATCTCCAACACGCAGCAACGGCACCTTTCCAAGCGGCGACAACGCGGCAAACCAATCAGGCTTGTTGGAAAGGTCGATATATATTCGCCGGAAGGTGATATCCTTTTCAGTCAAGGCAATAGCAGCGCGCTGCACATACGGGCAGAGATGGTGGCTCACCAAGGTCAGGTCGGGCATGTCACTCTCCCCACACATAATAAAGCTTGCCGTTCTCTTCCCGCGTAGGAAGAAACATCACACGCGCATCCTTTCGAGCAGGACCGCTTTCACGCAAACCAGTCGCCATGTCGAAAACTGCGCCGTGCCAGGGACACCTGAATTTGCCCTCGCTACACTCAAGTGGCCCACCGAAGTGCAAACAGACATTTGCCACGGCGCGGGCTTTCCCATCAGTGCGATACACGTGAACCTCCCGCCCGAAGAACGGGACAACCATGCTGCCGTCCAGCGGAATGTCTTCCAGATTGCACAATTCCTGTTTCATCAAACCGTTTCCTTTTGAGTTCGGTAAAAACACCAACCAATTTAGATGCACTTGCATTTAAATATTCACCGCACCTCAAATTGTCAACCTTGATGCATTTGCATCTATGTGCTTATGTCAGAACATGACGACACCTACTCCCGAAACAATTGCCGCCTGGACAACGCTGATCACCGTTGCCCGCCACCTTCTTGAAGATGCCGAGGAGGCGCTAAAGGCGGAAAAGCTGCCACCATTGAGCTGGTACGATGCTCTCCTGGAAATAGAAAAAGCCGGTCCCCAGGGCATTCGTCCTTACGCACTGAAAGACAAGCTTCTATTGCCGCAATACGGTACATCCCGCCTGCTTGACCGGCTAGAAAAAGCCGGCCTCATTTACCGAGAGTCCTGCGAGAATGATGGACGCGGGCAATCCGTCGCCCTGAGTGAGGAAGGTTTCGCCATGCGTAAGCGCATGTGGCCTGTTTATGCTCGCTTTCTGGAAAAGTCGTTGGAGAAGAGAATGTCTCCAACGGAGTTGAAAGATTTGGCCGCCATGCTCAATCGGCTACGAAAATAACTTGAAACTGACCGCCGAACGCTGAAAAATCGCCGGTGACACGCCGTCAGCAATCAGCTAACTCTTTGCCTATGAATGTCACAGACCCGCAAGCGAATCTCGCCGCCCTCATCAAATGCCCGTCAGTCACCCCCGCAGAAGGTGGTGCGCTGAATGTTTTGAGTGAAATGCTTGAGCCTTTGGGGTTCAAGGTCCAGCGTGCCACAGAAACCGATGAAAATACGCCGGACGTTGAAAATCTCTATGCCCGGCTTGGCGACAGCGGGCCGCATTTGATGTTTGCCGGACATACCGACGTGGTGCCAGTCGGCGACGAGGCCGCGTGGACGCATCCGCCATTTGCTGCGGAGGTGGAAGACGGCGAAATGTACGGCCGTGGTGCGGTTGACATGAAAGGCGGTATCGCTTGTTTCATAGCAGCCATTGCCCGACATATCGAGAAACAGGGCCCTCTGTCTGGATCAGTCTCATTGCTGATTACCGGAGACGAAGAGGCTGACGCCATTAACGGCACAGTCAAACTTCTTGAGCGTATGGCCAGCACCGGAGAAGCTTGGGACGCCGCTGTCGTCGGCGAACCGACGAACCCGGACAAACTGGGAGACATGATCAAGATTGGCCGCCGTGGATCGATTTCCGGCTGGATTACCGTTAACGGCGTTCAGGGGCATGCAGCCTATCCCCATCTGGCAGACAATCCGCTGCGTGGCGCAGTTCAATTGGCCAACGCGCTCATGGAAGAGCCATTTGACCACGGGACCGATGAGTTTCCGCCAACCAATCTTGAAGTGACCTCGATTGACACAGGCAATACCGCCACCAATGTGATCCCGGCCTCGACCAAAGTCATCTTCAATGTCCGTTTTAACGATTTGTGGACCGCTGATAGCGTCAAACAGGAAATCATCCGTCGCTTGGATGAAGCCAGCCGCAGGGGCACACTTCGAGGCCACCGTCCACCTGTGCGTTATGAGATCGTCTGGTCCGCCCGTCCTAGCCATGTTTTCCTGACCCGCGACGAGAAGCTGATTTCGTCGCTTGCAGGCGCGGTTGAATCAGTGGTCGGCGTCAGCCCAAAGCTTTCAACCACGGGCGGAACGTCCGATGCGCGCTTCATAAAGGACTATTGCCCAGTGGTCGAATTCGGTTTGGTCGGCCAGACAATGCACATGGTCGATGAACGCGTCGCCATTTCAGACCTCGAAACACTGACACAAATCTACGAGACATTCCTGGAGCGCTGGTTCACCGATGCCAGGACTTGAAGAAGTTCTTTTTTATATGCGCGGTATTCTCGAGCTCGTCAGGCGAAATCCTGTCGGTTGGCGGAATCTCGACATAACCCCGCGCGGCGTCAACCGCTCCTTCTGGGCTATGGCCTGGAGCCTGCCCGGATTACTCATTTCCTGGCTCGCCTGGAGGGCGGCTTTTATGCAATATGGTGGCGAGGGAGACACCGGCGTATTATTTATCGCGCGGTTGGCGCTGTTGGACCTCCTTGTCTGGATGTTGCAGATTATTATCGCCGCCATTTTACTCATATACTTAAAAAAAGAACATAATTTCAATGCCATGGTCGTTGCGACCAACTGGCTCGCAGTACCCTTCTCGCTTTACACAGGCCTCCTTGCAGGGCTGCAAATGCTCCTGCCAAGCGCCATGGTGCTGTGGTGGATTTTGCTTAACATAGAACTTGCCGCAGCAGTCTTCGCCACCTTCGCTGTCTTCAGGATGATGAAAGGCATAACGAACGGACCGGCCATAGGTCTCGCTATTTCGACGTTATCAACGTCGCTCATCGTAACGCCAATTCTACAAAATTACCTCGGCCTGTCGTAACGAGCCGGACACACAAAAATACTTTCATTTGCACGCAAATGAATTACGTTATGGCAGCCCGACTATTTCCGAAATATCGAGTTGAACGAAAATGACTGTTCATAGCCCTGATTTATCACCCGCTGCAGAGCTGAAGGCCAATGTGTCAGCTCCCTTTGCCAGTGCAAACGCAATGCCGAAAAGCGTTTACACCTCACCGGAGTTTCTTGCGCTTGAACTTGAACATATCTTCGCAAAAGAATGGCTGTGCGCTGGCCGCGCTGACGCGCTCAAAAGCCCAGGCGATTATTTGACAATGGAAATTGCGGGAGAGCCGGTAATCGTTCTCCGGGATCGCGACAACGGCCTGAAAGCTCTTTCCAATGTTTGCCGCCATCGCATGTCTACACTTCTGGAAGGGCGCGGCAATACGCGTGCTATTGTATGCCCCTATCACGCATGGACCTATAATCTTGATGGCTCCCTGCGCGGCGCGCCGGGCATGACGCTAAGTGAAGGTTTCTGCAAAGAAGATATTAGCCTGCCCAATATCCGATGCGTTGACTGGAATGGCTGGATCCTCGTCACTCTCAACCCCGATGCCCCAGAGCCGCATGAGCGGTTGAAGGATATTGACGATCTTGTAGGCTATCTCGACATGGCGAGTTACACCGAGATTTTCCGTGAAGAGCTCAACTGGAACACCAATTGGAAGGTGCTGGGCGAGAATTTCATGGAAAGCTACCACTTGCCGGTCTGCCATTCAGGCACGATTGGCGGCTTTGTTTCGCTGGAAAAGATGACGTGCCCGGAAGGCTTCCCGGCGTTCAATTATCACTACATTCTAAAGACAGAGAATGCGCCGCTTACCAATGCACACCCAGACAACACGGTTCTCAAGGGCGACGAGCGGGTCAAGACATGGCTCATTTCTGTCTACCCTGCCTTGTTTATCACCCTGACCCCTGGCTATTTCTGGTATCTTTCGCTCCACCCCGATGGCCCGGGAAAGGTGAAAATTCTTTATGGCGGCGGGCTCCATCCCGACTATGTCAATGACCCCGAAGCGCAACAGCACTTCGCCAAGGTCAAGACCATGCTGGACGCGGTCAATGACGAAGACAAGGGGTGCACGGAAAAGGTCTATAAGGGCCTTTGCTCCAAATTGGGCGGCCCGGGCGCCTTGTCACACCTTGAACGCCCGAACTTTGAATTCGCTCAATACATAGCGTCTCGAATACCGGGCTAAGCCCCTCTTTGGGCAAGGCTATTTTTGATCGCGCAAATCTGGCGTCTTCAGGTCCAGCGGAACCTTGTAGTCAACCTGCATGAAATAAAGTCCGCCGGGCGGAGCAACGGGCCCACAACGCTTGCGATCGCGCGCCTCCAGTGCCGCAGTCACATCATCCGGCGTCCAGCTGCCATCACCCACAAGCTTCAGCGTTCCCGCAAATGAACGTATCTGATTGTGTAAGAAACTCTGGGCAAAAGCCCTGATTTCCACCGTTTCGCCATTCCGGGAAACAGAAAGATGCTCCATCGTCTTTACCGGACTTTTCGACTGACAGTGCGACGAGCGAAAAGTGGTAAAGTCGTAATGCCCGACCAGCCGCTGCGCCGCCTCATGCATGGCCTCGTGGTCCAAATGCTTTTTGACCCACCATGCCCTGTTTGCTTCCAACGGAATCGGCGACGGACGGTTGATGATGCGATAAAGGTAATGTCTTTTTACGGCGGAAAAGCGCGAGTCATATTGCTCTGGCACTTCCGCGGCCTCCAAAACCGACACCGCCTCCTCGGCCATCGTCATATGCGCATTCAGAGCGTTTCGAAGCACATAAGGCTTCCAGGTCTTAGATAGGTCGAAATGCGCCACCTGCCCCCGCGCATGAACCCCACTGTCGGTCCGCCCCGCCCCGCCAATCGTCACTGTTTCGCCGCAGGCGTCCAGAACCGCTTTTTCCAGAACGCCCTGAACCGACTTGCCATTGGCCTGTCGCTGCCACCCAACATAGGGCGTGCCGTCATATTCAACAGTAAGGAAATAACGCGGCATCAGATGACTTTCGTTCCCAGCGGCATCGATGTGCCGCGCAAAAAGTCAGCCAGCGCCATGGGTTTTCCGCCAGCTTTCTGCAAGCGCTCAAGTTTCACCGCGCCCGCGCCGCAAGCAACAATCCCTTCATCAACGACTGTGCCCGCATCACCTGAATCGTCAGCTATTGATGATGCCAGAACCTTTACACGTTCCGCCTTGCCGCCAATCTCCATCTCAAACCAGGCCCCTGGGAAGGGGGACAGCCCGCGAATGTGATTGTGGACATCTCCTGCAGGTTTGGAAAAATCAATCCGCGTTTCCGACTTGTCTATTTTCGCAGCGTAAACAACCCCCTCTTGCGCTTGCGGCGTCAACGGCAAGTCACCGGCCTCAAGCTTCGCCATAGCGTCCACCATCAAATCTGCTCCGGCGGCTGAAAGCACATCATGCAATTCGCCAGCAGACATGTTGGAGCCGATGGAAACACGGGCAGTCAATGCCACCGGTCCGGTATCAAGACCCTTGTCCATTTTCATGATCATCATGCCGGTCTCGGCGTCTCCAGCCATGATAGCCCGCTGGATTGGAGCAGCTCCCCGCCAGCGCGGTAGAAGCGATGCATGTCCGTTATAACATCCAAGCCGCGTACCGTTTAAAATGGCTTCAGGCAAAAGAAGCCCATAGGCAACAACAACCGCAACATCGGCTTCCAAAGCTGAAAAAGCCGCACGATCGTCTTCCGACTTGAAATTAAGGGGGGTCCGAACCTCAAGACCAAGGACTTCTGCAGCTTCGTGGACAGGCGATTTCTTCAGCTCAAGCCCGCGACGCCCAGCCGGGCGTGGCGGCTGAGAATAAACGGCAGCAATGTCATGCCCAGCCGCGTGCAGCGCATTCAGAACAGGCACGGAAAAATCCGGTGTTCCCATGAAGATGATGCGTAATGCCATCGGCCTGCCCGTTCTTCTGAGCAAATCCGGCAATCGCACACCGGCTTCCTACGGATTTGCATTATACAATTGTCGCAACGCTTTCGTAAAAATCGAAAAACGCAGACGCTTTAGAATTTCGGCAGCGCGCCCGTCTTCGACGCTTTGGTGAATTTCTTCACCACCATCTCGCGCTTGAGGCGAGAAATATGGTCGATAAACAAAATGCCATCGAGATGGTCGATTTCGTGCTGCAGGCAAGTCGCCAAAATGCCATCGGCGTCAATCACCTGCCGCTTGCCGTCACGATCCAGATATTGAACTTTGATTTCCGCCGGGCGCTCAACTTCGGCATAATAGCCGGGAATGGACAGGCACCCTTCCTCATAGGTCGATCGTGTATCAGAAGAAGCGACAACTTCCGGATTGATAAAAACCAGCGGGTTGGGGTCTTCTTCTTCCTTGGAAACGTCAAGCACCAGCATACGCCTAGGCTCGCCCACCTGAATGGCGGCAAGTCCAATACCGGGCGCGTCATACATGGTCTCCAGCATGTCGTCGGCAAATTTTTGCACATGCGCGTCAACCGTCTCGACAGGTTTGGAAACCTGCCGAAGCAGCGGATCGGGAATAATGATAAGCGGTTTGATCGTCATGGCGCTCATGTAGACCATGAATCAAGCGCTTTCAACTGGATTGAAACGCCTTTTCCGGCTCATTCGCCGTCAACACGCCTGGCAAAACGCAAAGCGCCTTATAAAGCAGGTTGGCGACAATTATGGTTGTTTTGCCGGAGGAGGCATAAGGCGAAGAAACCGCCACGAGATCGCACCCGACGATATTGAGCCCCAGCGGTCCTGAATGATCTCCATGAACAACATCGTCATCAGTGCACCAAGCGGCTGATTGGGCCTGAAAGCGCTGGGAGGCTGTTTTTGAAGATTGAAAAGGGTTGGAAACCCCGAAACGAGAACGCCAGAGGGCTACCTCCGGCGTTTCCAGTCAAAAAAATCTTGTTGCAGAAATGTCTGCTTAGCTGGCCATTTTTCGAGCGAAATTTCTACCACTGCGGCGCTCCGGTGCATGCGTAGGCAACACCACCTCTTCTGCCCCTCGTGTTTTGAAACCACGTAGCGCGTCGGCCATTTTTTCCACTTCCCCGGTCAATATTTGCGTCTGGCTGCTGGACTCTTCAGCCATATGCGCATTGCGCTGGGTAATGGAATCCATTTCCGCCACGGCGTGACTAATTTCACCGAGACCGCCCGACTGCTCGTTTGTTGCCGTTGATATTTCCTGAATGAGTGCGGTCAGCGCCGTCACTTTCTCAACAATTTCTTCAAGCGACTGACCGGACCGGTTCACAAGTTCTACCCCAGTCGAAACCTGGGCGGAGCTGTTGGAAATAATGCTCTTGATTTCGCGTGCAGCAGCCGCGCTCCGCTGAGCCAACTCCCGGACTTCTTGGGCCACAACGGCAAACCCTCGTCCAGCCTCACCAGCGCGTGCCGCTTCCACCCCGGCATTCAGGGCCAGAAGGTTGGTCTGAAAGGCAATCTCATCAATCACCCCAATAATCTTTGAAATATCATCAGAAGATTTCTCGATTGCCCCCATGGCCTGCACCGCTTCGGTCACAACTGAACCGGATGTTTGAGCAACCCCCAAAGCTTCGCTGGCTGTAGCGGCCGCGGAAGCCGAACGAGCTGCCGTCTGGCGAATGCTTTCTGAAAGTTCAGTCAGCGCTGCAGAGCTCTGTTCAACGCCTGCCGCCTGTTGCTCACTGCTCCGGGATAGTTCATCGGACGCCTTTGAAATTTCGCCGGCTGCAGTCAATATCTGCTCTGCCGATATGCGTACAGCACCAACGGCCCGCCTCAGCGCCTCGGCGCTGCTGTTGAAATACTCCGACATTTCCTTGAAGTTATCAGGCAGATCTTCTGGCATGCGCGTTTCTAGGTCGCGATCAGCCAGAGCCTCAAGCGCGTGCTTGAGTTCTCCCAGGGCCTGGGTCTGCTCCTGCTGAACCCGTTCGCGTTCCGCCTCCACCTTCTGGCGCCGCTCCTCGAGCCTATCCAGATAGACAGAGATCGAATAATCCATGTCCAATAGAGCTGCTTTGACAAGTGTCGCGATTTCCTCCGCCAAAGCTTCGGACCCACCACGCGAAAAACGGGACGGCCAACGCTTTGCCATGAGGCGCGTAATCATCTGCTCCAACAGCACTGCGTATCCGCCGATATACCAGTTCGGTTCGAGTCCGATACGCGCATGCGCCTCGCCTACCTTGACGACACCGTTGACATAATCATCATCAAGGTGGCCGGCAACCAGCTTTGCCCAATGCAGTTTCTGGGCGTTTTTCGCCCCTTCCATATGCTCAGGGCCAGAAAAGAAGCCTTTAAGATGAGGTATCGTGCTGACGACCGAATAAAATTGGTCAAGCGATGGGTCCAGTATATCCCGTACATCATCGCTTATGGTTGCCAGTCGAGAAAGCGCTGCAGCATCCAGATTAATAAATCGAAGCCTCTCCGCAAGTGAGACCTTGTGATCGTTTCCACCCATGATTTCCGTCCTTGGAATTCAAAAACACACCCTCAGACGAATCTCACAGTAAACAGTTATCAAATCACAAAGTATTCTTACCAATTTTAGTGAATATCGCGAACCGAGCCGGTGATCACACCGTATCGCCACCCCAAACCCATCGCGAAAAATGATAGTATTGCGGAATGGAAACGAAAACGATTCTCGATAATCCGCTTTTTGAAACTGCGATTGGTCTATTTACAGTCGGCCACGCAGTTCTCTTGGCTGCCCTGCTTCTGGGCGTCATTCTCCTTGTGAACTTGTCCCGACAAAATCGCAGACATGAGCAGGAACGCGCATCGGATGCAGCACGTCAAGCGGCAGACGCTGAAGCCAGACTGGCCGACATACTGAAAGCCCAAGCTGAAATGCAGGGTCGCATGGCATCGATGGCCGAAATCTTCGGAACCCGTCAGTCCGAACTCAACAAGGCCATCAATGAGCGTCTCGATGGCATGACGCACCGCCTAGGCGCGTCCATGACCGAGCAAACCAAATCGACACACGAAAATCTGCGAAAACTGCAAGAGCGACTGGCCGTCATAGACAATGCCCAGAATAATATCCAAACGCTAGCCAAGGATGTTGTGGGGCTCCAGGCCATACTCTCCAACAAACAAACGCGTGGCGCATTTGGTCAGTCACGCATGGAAACGATCGTCGCGGATGGTCTACCAATGGGGGCTTACGCCTTCCAAACCACGCTCTCCAACGGATCGCGGCCCGATTGCACAGTCAAGATGCCCAATGGCCAACCGTCATTGGTAATCGACGCGAAATTTCCGCTCGAAGCCTACAATGCAATCCGTGATGCCGAAAACCCGGACATGGCGAAACAGGCAGCCCAATCATTCCGGCGCGACATGGAAGTGCACATCAAAGATATTTCAGAAAAATATCTGATCAAGGGAGAAACCCAGGACACGGCATTCATGTTCGTGCCATCTGAATCGATATTTGCTGAGCTGCACGAGAATTTTGAAGGCGTTATACAACGTTCACACAAAGCCCGCGTTGTCATCGTATCACCCTCGCTGCTCATGTTGTCTATACAGGTCATCCAATCGGTGCTGAAGGATGCGCGCATGCGCGAACAGGCCCACCTGATCCAGAGTGAAGTCATTAACCTGATGGAAGACCTTTCCCGGCTCGATGAGCGGGTGCGCAAGCTGCAAAACCATTTCAACCTGACACAGAAAGATGTCGAACAGATCCTCACATCTACCGGCAAGCTGATCAAGCGCGGTGAACGGATTGAGGCGATGGAATTTGAAGCTGCCCAAATTCAGGCTGGCGAGAATGATAAGGCTCAGAACAATCCACAGGTGGAAAGCCGGACAGGTCTTCTGAAGCTGCGTGTCGTTGACGACGAATGAACGCCAATGCAATTGTGATTACAGCGACTTGCCCGGAGGAATTATGATTACAGTGTTTGGCTCCATTAATATGGATCTGACGGCGACGACGCGACGGCTCCCTAAACCAGGCGAAACCGTTTCAGGCGATACGTTTTCAACTGCAGCTGGCGGCAAAGGCGCTAATCAAGCGCTCGCTGCAAGGCGCGCGGGTTCTGAAGTCAAAATGGTCGGCGCAGTCGGCAGGGATTCATTTGCGTCAGATGCACTCATGTTACTGCGCGATGCAGGAACAGACCTTTCTTTGGTAAAGCAGACAGACAAGCCAACCGGAACGGCGCTTATACTTGTTGGCGGCGACGGTGAAAACATGATCGCCGTTGTGCCGGGGGCCAATGGCGAAATCGGCGAAGAGGATGCGCTTGCCGCAGTCGATGCCACACCCGCAGGCAGCTATTTGCTTTTGCAGTTCGAGGTTCCGTCACACGCCATCGAAGTAGCCATCAATGCGGCCCGAGCAAAGCATGTAAAAACGGTTATAAACACCGCTCCCATGACATCGGATGCCCCTCGTATTGCCAGGCTCGCCGATATTATCATCGCCAATGAGACCGAGTTTGAACTATTCGCCGAACAGCCCAACCTCGATGAACATACGCGGCGCGAGGTCATGCAAAAGTTGCACGCAAAAAACGGTCAAACGCTGATCGTCACCCTTGGTGGAGAAGGCGTAATCGCGATTCATGAAGGCAAATTTGCCTATGCGCCGGCTCTCGAAATCCAACCCGTTGATACAGTTGGAGCAGGCGACACATTTTGCGGCTACCTCGCAGCCAGTCTCGATGCCGGAATGTCCTTTGAAGATGCGCTTCGTCGCGCATCAGCCGCGGGTTCGCTTGCGTGCACCAAACGGGGCGCCCAACCTGCAATCCCGCGTGCCATCGACGTGGATACCCGCTGAAACAGGTTGCACAACGCAAATCTGGAAAGCGCTCGGCACATTAGAGATAAAACAAAAAAGGCCGGGAAACCCCGACCTTTTGTCTTTTCAATCCACTTGCCGGAGGAGGAAATCCCCCTCAACAGCCTGCAGATAAATCAGGCAGCCTGCAGGTTGCCAGCAGAGCTCTTGCCGGACTTACGGTCCTGAACGATTTCGTAAGAAACCTTCTGACCATCGTTCAGCGATGTCATGCCAGAGCGCTCAACAGCAGAAATGTGAACGAAAACGTCTGCGCCACCGTCGTCAGGCTGAATGAAGCCATAGCCTTTAGTTGCGTTGAACCACTTTACAGTACCAGTATTCATAACGATTTCCTTTCAATGCAATCGTTGTGGTTCCCGCGATATCCTGCGGGATTGGATCGATTAGTTGAGAGGAAATCTGGTAGAAGCGTGGCGCGTTACACCGATATCACAAGCAATGGTCGATGTCGCCTATATAGACGAATTTTGCAACTTTGCAATGAGTGTTGCGATATGGCTAAGTCAAATTAGTGAGGTTAGCGCTACACTGCGTGCCGCGGCCGCCGACTTATTTGTTCAACAATACGTCGCTCCCATTGCAATATAGTCAGATTTGATCCAGCTCCATCGGAACATCTTCGCCATAGCGCAATAGAAGCCTCTTATAATTTTCCATCTGCACGGGAAAAAAATAAATCAGGTTTTCAAGATGGACGTTTTCGTCAAGCCAAATTTTAAGAGGGTGCCCCTCCTCCGGGAATGGAATCACAAGCTTAAAACGGGGTGTTCGTCCGGAATGTTCCACTGTCACTAACGCCTGAGCCTGGCTCAGTGGCTGGCGGTATTCATAAGGCGTTCGAATTTTGCAACCCGTCCAGACAAGCTGACCGGATTGAACGGAAACATGCGTCGTCGACCTAGCAACTACTCCGACAAACGTCCCCAAAGAAACCACGCCAATTGAAACGATAATCCTCCATTTCATCCGATCACCAACCAGCCACGCCCTGCCGAGGAACGCCATGGCCACAAATCCGAAAGCCGCGAAATTGAACATGCCGGCCACAACCGGGCGAACCGAGCACGGATAATTGCTGAAATCAGCTTCATACAACATGGAAATCATGCAACGTCTGTCAAATACAAATCATCAATTCGAATTTTAGGGAATTCGCTGTCGGCCTTTAGAATAGCATAATGAAGTAAGCTGGCCAGCTTGAAACTCGCCCCAATCCCCGCTAATCCCTCCGCAACTACGGAGCCAGATAAATGCCTATTATCGCCATAGATGGACCGGCAGCAGCAGGCAAAGGCACGCTTTCAAAGCGCATTGCCGCCGAGTACGGATATCATCACCTAGACACCGGCCTCACCTATCGCGCCACAGCAAAAGCTTTGCTTGACGCAGGACTGCCACTCGATGATGAGACCAAGGCAGCAGAAATGGCCTTGAGGGTTGATCTTGCGGGGCTCGACCGCGCGGTATTGGCGGTTCACGAAGTTGGCGAGGCCGCTTCCAAAATTGCGGTCATGACGCCGGTACGACGCGCACTTGTGGAGGCTCAACGAATTTTCTCCGGAAAGGAACCCGGCACCGTGCTCGACGGCCGGGATATCGGGACCGTCGTGTGCCCCGATGCAGATGTGAAACTCTTCGTCACCGCCTCGCCGCACATTCGCGCAAAGCGGCGTTACGACGAGATCATAGCCTCGGGGAAAAACGCCGATTTCGAACAAATCCTGGCAGACGTGAAACTTCGCGATGAGCGCGATATGAACCGCGCAGACAGCCCCCTGAAGCCAGCGGACGATGCCCATCTGCTCGACACTTCGAGTTTGGGTATCGACGACGCTTTTCAGGCGGCCAAACGGCTCATTGACCGAGCGATTGCGGAAAAGACAACCTAAGCCGGTTCGGCCAGGTTCAGGACGATAC
>JBNLGT010000066.1:0-16677 GCA_050306195.1 Ensifer sp.
GAATTGATCCGGCAACCGGTGGAAAGCAGTGTCTTGTGAATGGCAGCGCCCGAAACAATGCAATTACCAGCCACGAGCGAGGACACCGCAGAACCGCGCCGCCCGTCAAGATCGTGGACAAATTTCGCCGGCGGCGTGATTTCGGCGTAAGTCCATATCGGCCATTCGCTGTCATAAAGATCGAGCTCTGGCACGACATCGGTCAGGTCGATATTGGCCTGCCAATAGGCGTCCACCGTTCCCACATCGCGCCAATAGGCATGTTTTTCAAATTCGGAACGAACACAGGACTGCGCAAAACGATGCGCCTGCGCCTTGCCGTTTTTCACGATTTGGGGAATCAGGTCCTTGCCAAAGTCACGGCTGGAATTCGGGTCTGCGGCATCCTGCTTCAAAAGTTCGATGAGAAACTTCGTGTGAAACACATAGATACCCATTGACGCCAACGACATATCTTCATTGCCCGGAATGCCCGGCGGGTCGGCAGGTTTTTCAACGAAGTCGATGATGACGTCTTTTGCGTCGACATGCATCACGCCGAAGCCCTTGGCCTCCTCACGCGGAACTTCCAGGCAACCAATCGTCACATCAGCACCGCTGTCGACATGCTGTTGCAGCATCAATTCGTAATCCATCTTGTAGATGTGATCACCCGCCAGAATAACCATATATTCAGGGCCGTATGGCTCGATAATGTCGATGTTCTGATAAACCGCGTCTGCAGTGCCTTCATACCACTGGGTTTCCGAAACGCGTTGCGAGGCAGGCAGAATATCAAAACTTTCATTCCGCTCCGGGCGGAAGAAGTTCCAGCCACGCTGCAAATGCCTGATCAATGAATGCGCCTTGTACTGTGTCGCCACACCGATACGGCGGATGCCTGAATTCAAAGCATTGGAAAGGGCAAAATCGATAATGCGCGACTTGCCGCCAAAATAGACGGCCGGTTTGGCGCGCCGGTCAGTTAGTTCCTTCAAGCGGCTCCCCCTCCCGCCAGCCAGAACATAGGCCATTGCGTCACGGGCCAAAGGCCGCGGCCTCGTTACATTATTCACCATTCAAAGACCCTCCCACTTCAAACTCAACTTTCAGGCTCAAACATGACAGTCGCAAGCGGCGGCAGAACCATGTTCGCAGCATAGCCTCCGCCCTCATCATGTGCTTCCACCGATCCCGCGTTCCCTTTGTCGCTGCCGCCATAAATGCCGGCATCGCTGTTGAAAATTTCGCGCCACTTGCCACCGGCTGGCAATGGCACCCGATAGTTCTCGCGGGCCACCGGCGTCATGTTGGATATGACAACCACCGGCTTCTCACCAGGCGCGCGCCTCTGCCAGGCAAAGACGGAATTTTCGCGATCATCAGCGATCAGCCATTCAAAGCCTTCACCCTCGCAATCTCTTGCGTGGAGCGCGGGCTTATCGCGATAAAGCAGGTTAAGGTCCTTGATCAGACGCTGCATACCGCTGTGCGTATCATGCTCAAGAAGCCACCAATCAAGCTCGGTCGAGTGATTCCACTCCGACCGCTGGGCAAATTCCTGCCCCATGAACAGCAGCTTCTTGCCGGGATATCCCCACATGAAGCCGTAATACGCCCTCAGATTGGCAAATTTCTGCCAATCGTCGCCCGCCATCTTGTTCAGCAACGAGCCTTTGCCATGCACCACCTCATCATGCGAAAGCGGCAGCACGAAATTCTCCGAAAAGGCATAAAGCAGCCCGAACGTCAGGTCGTTGTGGTGAAATTTCCGATGGACAGGTTCTCGCGCAAAATACTGGAGCGTGTCATGCATGAAGCCCATATTCCATTTGAAACCAAACCCCAATCCACCCTCATGAACGGGGTGAGAAACCTTTGGCCATGACGTCGATTCCTCTGCAATCGTCATGATCCCCGCATGGCTTCCATAAAGTTGGCTATTCATGTTTTGCAGGAACCGTACAGCTTCCAGGTTTTCACGCCCGCCGTGCTCATTGGGAATCCATTCGCCTTCTTTTCGCGAATAATCGAGATAAAGCATCGAGGCCACAGCATCGACACGCAGACCATCAAGGTGGAATTTCTCAGCCCAATAGAGCGCGTTATTGACTAGAAAAGACAGAACTTCTGTTCGCCCGAAATTATAGATCGCCGTGTTCCAGTCGGGGTGAAACCCTTTCCGCGGGTCGGCATGTTCATAAAGCGCCGTGCCATCAAACTTTCCAAGGCCGTGCTCATCGGTTGGAAAATGCGCAGGCACCCAATCAAGCAAAACGCTAAGCCCAGCCTTGTGAGCGCCATTGATGAAACGGGCAAAACCCTCCGGCTCTCCAAACCGCGCCGTTGGCGCATAAAGCCCCGTGGTTTGATACCCCCAGGAAGGGTCATAGGGATATTCGGAAATAGGCAAAAACTCAATGTGAGTGAAGCCCATGTCCACGCAATAGGGTATCAGGTGATCACCCAGCTGATCCCAGGAATAAAAGCTCCCATCCGAGTGTCGTCTCCAGGAACCCGCGTGAACTTCATAGATAGAAATCGGCTGACGGCGCGCATCGGCGGAAGACCAGTGGGCGCGGTGCGCCTCATCGTCCCATTTCTGCTCCAGCTCAGGCGTTGTTAAGGACGCTGTCTGCGGCCGCAATTCAGAACGTCGCGCAAACGGGTCCGCCTTTAAGGGGAGAAGCTTACCGTCTGGGCCAACAATTTCAAATTTATAGGCAAAACCGGCCGTAACATCCGGCGCAAATATTTCCCAAATGCCGGTATCCTTGCGCAACCGCATAACATGCCTGCGCCCGTCCCAGTCATTGAACCCTCCGACGACAGAAACGCGTTTCGCGTTGGGAGCCCAAACAGCAAAATGATATCCCTCGACGCCCTCATGATGGATAGGGTGAGCGCCCATCTTGTCAAAGAGCCGCAAATGCGAACCTTCGCGAATAAAATAATCGTCCATCGGCCCCAACACGGGCCCAAAACTGTAAGGGTCCGTAACGGTCCACGTCCCGCCCGCGTTCTGGGCGCGGTAGCGGACCGGCTGACGCGATTTCAAACGGACAGGACCGGCAAAAAAGCCACTGTTATCCAGGCAATTCAGCTTACCAATGGCTTTGCCATCAAGTGTTTCGGCCTCAAGCGCCTCGGCCCCAGGCACAAACCCGCGCACATAAAACTGCCCGCCAAGCTCATGCAATCCCATGACAGCGAAAGGATCGGAGTGCAATCCCGATATGATCGCCGCAACCTCCTCCGAGGCAAGAGCAGACGGATCATTTTTGCTCACCGAGCCATTTTCACGTGTCATCCAGCCCTCCAAATCTCCCCCGCATACTGGCGGATCGTGCGATCAGACGAGAACCAGCCCATCCGTGCAGTGTTATAAATTGCCTTTTGACGCCATAATGGCTGATCCTGCCACAACCTGTCTACCTCACGTTGCGCATTTGCAAACGCTTCGAAATCGGCAGCGACCATAAACCAGTCATGGGTGTAGAGCCCGTTCACCAGCGAAGTGAAGCGGTGAGGGTCGTCGGGTGAGAACACGCCGGACGCAATCGATGCCAGAGCCTGCGACAGCTCAGGAGAGTTTTCGATAATTTCGCGCGGATTGTGTCCATCGGCCCGCGCCTTTGCAACGTCTTCCGCCGTCAAGCCGAAGATTACGATGTTTTCGGCGCCCACATGGTCACGCATTTCCACATTCGCGCCATCCAACGTACCGATAGTCAGCGCGCCATTTAGGGCAAATTTCATATTGCCGGTGCCGGAGGCCTCCATGCCCGCCGTCGATATCTGTTCAGAAAGATCGGCTGCCGGAACGATCACTTCTGCCAGCGAAACATTGTAGTTAGGCATGAACACGACCTTCAAAAGACCGCGCACGGCCGGGTCATTGTTGATGACTTTGGCAACATCATTGGCGAGTTTGATGATAAGTTTCGCGTTGTGATAGCTCGGAGCCGCCTTGCCCGCAAAAAGCTTCACGCGCGGCACCCAGTCAAGCTCAGGATGTGAGCGTATCTGATCATAAAGCGCTACTGTCTCGATGATGTTCATCAATTGGCGCTTGTATTCGTGGATGCGCTTGATCTGGATATCGAACAGCGCGGAAGGGTCGATCCTCAGCCCCATACGGTCGCGAACGACTTGGGCCAATCGCTCCTTGTTTGCCCGTTTGACTGCGGAAAATTTCTCCTGAAACGCGGCGTCGGTTGCAAAGTCGTCCAAAGCCTTCAGCGCCCCTGTATCGTCAAGGAACGCATCGCCAATCGCCTCTCGCAGAATGCCCGTCAGACCAGGATTGCACTGCATCAACCAGCGGCGCGGCGTAATCCCGTTGGTCTTGTTATTAATCCGCTCTGGATAAAGCTGATGCAGGTCATGAAAGACCGTTTCCTTCATCAGTTCGGTATGCAGCGCCGACACGCCATTGGTGCTATGCGACCCGGCAAAAGCCAGATTGCCCATCCGCACCCGCCGCTCAGCATTCTCATCAATGAGGGAAATCGACCGAATTTGTGCATCGGTGAAGCTTTTCTCCTTGCGCGCTTCGCGCAGGACAATCGCATTAATCGCATAAACAATCTGCATATGACGCGGCAACAGCCGTTCAAACAAGGGAAGCGGCCAGCTTTCCAGCGCTTCCGGCAACAATGTATGGTTTGTATAACCGAATGTGTTGCGGGTGATTTCCCAAGCGTCCTCAAACACGAAACCATGCAGGTCCATCAAAAGCCGCATCAACTCGGCAACGGCCACAGCCGGATGTGTGTCATTCAGCTGAATGGCCACCTTGTCCGCCAGGTTGGTCAGATCGTCATATTGCTGCAGATGACGCCTCAGAATGTCCTGCAGCGAAGCGGACGAGAAGAAAAACTCCTGCCGCAGCCGCAATTCCTGTCCTGCAGGCGTGGCATCGGCTGGGTAGAGAACACGCGCCAGACTTTCCGCCTTGTTGCTCTCACGAAGCGCGCCAATGTGATCGCCGGCGTTGAAGGCATCGAGCAAAATCGGGTCGATTGGCTGCGCCGTCCACAACCGCAATGTATTGACCCGCGCCCCCCGCCAGCCAACGACCGGCGTGTCAAATGCCACTGCAATCACGCGCTCACCCGGTCTCCAGGTATAGGTTGGCGCGCCATCCTCGCCATTCACTGTCTCAACCGAACCGCCAAAGCCAATTTCATAGGAGCTTTCACGGCGCTCGAACTCCCATGGATTGCCATGCGCCAACCAGGTCTCCGGCAACTCAACCTGCCAGCCGTCTGAAATCTGCTGACGGAAGAGACCATGTACATACCGAATCCCGTAACCGTAGGCGGGAACATCCACTGTCGCCATGGACTCCATGAAACATGCCGCGAGGCGACCAAGACCGCCATTACCAAGCGCTGCATCAGGCTCAAGCTCGGCCACAACATCAATATCAACGCCCAGAAGGTTCAACGCCTCACGCATCTCATCCATCAGACCGAGATTGCTCACAGCATCACGCATCAGGCGGCCGATCAAAAACTCCAGCGATAGGTAATAAACCCGCTTCCCACCCTCGGCATAAGTCTTGCGCGTCGAGGCCATCCAACGGTCGATGACCCGGTCGCGAATAACCAGGATCGTCGCCGTCAGCCAATCGTGAGGCTTGGCGACCTTTGCGTCCTTGCCAATGCGATAGGTCAGGCGTTCAACAATCTCGTCAGCCAGTATTTTAGGGTCGGATTTGCGGGGTGGAGGAGCCGGAATATCCCCGGTCACTATATTGTTCATTGCTGTCAATCACTTTGCCTAGGCGGTAGTTAAACCGATTTAAGCATCCTTCGAATACCGGTGCAACCGCTCATTTCGACATGGCAGCAGTTGCTTTTTGTCATGGCAACAAGCAACAAAAAGCGCCCCGAAATGTCGGAGCGCAATTTAAATTTGGAATGGTTCCGGCGAACCGGGACCGTGATATTACTGGGTTAGGCGGGCGGTCGCATTGGCCGCTTTTTTCCCGATATATTCGAATGCCGCCGCCATTTCGTCGGCGTCTTCGGCTTCGAAGTAATGATCGGCGCCTGAAGCGCAATAGCTCAGCAGAGACTTGCCACCATCCGGGGCCATGAACGCCACCGTGTAAATTTCAATCCCCGCACTCTTGGCGCCATCACACCAACCCTTGGTCGCGGTGTCCGCGGTGTCGTAGTTGTTGTCACCATCCGTCATGAAGACAATGAACTTGTCCGGCGCCTGACCGTTTTTGGCCATGTGCGCAGTATCCTCGTTCGTGCCTTTCAGTGCATCATAGGCGGTTTTCACAGCGTAAGACGAATCTGTACCGCCACCGGCATTCAGATTGTCGACATAAGTTCCTACTGCTGAGGTGCCCCAGGCAAAATTCTGCGGAGTCTGTGAATATGTGTTGTAGGAAATCGACGCCATACGGGAATAGCGCCCATCCGGATCAGCCTGATTGATAACGTTGAGAAGCTGATGCACAGCCGTCTTCAGCGCATCAATCTTTTTCACATAATACTGCGTGCAGTAGCTATACCAGCCACACCTGTACTGGTACGGCTCGTCTAACAGTGTCGTGGTATCCCAGCTCATTGAGCCCGAGCGGTCAAGCACCAGATACATTGAGACCGCATTTTGAGTCGCCGTTGAGCTTTCGGCGGTACTAGACACCGAGACGGTCTCCTTCTTGTGCCCCAAAAGCACGTTAAGTGCGCTCAACTGCATTTCAAGGCAGGTTTTCACCACCACCTCATATTGCATCGCATTCCCGTATCCGGTCGTCGGCGTTACATCGACGGAGGTGCAGGTATCAAAATCATAGCTGGCATCGCCAGTTTGCGCCTGCTCGGCAGCGATTGACGAAAGCTCAGTGCCGATCTGCCCCTTGACGAAACTCTTGGCCAAAGCCTTGGCCTTTGTAATTGTCGCGGCATCGTCGTTGACGAGATAGGCAGCAGCAGCCACCGAACCAGCATCCGCCGCCGCCTGCAACTTGGCGCGTGTGGAAATCACAGAAGCAACATCGAGAGCCGCGCCTACGGCCGCCAGACCGACCGGCATCGCAAATGCGCCAATAATTGCCAGATTACCCGCCCTATCGACAACAATTCGTTTGGCTTTAACCAAAAGGCTTTGCAACATCACCATATTTACCTCCAACCGGCATGGTATGGAGCAAACATATAGGCGATTTATTTTACATAATTTAAGTGAAGACCGATAAATATACTTAAAGAATATAAAAATAAGGCTAAAATTTTACTTTTCAACCGGTGCAACATCGACCTCTTGGCGGGTCTTGTGCTCACCATAACTCTTCAACACGCCAATCACGGGCGCTACATCGGAATAGTCACGTCCAAAACCGACGACAATATGGTCCGAACCGGCGCGCATATTATTGGTGGGGTCGAATTCCAGCCAGCCAGCGTCAGATCCGCCCCAAACACGAACCCAGGCATGCATGGCGTCCGCCCCCTCAAGTCTCGGTTTCCCGGGCGGAGGAATGGTTCTTAAAAAGCCGCTGACATAGCCCGCCGGAATTCCAAGGCTGCGCAATCCAGCGATCATGATATGCGAAAAATCCTGGCAAACGCCGGCCTTCAGCATGAAGGCTTCATTCAACGGCGTATCCACATTCGTGGCCTCACCGTCATATTTGAAAGTGGAGTGAATTTCCGTGCACATTGCCAAGGCAACCTCTTCAACCGACTTTCCGGGGATTGCAAATTCCCGGGCAAACTCTCCGATCTCCGGCAGGTTCGGCAGACGGGGGCTGAAATTGGAAAAATGGTGCGGCGAATTCGCCGTCATGTCGCGTATCGCCGCGACGTTCTCACCAATATCCTTTAACAGGCAGGAGGAACCCGTTCGCTTGCCGGCCGGTTCCATCTGGATACGTGTCTGCATCTGCATGACCGTCTGGCTGTGCGCAGCCCGCATATGGACCAGGGACACCTCATTGCCGAAAAAATCGATCATATCTGATCGCTCGTCAGGAGCCGGGTTGAAGGATAATGCAGCAGCCACACGCCGTTGCCGACCTGGAATGGACATCGGCAAGACACGCACTGCATGACGCGCACCATAGGCCGGCACGTCATATTCATAGGTGATTTTAAGCCTAATATCGTATTTCAATACGCCATCTCCGGGTCAGCCGAAATAGGTTTCGGAGAGCACATTGGACAGCACTTCCATTTCCCGCTCCAACTCACTGTAAACCTCCGCGGTCATTTCCTCCGGGGTCTTCAATGCGGTGGTGGAGTGCAGACGCAACGCTTCCCTGTAGAGCGGCGACATTTGCCCGTCAGAACGGGCACTTGGCAGTGCTTCCACCTCCGACTTGATCGCGTCGAGCTGATACATGATCGATCGCGGATTGAGCGGATCGAGCGCCAGCAGGTCTGTTACCGTTAGCCCGGCCGTCGCCACATTATACCGACGGCGATGCGTCATGACGCTATCACCGATATCCAACAACAGATCCCAGGAACCGTCTGGCGGGTTTTCGCTCGCCAGATGCCCCAAAAGCCGTGTCATATGCAGGCCGCGCTCCAGAAGCCGCCCTATTGTCAGGAAACGCCAGCCAGTGAAACGGTACATATTTTCATGCACAAGTCCGGCAAACCCGGCAAGCTTGCGCAAAAGCACAGTCATCGCACGCGCCGCATCTTCACCCGGCTGTACGCGCTCGTTAAATTCCTTTGCCGTCTTGGCAAGGTCAACCAGAGCCAGCCACCCATCTGGTGAAAATCGGTCGCGAATATTGGAGGCGCTGAAAAGCGCACTTTCTATATTGGCAACGAGGCTATTCGGAACCGCCGGATTCATCTCAATGTCCAGCCCGTCAAGATAGGCTGTCAGATCAGCAAGCAATGGTGTTTGAGCGTCCGCCAATTCGGCAAACCGGCCATGCCATGCACGCAAAATTCTGATTGTGCCCTCCGCCCTCTCAATATAGCGGCCCAACCAATAAAGATTGTCAGCCGCGCGGCTCGGCAGGCTACCCGGCATATTACGGTTAAATTCAGTCTCCTGCGGCAGGAGTGAAGGCTTATCGACTGGCCGTTCTGACACCACCCATACATCAGCCGACCTGCCTCCCGCCTGCATGGCGATTGCCAATGCGTCAGCGCCACTGGAAATCCGCGCAAAACCGCCCGGCATAATCTTCCATCCATCGAGCGTTCGGGCTGCGTAAATACGCAACGACATCGGCCTTGGCACGAGTTTGCCGTCATGCCAGGCCGGTGTGGTGGACAGCGTGACGGCCTCTTGTCCGGCGAGCCGTCCACCCTCCGCCTCAAGCCAGCCCAGAACCGTGCCCTTGGCCTGCTCACGAAGCGTGGACCCCAATACGGACTGTCCCTTGTCGTCAAAAAACGGCAGTCGGGAATAAGCCGGGCCAATCACCATTCCATCCAGATTGGCCGCCACATAAGCCCGTTCGGCTTCTTGCCCGCACCACCATGTTGCAATCGAGGGCAGTTGAAGGGCTTCCCCCCGCAAATGTTCGCAAATACGCGGCAAAAACGCCAGGAACGCGCGCGTTTCAAGTATGCCGGATCCAAGCGCATTGATCATGGTCACCGAACCATTCCTCAATGCCTGAACCATGCCCGGCGTACCGATGTAAGAATTATGATCCAGCTCCAGGGGATCTGCAAAACCCGCATCCAGACGACGCCACAGGACCCCGACCGGCTTCAGTCCTGAGACAGTACGAACCATCACCCGGTCATTGACCACGGTCAGGTCTTCACCCTCCAGAAGCATGAAACCCAAATAGCGGGCAATATAGGCGTGTTCAAAGTAAGTCTCGTTGGCAGGACCCGGCGTTAAAACCGCAACACGCTCAACGGGTGATCGCCGCTGCGCCAAAAGTGTTTCCCTGAACGTGCCGAAGAACGATGCAAGCCTGTGAACATGCATTTCGGCATAGAGATCCGAAAAAGCGCGCGCGGTCGCAACCCGATTTTCCAACGCAAAGCCTGCGCCGGAAGGAGCCTGCGTACGGTCGGCCAGCACCCACCAGTCGCCGTTGGGCCCGCGCCCAACTTCGAACGAACAAAAATGCAGATAATGCCCACCCGCCGGTTCAACGCCAGCCAGCGGGCGTAGAAACTCTGCATTGGATCCCACGAGCGCAGGCGGCAGGAGCCCGTCCTGAACGAGAGTATTTTTTCCGTAAACATCTGCAGTGATCGCCTCAAGAAGTTCGGCGCGCTGAATGAGCCCAGCAGAAAGACGACTCCAGTCTTCATCAGATATCAGAACCGGAATATGCGACAATGGCCAGTCTCGCTCGGCCGAACCTGGGCCGCCGTAGGACCGATAAAATACGCCCGCATCCTTCAGATATCGGTCGGCCCGATTGAACCGGTCTTCCAGCTCTCCTTCGTTCTGCCGCCCCAAATAGGAAAGAAACCTTTGCCATACCGGACGCACGCGACCGCTCGGGTCCACCATTTCATCTGAAACCCCGGGCAGCGGCCGGTAGCCAAGCAACGGATCGGCATAGGCGGAATCCATTTCGCTCCCCAGTAGTTCAGCAAGTGTTTTCGGCATTCAACAACTTTCAGTACAGCCTTACAGGCCGCCTTAGATCCAGCGTCATCGGAAACTCCGGATGTGGCGCTTCAGGACTCAGCGTGTAAGCGCCCGCACTATGCCCCCATGGCTCGAACCGCGCCAGCCGCCGCGCCTCCGCCTCATTACCATTCACAGGAAATGTATCATAGTTGCGCCCTCCTGGATGCGCGACATGATAAATACAACCGCCGACAGAGCGCCCGGACCATGTGTCGTAGATATCAAAGGTCAGGGGCGTATTGACCGGCAGGACCGGATGCATGCCGGCTGCCGGTTGCCACGCCTTGTATCGGACCCCGCCTATGGCAACGCCACGTTCACTCGTATTCTTGAGCGGCACAGGCCGTTGATTGCAAGCAATTTTGTAGCGGTCAGGGTTGGCCGTTTCAAACCTGACCTGAAGCCGCTCTGTTGAAGAATCAACATAACGCACCGTTCCGCCAACAGCCCCCTGCTCACCCGTCACATGCCAGGGTTCTAGCGCCTGTCTCAGCTCAAGTTTCGACCCCTCATACTCCACTTCGCCACAGAATGGGAAACGGAACTCCAACTGGGCGGCAAACCATTCAGGCCGGAAATCAAATCCGTTCTCCTTCAGGTCCTCCAGAACCTCCATAAAGTCCTGCCACACATAGTGGGGCAGCATAAAACGATCATGCAGGCTTGTTCCCCAGCGCACGAAGTTTCCATCGATAGGATTTTTCCATAACCGCGCAATCAATGCACGCACGAGCAATTGCTGGGCAAGCGACATGCGCGCATTCGGCGGCATTTCAAAACCCCGGAACTCAACCAATCCCAACCGGCCCGTTGGCCCGTCAGGCGAAAACAGTTTGTCGATACAGATTTCTGATCGGTGCGTGTTCCCCGTCACATCCACCAGAAGATTACGGAACAACCGGTCGAGGAGCCATGGCAACGGCGGTGCGCCTGTCCCTGGCATTGGCACCTGTGCCAGCGCAATTTCCAACTCGTAGAGCCCGTCATGCCGCGCTTCGTCAATACGCGGGGCCTGGCTTGTCGGCCCGATGAAAAGCCCGGAAAAGAGATAGGAAAGTGAGGGGTGCCGCTGCCAGTAAAGCACAAGGCTTTTTAGCAGGTCGGGTCGTCGGAGGAACGGACTGTCATAAGTATTGGCGCCGCCAACGACCACATGGTTGCCACCGCCTGTACCCGTGTGCCGCCCGTCTATCATGAACTTGTCAGCGCCCAGTCTGGACTGGCGCGCCTCTTCATAAATCGCGGTGGTGATGTCGACACAATCCTGCCAGTTGTCCGCCGGGTGGATGTTGACTTCAACCACGCCCGGATCAGGCGCAACCCGGATCACATTCAACCGTTCGTCCTGTGGAGGAGCATAACCCTCGATGTGAACCGGAATGCCCAACCCTGCGGCGGCCCGCTCGGCAGAGGATACGAGATCGAGATAGTCCTCCAGCGTTTCGGTCGGAGGCATGAAAATGCAAATCCGCCCATCACGCGGCTCCAGCGAAATTGCGGTTCTGACCTCACCTTGAATTTCAGACAGGGTCTGGCCCATTACGCGCTGGGCATTGGTATTGGTCTGTCGGTCAACCTCGGGCATTTCACGTCCCGGATCATTACCAAAATCCGGTAGCGGGAGCCGTTCAACAGCAGGGTCCTGCGGATTGATGTAGGGGTAGCGCGCCTCGGGCACATAGGGCAGCGAGTTTAGCGGCAACCGGAACCCAATAGGAGAATCGCCCGGTATCAGGAAAAGCCGTCCCCGGCGTGTCTGCCATTTTTCTGATATCCAGCGCCGTCCGCCTGCCTTTGCATTCCAAGCCTGAACCGGCAGCACGTACCCAGTTGGATTGTTCAGCCCGTTGGAAAACACCTTCGCCATGCGGGCGCGTTCTTCCGCATCCTTCAGCTTTGAATTCGACGGGTCAACATTTTCAGGCAGTTTGGCTTCCTTGACGATCCATTCCGCCGGGTCCTCATAGGCAGCCACTGCGCAGTCAGGCTCGATCCCAAGTTCCATGGCGATCGCCACGGACAATTTCCCCGCGTCCGTATATGTCGCGTGATTGTCGGCAGATTCCTTGGCAATCAGGTTTTGATCGCGCCAAATCGGCTTGCCGTCCTTTCGCCAATAGAGAGAAAAGGTCCAGCGCGGCAGACTTTCTCCCGGGTACCATTTGCCCTGCCCATAGTGCAGGAACCCTCCGGGAGCGAACCGCTCCCGCAAGCGTCGGATCAAGATATCCGCCCGATCCCGTTTCTGGGGGCCAACCGCAGCCGTATTCCACTCGTCAGATTCAAAGTCGTCGATGGAAACAAATGTGGGCTCGCCCCCCATGGTCAGCCGCACATCCTGTTCTTTCAGAACGGCATCGACCTTGTTGCCCAGAGCATCCAGCGCCTCCCAGCTTTCCTCCGAAAACGGCTTCGTGATACGCGGATGCTCCGCCACCCGCTTCACAGTCATGTCAAAAGCAAACTCGGTGACCGGATTGCCGTAAAGACCGCCTGAAATGGGCGCAGCATTCTTATAATGTGGCGTTGCTGCCAGTGGAATGTGGCTCTCTCCGGCCAGTAGGCCCGAAGTCGGGTCAAGCCCGATCCATCCAGCACCTGGAATATAGACCTCGACCCAGGCATGAAGGTCCGTAAAATCGTGGTCCGTTCCCGAGGGGCCGTCCAGTGCTTTCAAATCCGGCTCAAGCTGTATGAGGTAGCCCGAAACAAACCGGGCGGCATATCCCAGATGGCGCAGGATCTGTACCAGCAACCAGCTTGAATCGCGGCATGAGCCCTTTGCCAGTTCAAAGGTCTCTTCCGGCGTTTGCACACCGGGCTCCATACGGATCGTATATTCGATCCGGTTTTGCAATGACGCATTTAGCCCGACAACCATGTCGACGGTCCGTTGCCGCGACCGGTCAACCTGTTCGAGGAACGCCTGCAGATAAGGCCCCGCCGGCTCCGGTTTCTTGTAAATTGAAAGGTCTTCCTCGAGTTCTTCCGGATAGCTGAACGGCCAATGCTCAGCCTGCTCCTCCACGAAGAAGTCAAACGGATTATAGACCGTCATGTCGGCAACCAGATCGACCTCAATCTTGAACTCCGTCACCGGATCAGGAAACACATAACGCGCCAGATAATTGCCATAAGGATCCTGCTGCAGGTTCACGAAATGATTGGACGGCGAAACTTTCAGCGAATGCGATAAGACCTGGGTCTTCGAATGCGCCGCAGGCTTGAGCCTGATAATTTGCGGCGACAACTGCACGGGCTGATCATATTTGTAATGCGTGAGATGGTAGACACTGGCTTTGATCGACATGGAAACTCGGCAGATCGAATTTACGGGATGCCAAAACATTAGCCATGCGCAGGAATTGCGCAATGGCAAAATGGAAATCCGGCTCCCGCCAAAATTTTACCGTTACACAGCGCTTACCAGCGCCCCTGTCCGAACAGCGTATGGAATCGTCTCTGGCGCAAAAACGGATCCACCGGCTCCGGCTTTTCCATCCGGTTCATCAGACGTATGGCCATAACAACAGCGACCGCAGCAAAGACGGTGCCGCCGATACCTTGTCCAAGCAAGACGCCTTGAGCACCCAACCAGGCAGAACCGACGATCACCAGCGGCCAAGTGCCGAGCGTATTACGTCCCCAATTGATCCAGGTGGAATAAACCGGGTGTCCGAGATTGTTGAAACTGGCATTCGCAACAAAAATCACCCCGTTGAAAAAGTAGAGCGCGGCGAGAACACCACAGAAAAGATAAATCAGGTCCCGAGCAACGCCATCTGCATGAAAGAGCTCTGCGATGTAGGAACGACCGAAGAAGAGGATCGCCGTCACAAGCACAGTATAGTAGGCGACAAAGCGAATACCGGCCCAAAATGTCCCTTTGACGCGATCAAATTTCGAAGCGCCGAAATTCTGCCCGACAATAGGCCCAATCGCTCCGGAAAGCGCAAAGACAACGGCGAAGGCAACAGGCATAAGCCGCCCAATCACCGCCATGCCGGCAACAGCATCAGCACCATATTGTGCAATTTCGCGTGTCACGACAGCCTGGCCAACCGGCGTTGCAACATTGGTCAAAATAGCCGGCATGGCGATCGCAAAGACAGGGCGAAAATCCCGCTTTAGAAGCGCCGGGGATGGCACCGCAAATCCATGATGCCCCCTGATCGCCCACCAAAGAGCAAATCCGGCCATGCATATGCGGGCAATTGCTGACGCGATGGCGGCTCCATCCAGCCCCAGTTCCAGCGTAAAGATGAAAAGTGGATCCAGAACTGCGTTCACCGCCCCACCGATCACGGTCATATACATGGAGCGCTGCGCATCCCCCCGCGCGCGCAATACCGCTGCGGCGGTCATGGCCAACGCCATAAACGGCATTGATGGCAAGATGATCGACAGATATCGGATCGACAGCCGCTTTGTCTCACCCGTGGCCCCAAGCGCGGACATCAGTTCAGGCAAAAACAGAAAGAGCGAAAGCGGAACAATAATACCGATCATCACACCGAAACTGGCGACACTTGTCGCATACTCGCGCGCCTGAGCTTCCTTTCCACCGCCGACCGCGCGCGCCACGAGCGAGCCCGCAGAAATTGACAGGCCGATACTGATCGAATTGGTGAAGAATAGCAGCGCGCCCGCATAGCCTACGGCCGCCGCCAAAGCTTCGTTGCCGAGCATGGAGATGAACACCATGTCGACAAAATCCACCGCAAAAATGGCGGCGAGCCCAATGCTTGCTGTCAGCGACATGATCGATACATGACGCATCAAACTGCCCTGAAGAAAGACAGCGCTTTTGTCTTCCATCGAGCTACCTATTTTCCGGTTCGTCGGCTGCATCGGTATCGCGCTTGCCCGGCGGCAACCATCCGCGCAGGCTTTGGTCGGAAAGCGCTGATCTCTCTCCGCGCAGCTTTGACTCCCGCATTGCCATCAATTCGCGTGTTTTTTCCACGTAGGCCGTATTTTCATGGGTGGGAATTTCAGGATCATATAGGCGCGCCATAATCAGCATGGCGTTCTGGTCATCCCGCACAAAATCCCGCGCCATATGTTCGGCCTGAAACGCATGTATACCAAGCGCCTCATAGGCGGAGCGACCTGCGCGAACACCGCTGTCAAAGGTTTCGCGAATAATATCGCGGCATCCAGCGGCATAGAGGTCGTAGACGTGATTGCGGTCGATGGCGCGCGCAATGATGTGAACATGCGGGAAGTTCTTTGAGACGTAACGCACGACTTCAGTGATCTTTTCCTTCTCGTCGATCGCCACGACAAACATTTTTGCCTTCGCGATGCCCGCCGCATGCAACAGGTCCGGACGTGTGGCATCCCCGAAAAAGACCTTCACGCCAAAGGTGCGCAACATTTCAAGCTGGGCTGAGCTGTAGTCAAGGACAACGGTCTTGAAGCCTGCTGCAAGCAGCATCCGGTTTACGATACCGCCCCAACGGCCATGCCCGGCGATGATGATCTCGCCTTCATCGGTGATCTGGTCCGGATCGCGATCTTCCCCGATTGAATAACGCGGCACGATCAATTTGTCATAAATGATAAAAAGCGCAGGCGTCAGCAGCATGGAGGACGCCACGACAAGCAGAAGAATGTCGGCGATGCCGGAGGGAATAACACTATTGGCAACGGTAAATGAAAGGAGCACAAAGCCAAACTCGCCCGCTTGCGCAAGCCCAAGACCAAAGAGCCACTTGTCAGCGCCACGGAGTTTGAAAATGCGCGCAAGCGCCAAGAGGGCAAGTGCTTTCACGGCAATCAACCCCACGGTGAGACCAATAACCAGTGGGAAATTCTCAAACAGGAGGGTGAAATTGATGCTTGCGCCCACGGTTATGAAAAACAACCCGAGAAGCAGCCCGCGAAACGGATCAATATCGCTTTCGAGCTCGTGCCGGTATTCGCTGTTGGCCAGAACAACGCCTGCCAGGAATGTACCAAGCGCAGGCGAAAGCCCCACGAGGCTCATCAAAAGCGCAATGCCAATCACGAAGAAGAGCGCAGTGGCGGTAAAGAGCTCACGCAATTCGGCAACCGCGATAAAGCGGAACAATGGTCGGGTCAAATAAACACCGCCCAGAA
>JBNLGT010000067.1:0-16547 GCA_050306195.1 Ensifer sp.
GATCGCCATCAAGAACGTCGGAAGGCGAGGTGCTTTCAACGCCGGTGCGCAGATCTTTCACCAACTGGTATGGCTGTAGGACATAAGAACGGATCTGGTGACCCCAACCGATGTCGGATTTGGACGCTGCTTCAGCATTCGCTGCTTCTTCACGCTTTTTCAGCTCGGCCTCATAGAGGCGCGCGCGCAGCATGTCCCACGCCTTGGCACGGTTCTTGTGCTGCGAACGCTCCTGCTGGCAGGCCACCACAATGCCGGATGGAATATGGGTGATGCGCACCGCAGAGTCGGTCGTGTTGACGTGCTGTCCACCCGCTCCCGACGACCGGTAGGTATCAATGCGGCAGTCGCTTTCATTGATGTCGATATCAATCGAATCATCAATCACCGGATAGACCCAGACGGATGAGAAGGAGGTGTGACGGCGCGCATTGCTGTCATAAGGTGAAATACGGACAAGGCGATGAACGCCCGATTCCGTCTTCATCCAGCCATAGGCGTTCTCGCCCTTGACATGGATGGTCGCCGATTTGATTCCAGCTTCTTCGCCGTCATGGATTTCCAGAAGCTCAACCTTGAAACCGGCGCGTTCCGCCCAGCGCGTATACATGCGCAACAGCATATTCGCCCAGTCCTGGCTTTCCGTGCCGCCAGCGCCGGAGTGAATTTCCACATAGGTGTCGTTGCCATCGGCTTCGCCAGACAGCATGGCTTCGATCTGCAGTCGCGAAAATTCGTCCTGCAAGCTGCGAATCCCGTCTTCGGCATCCTTGACGATGTCAGCGTCGTTTTCCGCTTCGCCCAGCTCGATCAGCTCGATATTATCGGTAAGCTCGCCTTCGAGCTTTTTCAGACCGGTAATGCTCTTGTCGAGGTTCTGCCGTTCGCGCATCAGTTTCTGCGCTTCGGTCGGGTTGTTCCACAGCGTGGGATCTTCCGCCTTGTTGTTCAACCAGTCCAGTCGTTTTACCGCCTGATCCCAGTCAAAGATGCCTCCTCAGCAGGCTTATGGCCTGCTTGATTTCATCGACAATATTCTGAATTTCTAAACGCATGTTTCTGCTTCTTGTTGGAAAGTGTTGAGCGCGAAAGAAGCTTCGCGCCCCGAAGTGCCGCATGGATAATTCGCTCGGGCTGCGATGTAAACCCGGGAATGAAAGGCAGGTGTATCGCCGTTTCTAGAAAAGTCCGGAAGACCCGCTATTGACCGCGTCGGTCGCCTGGCGGGATGAGCGCAAGATTTCCTCCGGATCGGCGTATTGGTCGAGGCCGATAATGGAGAAGACATCCGCTGGACCCGTGCCTGGCTTGAAGGCCTCCACAATTGTGCCGCCTTCGCCTTTGGAGGCTTCCATGCCGGTCTGGCGGTTGACGCTAATCAGCTTCATGCCTGCCGGTACAATGAACTTCGACGGCGGGATGTTTTCATCCGCCTTCTGCATGAATTCATTAAAGATCGGCGCTGCGAGGTGCCCGCCCGTTGCCCCGCGACCCATGCGCCGCGGTGTGTCATATCCAACATAAACACCGGTGACGAGGTCGGGTGTGAAGCCAACAAACCAGGCATCCTTTTCATCATTCGTCGTGCCGGTCTTGCCTGCCACGTCGCGGTCAAGCTTGACCCGGCCAGCAGCTGTGCCGCGCTGAACAACGCCCTGCATCATGGAGGTGATCTGATAGGCGGTCATCGGATCGAGAACCTGTTCGCGGCCATCAATCAAGGCAGGTTCTTCCTGCTTGTCCCATTCAGCGACGTTACAGCCATCGCAAAGCCGATCCTCGTGCTTGAAGATCGTACGGCCATAGCGGTCCTGAATGCGGTCAATCAATGTCGGTTTGATTTGCTTGCCGCCATTGGCAAGCACTGCATAACCACCGGCCATGCGCATGACTGTCGTTTCGCCTGAACCCAGCGACATGGCCAGAAGTGGCGGCATATTGTCGTAAATGCCGAAGCGCTCGGCATATTCAGCCACCGTGTTCATGCCAAGATCTTCGGCAAGGCGCACGGTCATCAGGTTACGCGATTTCTCGATGCCAAGGCGCAGCGTTGAAGGTCCGGCAGAGCCCCCGCCGTAGTTTTTCGGCCGCCAGATCTTGCCGCCGGAAACAATCTCGATCGGCGCATCAAGGACCACCGATGCTGGCGTGTAGCCATTATCAAGCGCAGCGGCATAAACGAAGGGCTTGAATGAAGAACCCGGCTGACGCTGGGCCTGGGTTGCGCGGTTGAATTCCGACTGTGCGTAGGAGAAACCGCCGACCATGGCCAGAACACGCCCGGTCTTGGGGTCCATGGCAACCAGCCCGCCCTGAACCTCGGGCGGCTGACGCAGGCGGTATTGACCCGCCTGATCGGCTATCGGCTCAACATAAACCACATCGCCAACGGCAAAGACGTCACTCGGCGACTTGGCTTTCTTTTTCTCACGGTCGGAGAAACGATAGGCCCATTTCATATCGCTTGCATTAATACGTCCGCGCTGTCTTTCGTCTCCCACCTTGCCGGCGTCGTCTTTTTCCGGGCGAATGCCGATATCAGCACCTTCATCATCGGTGGCCAGAACAACAGCCAGAGACCACTCCGGCACATCGCGTAGCGCCTCAACCTCCGCCAGGGCAGGGCCCCAGTCTGCACCAGTTTCGATATGGCTGATCGGGCCGTGGAAACCCAGCTTCTCGTCAAAGTCGATCAGCCCGTTCTGAAGTGCTTTGCGGGCGTAAATCTGCAATTGCGGATCCAGCGAGGTGCGGACGGATAGGCCACCTTCATAAAGCGCCTTTTCGCCGTATTCGGAAATAATCTGACGGCGGACTTCTTCAGCAAAGTAATCTGCGGCGAAGAGATGCGCGCCGCCCCTGCGCAGGTTGATGCCAAGCGGCTTTGCCTTCTCCAGTTCAGCTTCCTCATGGGTGGCGTAGCCGTTTTCCACCATCCGGTCGATCACCCAGTTGCGTCGCTCAAGCGCAGCCTCTGTGTGGCGGAACGGGTGATAGTTGGAGGGGCCTTTCAAAAGCGCTGCCATGTAGGCGGCTTCGCCGAGCGAAAGTTCAGTTACCGACTTGTCGAAATAGGTCAGGGCCGCCCCGGCAATGCCGTAGGAGTTGAAGCCGAAATACATTTCGTTGAGATAGAGCTCAAGAATACGGTCCTTGGAATAGGCCTGCTCGATACGCAACGATAGAATGGCTTCCTTGGCCTTGCGGGTATAGGTCTGGTCGCGGGTCAGAAGGAAGTTTTTCGCCACCTGCTGGGTAATGGTCGATGCGCCCACCGGGCGACGACCCGAGCCAAGATTCTGTAAGTTGACGAACACGGCGCGGGCAAGGCCCGTCATATCCAGACCGGGGTGATTATAGAAATTCTTGTCTTCGGCAGACAGAAAGGCGGCCTTCACGCGGTCAGGAATGGCCTGGATCGGCAGGTAAAGCCGCCGCTCGCGGGCGTATTCGGCCATCAACTGCCCGTCGGCAGCGTGTATACGGGTCGTCACCGGGGGTTCGTAATTGGCCAGAACCTCATAATCCGGCAGGTCTTTCATGACCGAATTAAGGTAGATTGCCGCAACCGCAGCCACGCCCAGAAAGAGGACTGTGGCGATGCCGAAAAAATATCCAATGAGTCTGATCATATGCCCGTTCCGGTCTTTCGCCGCCGGTAATTTGTCGTTGCCGTTTCTTACACCGCTAAAGTGTCTAACTCCAAGGCTTTATGCCACGAAGCTGCATTGTTGATATGCCAGAATGTGCGCAAAATACGACCATAGCCCAAAAAGACAGGAATGAGATTAGCAAATTGCCGATTTGCGTTGCCGGTTCTCCACACCTGTCCCGTTTTATTCCGGGCTGAATACGAATCATGTTCTGCAAATCATTGGCCGATGATTCGCCTGTAACGTTCGGTGGCGTCGGCCACCAGCTTGGCGATATCATGGCGGTAATCTTCGTCCGTCAGCAGTTTGTCATCTTCCGCATTGGACAGGAAGCCCAGCTCAATCAGTACGGAGGGCACGTCGGGCGCGCGCAGTACCCGGAACCCCGCATAACGGTGCGGATTGTTGATCAGACGGATTTGCCCGTCAAAGGCGGCCACAAGCGACTGCGCGAAGCTTTCTGAAAATGTCTGTGTTTCGCGCCGCGTCAGGTCGATCAGGATATCGCTGACATTGTCAGACGTGTCCTCAGGAACCACACCGGCAATTTCATCAGAAATGTTTTCGCGCTCCGCCAGTTCGTCAGCCAGCCTGTCGGAGGCGCGCTCCGAAATTGTATAGACTGTGGCGCCACGAATTTCCCGTTGCCGCAACGTGTCGGCATGAAGCGAGATCAACAGGTTTGCGCCGTTCTGGCGCGCAATGCGAACCCGTTCGGACAGGGAAAGGAAGACGTCGTCACTGCGGGTTAAAAACGCCTTGAAGCCAGGGCGCGTATTGAGCTCTTCAGAAAGCGCTTTTGCGAAGGCGAGTGTAATGTCCTTTTCCTGTGTCTTCGATCGACGTGCCACAGCGCCCGTATCAATGCCGCCATGTCCGGCATCGACCGCTATGACGAAGGCGTGCTCTCCCGCTGGAGGGCTTCCCAGCCTTCCGCCGCGCCCTGATTTTGTCGTGCGCACCTCCTGCCATTCTTCCTGGCGCACGAGCGCGGCCAGTTTTTGCGGCGTTGTGATCGCGCCTTCCAGAACCATGCGAAAGCCGCCGTTTTCGTTGGGCGTAACTTCGGATACTTCAAGCGCGGTGGGTTTCTCCGACGTGAGCACAATACGGGAATGGCCGGCGCTCATCGCGCCGTAGCGAATGCGATCGTATATGCCGCGCGGTGTTGCTTCCTCGTTGGTAAAGGTGAAGTTCACATCGGCAGGAATATCGACAATGGTTCGATTGGGGCTTTGCAGATAGCGGATTGAAAGCTCGGGCTTCTGATCAAAATCGATGACGACACGGGTTCGTGTTTCGTCGCCGGCAACCTGTATGCTTGTTGCACGCAGCTCCTTTGCCGCCAGCGGTGCGCCTTCAAGAAAGAAGATGCAGAATGTTGCTGTCGCGCCCAAGAGCGTCTGTAAGCACAGTTTGAATGCCAATCGCTTCAACATCATCGAAATGGTAGACCCGTCCCTGAATTCAACCCGTCTCATTGTCGGCTATCAGCCCAGTCTGAAACAGTTTCTGAAAGCTGTTTCAAGCGGCGAATAACCATAAAGCTTTCCAACGCGCTTTAACGCTTGAAATTAAAGCGGGGCTTGCGGGAAATTGCATCAATATTATGGCGGAGGTTGTGGCGGGTGCTTGCTATTGGACTCAATTACACCTAAAAGCGCAAACGAGGACAAGAGTATTGACGGGATAGATTCGCTATCCGGCGGCCAGTTGTTTTAACTTCGGCGCCAGGCGCGTTTCATCCGCCGTCTCATAGTTAGCTTTTGTTCGGTGTGAATTTGAAGGAATTCCGGCGGTGGCCGGACAGTAACCTGGCGAAACGCCAGCGCCCCGTAAAATGAACTGGGGCAAAACTCGTCGGGCCCGTTGCGGGCCTATTAAATTGGCGGTCTTGGACGGATTTATTGCGTTGTTGAATTGTAATTTGCCAGTGTTTAGCAAGACGGAAGGGCAGAAATCTGCCGCCGTAGTCTGGCAACCACGCAACGAAGCGGCTTGTTCGAGACCTTTTTATACCGGCGCTCCCGCTGGCCTGCTCAACAAAATTTCGACTATGAACTTTTGCAACGCCGCCACGCGACTGCGCCGAGGAGTGCAGCATAAATGGCAGACAAGATGCTTATCGACGCGTCTCACGAGGAAGAGACGCGTGTCGTTGTTGTCCGTGGAAACCGGATAGAGGAATTTGATTTTGAATCGCAGCACAAGAAACAGCTGCGTGGAAATATCTATCTTGCCAAAGTGACGAGGGTTGAACCCTCGCTTCAGGCGGCTTTTGTTGACTATGGTGGAAACCGGCACGGCTTCCTCGCATTTTCGGAAATCCATCCCGATTATTATCAGATCCCGTTGGCTGACCGTCAGGCGCTGCTGGCCGAAGAGGCCGCCAACGCCTCGGCTGACGATGATGCCGATGATGATGAAACGTCTGCGGATCCAGCAAATGCCGATCTGGCGACCATGGACCAGCCCGATGTCGGCATAGAGGCCGCAGAAGCTGAGCCTGAGGCAAAGGAAGAAAAGCCCAAGCCGAAGCGCAAGCGTCGCAAACCCAAAGCAAAAGAAACCGAAGAGGTTGCCGCTGCCAGCGATGCTGACGCGCAGGCTGCTGTCGAAGGCGATAATGCGGCAGTGGAATCTACGCCCGAAGAAACGGCTGGCGACGATGATTCCGAAGGCGGCGTGATGGCTGCTGAAGTGGATGCCGATGTCATTTCCGAAGATGCAGAGCCTGTGAAAAACAGGAAAAGAGGTCGTCGTCGTAGGGACGATGACGATGATGATGACAGTGATGAGGTCGAATCCGTCGGTGCTGAAGATGCGATGGAAGAAGTGCCGGAACATGTGTCCCGCAAGCCGCGCAAGCAGTACCGTATTCAGGAAGTCATCAAACGCCGTCAAATCCTTCTGGTGCAAGTTGCCAAGGAAGAACGCGGCAACAAGGGCGCGGCCCTGACCACCTATCTCAGCTTGGCCGGCACTTATCTGGTGCTGATGCCGAACACCGCGCGCGGAGGCGGCATTTCGCGCAAGATCACCAACCCGGCTGACCGCAAACGGCTGAAGGAAGTGGCGCGCGGGTTGGAAGTGCCGCAGGGCATGGGCGTGATCCTGCGCACAGCAGGCGCCAACCGCACCAAGGTCGAAATCAAACGCGATTTTGAATATTTGATGCGCCTTTGGGAAAATGTGCGCACGCTGACGCTCAATTCAACCGCGCCCTGCCTCGTTTACGAGGAAGGCTCGCTGATCAAGCGTTCGATCCGCGATCTTTACAACAAGGATATTTCCGAAATCGTTGTGGCGGGCGAGGATGGTTATCGTGAAGCCAAGGACTTCATGAAAATGCTGATGCCGAGCCACGCGAAGGTGGTTCAGCCCTACCGTGATGTTCACCCGATCTTTTCGCGTTCCGGCATCGAGGCGCAGCTTGACCGTATGCTGCAGCCGCAGGTGACGTTGAAATCCGGTGGTTATCTCATCATCAATCAGACAGAAGCGCTGGTGGCGATTGACGTGAACTCTGGCCGTTCAACGCGCGAACACTCCATTGAGGAAACCGCACTTGCGACCAACCTGGAAGCCGCTGAAGAAGTGGCCCGCCAGCTTCGCCTGCGCGACCTTGCCGGTCTTGTTGTCATCGACTTCATCGACATGGAGGAAAAGCGCAACAACCGGGCTGTGGAAAAACGCCTGAAGGACCATTTGAAGGACGACCGCGCGCGCATTCAAGTTGGCCGCATCTCGCATTTCGGTCTTCTGGAAATGTCGCGCCAGCGCATTCGCGCTTCCGTTCTGGAATCCACCATGCAGGTTTGCGCCCATTGCGGCGGCACGGGCCATGTGCGCTCGCAGTCGTCGGTCGCGTTGCACGTGCTGCGCGGCATCGAGGAATTCCTGCTCAAGAGCACGACGCATAATATCTCGGTCAGGGTTTCGCCTGAAACCGCGCTTTACCTGCTCAACTACAAGCGTGACACCATTGTCGATTACGAAGCCCGTTTCGGTGTTTCGATTATCATCGAGGCTGACGCCGATCTCGGTAACCAGCTTTTTGCCATTGATCGTGGCGAGGCCGTGGAAAATCCAGTCAAGATCGAAGCGTTGACGAACTTTGCCGTTGAAATCGAGGACGATCCGCCTGT
This sequence comes from Ensifer sp., assembly GCA_050306195.1. GTDB lineage: Bacteria > Pseudomonadota > Alphaproteobacteria > Rhizobiales > Rhizobiaceae > Ensifer_A. The sequence continues at coordinate 7,802 of JBNLGT010000067.1, forward strand.
TGAGGAGGAAACGGCTGAAGAGGAAAGCAGCGAAGAGGAAGAACGCGATGGCCGTAAGCGCCGCCGCCGCCGCCGTCGCCGTGGCCGTAAGGGCGGCGATCGCGAAATGCAGGTCGACGCAGATGACGCGGAAGAAGGCGAAAGCACCGAAGATGACGGTGACGCCGATGGCGATTCCGAGGGCGAAGATGGCGCCGAGGCTGCTGCCGATGGTGACGCCGATGGCGCGCGCCGCAAGCGCCGTCGCCGCGGCAAGCGTGGTGGACGCCGCAACCGCCTGAACGAAGAAGGTGCGAACGAGGGTGAGGGTTCCGACGGATCTGCCGACGACGCGGATGCTGCGCGGGCCGAAGAAGGCGCTGCCGAAGAGCCGGTTGAGGTTCAGCAGGCCGCCGACGTTGTAGAAGGCGAAGCATCAGAAGCCCCGGTAGAAGCCGTTGCCGCTGAAGCTGCGGAAGAAGCTCCTGTTGAGGCCGACGCCAAGCCGAAACGTAAGCGCCGGACACCCAAGGCCAAGAAGGAAGCTGCGGCAGAAACGCAAGATGACGTTGTCGCCGAGGCTCCGGCTGAGGAGCCTGTTGCACCCGCAGTGGAGGCTGCCGACATATCCGAGGCTGCCGACACGGCTGAAAGTGTTGAAGACGAACCGGCCAAGGCGCCAAGCCGCACCAGTCGTACGTCGTCGGCCTCCGGCCCGATTGCGACCGACCCGGTTCTCACTTCCACCAAGGAAGGCAGCGAGAAATCTGAAGACAAGCCCAAAAAGGGAGGCTGGTGGCAGCGCCGCGGCTTCTTCTGATACAGGTCGAATCAGCTTGAAATTTAAAACCCGCTGGAGAATTCCGGCGGGTTTTTGTTGTTACGCATGAGGGTATGCTTGCGGCCCGCATAGCGAGGAGCTGGTTGCTCAATGTTGATATCGGTCACGCACGAGCGCGATCAGTTCAGCTTGTCGCGATATATTCATTTTGCTGTAAATGTTGCGTAGGTGAGCGCGCGCAGTGTTCAGCTTGATGCCGCAGCGCGCAGCCGCATTGGCACGGCCGTCACCCTTTAGAATCTCGAAGGTCAGCAATGCTTCGCTGTAGGTAAGGCCATATGTGCTCCGCAGGAAATCCGTCATATGCAGACGGTGCTTCGCCGGGTCGCGCACGATAATGATCGCCTTGCATCGTTCGCAGGGCCAGCATTCCAGGTCGTTGCTGAATGTTCCCGTGGGGAAGGGCAGGATCTCGGCAGTCAGGAAACCGCTCGCCGAACTGCTTTCTACCCGGATCATTGTCTCGCGGGCAGTCGCAGCGCTCGCGCAATGATAGAGGGCGTCTTGCAGTCTTGCATTTGATCGCGGGCTTTTGAGTGTCAGGCATTGCGTCTGATTGAGGATGAAACAGTCTTCCCGCTTCAGCAAGTCTTCTCCGCCCGCGTCAGCATGGATCAGCATTCCATTTGCGCCGGTGTAGAAGATACCCGTTATCTCGGTGTCATTCTTGAAGCCGCCTGAATGATATTCAAGCTGAAGCTGCCTTTGTCTGTGCAACAGGCGGGTTGCCCGCGCAATATGCGGCAACAGGCTGGCATATAGCCGGTCGCCGTCTGGATCGATTTCATCACGCTGCTTGCCGGCATGCAGCGTAAAAACAACGCAGAGATTGCGACTGGCATGAAGCTTAGCAAAGCGGCGCTGGGCTCCCATACCCGAATTTCGCCAACTTTCCTGATAGGCGGGACTTCGTTTGAAATGCGCCAAATCGTCTGCTCCAAGGCCGCCAATGTGGTGAACGGGCAGCGCCTCAAGCAGATCAAAGGCCAGATCCATTTTAGCCCAGTTGAGAAGGTGGTCGTTCACACGGTCCGGATCCACCCTTGGAACGGTGCTCATGCCCCAACGGTCCGTGGGGCTGATCAGGGAAAAACCAGCTGTATGCGCACCGGCATGATTGGCAATATCCGCCAATAGCTCCGGCAACGCTCCGCGCTCCTCCAGGAGAGTGTCATAAACTCTGTCTATCAGGCGAAGGTTTTCCATCTCACGCCAAGATAGAATCGCTCAGATGAAATTGAAACCCACCCAGAGGCTCGAACCTTTGCCAATTGTCAGGTGATTGCCAAAGCAAAGCGGTCCGCGTTCGCACTCTCTATGTTAGAAAGACGTCGTTAAATCGCTGCATGACGCTCTGCGGGTTGAATTCCTGCCGGTACTTTTCGCACAATTTCAACGCGTGTGGCTTTCGCGCAATCAGTCGCAAAAGTTCCCTGCGCGAGGAATAGTAATTGCCCGCCTTGTCCAGAATTTCATAATGGCACTGATCCTTGGTGCGGGGGTGATAGTAGGTTATCACCGGCTTGCCGAGATAGGCGAACTCCCCAATGGCAATGCCGAAGGTTTCCCCACTCACGCGCGCGTGGATCATGGCGTCGCATGTGTTGATAAACTTGACCTTCTGTTCGGCCTCAGCCGTGCCCGGCAAGTAGATGATCCGGCGGCTGGCAAGCGCGCGCTTGAGCCGGAAGTACTGAAATGGCGTCGAGATCTTCATGCGTGTATTCATGAAGAGGAACACCTTCTTGCTGTCAGGGTCGCTGGCCGCCTTCAGAACGGCGTCAACTGCGCATTTGACATCGAAACTGTCTTCGCCGCCATAGGAGCCGTAAACCTCGGCGTCAGCGGGAATGGAGAGTTCTGAACGAAGGTCGCCGTCAACCTCGGGCAGGCTGATCATATGCGGCACAAAGGGTGATTTGCCGCCGCTCATCTTTTCGGCCAGCCATCGCGACACATAAGCGTAGACATCGCCATGCGGGTAATAGTGCTTGAAAACGGCGTGAACCACATTCTTGCAGCCAGGAGCCTGTAGGCCATCATCGCGGCCGCTCTTGATGAAATAGAAAACGTCGATGGCGTGCTTCTTGACGATACCTTCCAGCTCGGAAGGCGAGTCGTAAAAAATCACCTCAAATCGCGCTTTGAACTTCTCAACCGCAAGCGGGCTGTGGGCGCCGTCGCGAGGCGAAACAATGATCGACTGGTTGCCGAGGAGTTCCTCGTTGAAGTGGGCATAATCATAAAGGGCAACCTCCGAGCCTCTTAGGCCAAGCTGGTTGCTGTGAAACGCAATCTTCACGCGGGCTCTTCCATTCGTCATTGCAGGGCAGGGCATGTCGATACGGCGCTGTCCGTCAGCCCCTCCCAAGGCTGCATTTTATCAGGCATTGAGGCCCGCAAGGACAATTGAAACTGGTGCAGATGAGAGGAGAAACCTCGAACCAAAACCAGTGCTTGGGTTGGCGGGCGGCAATGCGCAAATAAAAAAATGGTGCCCCCAGAGAGACTCGAACTCCCGACCTACTGATTACAAATCAGCCGCTCTACCAACTGAGCTATAAGGGCAACCGGGCAGGGAATTACCATATTCTGGCTCGCTGTAAAGCACAAATATACACTATCTGACCCAAATAGGCTTGCAATTTCAGTTATCCCTGCGCTTTGATCCGGATCCACGAAATTGATTGTTGAAAATGGGTTGCAAACCGCGTGATGCCAAATCGCTGTGAAACGATATGTTTTCTCGCCTCTGAGGCGGATAGCGCACAGGCTGCGCGCTCAGAACTTGTTGAAGAATATGGTAATACGCCGCTGAAGGACGCTGATGTGATTGTAGCGCTCGGTGGTGACGGATTCATGCTGCAAACCATGCATGGGGCGATGAATTCGGGCAAACTGATCTACGGGATGAATCGCGGTTCGGTCGGCTTTTTGATGAATCGCTATTCGGCAGATAACCTGCGTGAGCGGATTTCTGTAGCGGCGGTCAATGCGATCCACCCGCTTGAAATGGTGGCGACCGATTCGGATAATGTGGTCCACACAGCCTTTGCCATTAACGAAGTCTCCCTTTTGCGCCAATCCTATCAAGCCGCCAAGCTGAGGGTGGATATTGACGGGCGCACGCGGCTTTCAGAGCTGGCCTGTGACGGCGTCATGGTCTCCACCGCTGCAGGCTCAACAGCCTATAACCTTTCGGCTCACGGCCCCATTATTCCTCTGGAAGCGCCGCTTCTGGCTCTGACACCGGTCAGCCCTTTCCGTCCGCGCCGCTGGCGCGGCGCGCTTTTGCCGGAAAGTGTGGTGGTGGATATTGCGGTGTTGGAACCGGAAAAACGGCCGGTTAATGCGGTGGCGGACCATCAGGAAGTCAAGTCCGTCGTTCATGTGCGAATCCGTCAGCAGCAGGAACAGACGATAAGCATCCTGTCAGACCCCGACCATACATGGTCAGACCGCATCCTGTCTGAACAGTTTTCCTATTGATGACGTGATCGGCCACAAGCCGAGTCCACTCTATTTCAAAAAGCCCTGATATGCGCTATTCTGTCGCACATGAGATCGATATCGCGCGGTTTGTTGTTCAGCCTTGCTGCGGTGGCGCTTTCGCCGCCGGGTATCGCTTCGGCCACCTGCACCTGTGTTAACAAGGGCGGGGCGCTCTATGAACTGGGCGAACGGGTGTGCATTCGGGTCAATGGCAAAGCCTATCTGGCCGAATGCCAGATGAACCTCAATAATACATCCTGGCAAAAGGTTTCCGACGAATGCCCGATTGCAAGCCTTTCCGGCAGCTTGGCTGAAAGTCACTGGATGGTGATGGATTACCAGCCCATCTGACTGGTATCAGCCAAAGTCCTCCATGTCTGCCGTCACCGCCTGCTGCATTTCCATCAGGAAATCGGGCAGGGCGGCCTGCACCCGGTTCCAGCTCGGCATGAAGGGGGCGGCATTCGGGTATTCCAGAAACACATTGCCCGCCTCGATAATGTTGGAGGCAAACAGCTCAACAGCCTTCTCCTCCTTGTGACGGTCCGTCCGCAACCCGTTCATGCGCGCATCGTTATTGTAGGTCTCAACCAGATCGAGCGCGGTGCGGTAATAGGTGGCTTTCAGGGTGCGCAGCGCCTCGGGGCTGAAAACAACGCCATCGGTTGCAAGCTTGCGGATCAGCGCTTTGATAATGTCGGTCGACATGCGTGAAAGGCCCCGAGTGGCATCCTCTTCCGACAACGGCTGATGCTTGTGGTCGTAGACATCGGCAATATCGACCTGGCAAATAGCGCTGGTCGCATAGTTTCGCCACAGTTCAGAAAGTACGCCGATTTCAAGGCCCCAGTCGAAGGGAATGCGCAGGTCAGGCAGAAGATGCGTGCGCATGGCAAACTCACCCGCCAGCGGATAGCGGAACGCTTTCAGGAACTCGATATAGGGATGATGCCCGATTGTGCGCTCAAGGCTCAAGAGAAGCGGCGTGACCAGAAGTCGCGTCACCCGCCCGTTGAGCGAGCCATCGGCAATACGCGGATAGTAGCCCTTGGAGAAGACGTAAGGGAAGCCGGGATTGGTCACTGGATAAATCAGCCGCGCCAGCATCTCCCGCGAATAGGTCACGATATCGCAATCATGCAGGGCCACCACGCCAGAATCTCGCCGCCCCAGCACCTGACCGATGCAGTACCAGACATTCCGCCCCTTGCCGGGTTCATGAGGGGCGAGTTGCGCTGCATCCAGTTTTGCGTGCAGCGCCTTCAGACGCGGCCCGTCATTCCACAAGACCTGATAGCTCTGTTTTAGGTTTGAGAAATATTGGATTGCATAGCGGTATTGCGCCTCATCGGCCTGGTCGAGGCCGATCACAATGTTGGAAAGATAGGGAACCTCGGCCAGCTCGCTTACAATATTGCCAAGCGCGGGCCCTTCCAGTTCAGAAAACAGCGATGGCAGGATCAGCGTCACGGGGCGGCTTGATGAAAAGGCCTTAAGTTCGCGCTCCATCTCATGCACCGAGCGTTCCCTGAGATTATGCAGGGTGGATACGACGCCGTTTTGATGAAAATCTGCCATTCTTCATTCCTTGTTTTTATCCGGCAGGCGGGGATTTACCCTGCCGTTTCCGGTCGCAATTCATCGACCAGTTTCATGATCATCTCGTTCCAGCCTTCCGGCCCAACCTTGCTTGAACGGTGAATTTTTCCTTCCCGCTCGCCTGAAAGCAACGGCAAGGGGCTGTTGGCCGGGTTGGCAATGACGACACCATGGTCTGCCGCCTCCAGCATGGCGACATCATTGGGGCCATCGCCAAGCGCGATGGTGATAATATCCTGCGCTGTCTGCGCGGCGTAGAAGGCTGAAATGCGCGCCATCGCCTTGCCCTTGGAGGTTTTGGGCATGAGCGTGGTGAAACGTCCGCCGCGAACAGCCTGGAATCCCTGTTCGTCGAGCAGGGTCGCGAAAAGCGCAAAATCAGCGTCGGTTCCGTTCCACACGCCTGGCTCGGAAAAGCAGCGCTTCTGGGCGAGTGCGGCAGCGTCCCATTCCAGTCCGGTCTGGCGGGAGACTTCATCAACGCTCCAGTCGCCAAACCCTTGAAAATGATTGCGCATATGGTCAGGCAACTGACCAAGAAAAGCGCGAATTTCCGCATAGCAGGGGCAGCCCTGTGTATCGCCTGCAAGGCCTATAATTCCGGCCCCATTTTCAACAATCATGGGCGTGTCGAGCTCAAGCCTGTCGGCCAGCGGCCGCATTTCAGCTTCTGTTTTGGAGCTTGCCAGAATGACAGGAATGGAAAGCGCCTTCAGGCGTTTGAGCGCCGGTTCGGCAGACGTGTAGGCGTATGTCTCATGGTCGAGAAGTGTGCCGTCCAGATCTGTAAAAACCAGAATCATGCATTCTGTTTTAACAGAAATTGCCGTGCGGCATAGAGCGCTATTGCCGCAGCATTGGAGACATTCAGCGACTTGATCGCGCCCGGCATATCCAGCCGTGCCAATGCATTCACCGTTTCGCGCGTTTTCTGTCGCAGTCCCTTGCCTTCGCTGCCCATCACAAGCGCAATTTTTTCGCCGCTGAACGTACCTTCAACCGGTGCAGGCCCTTCCGAATCAAGGCCAATGGTGAAAAAGCCAAGCTTGTGCAACTCATCCAGCGCTTCGGCCAGATTGGTAATCTGGATATAAGGGATCAGCTCAAGCGCACCGGAAGCTGATTTTGCCATAACACCGGACTCGGTCGGTGAATGTCTCTGTGTGGTGATAACTGCGCCAGCGTTGAAGGCGACGGCCGAACGCATGATTGCGCCCACATTATGCGGGTCAGTTACCTGATCAAGCACCAGAAGCAGCGGGCTTTCACGCAAGGCCTCAAGGCGGCGCACGGGCAAAGCTCGGGTTTCCAGCATGACGCCCTGGTGAATGGCCTCCGGGCCAACGATTTTTTCAATGTCCTGCGGAGTAACGAATTCAAGCGGGCAGGGTGGGTTGGCTTCGTTCAGCTCCAGCCGCGCCAGCGCATTGCGGGTCAGCGACAGGCGAACCAATTCGCGCTCGGGGTTGTTCAGCGCGGCTTCCACCGTGTGCAACCCATAGAGAAATACCTGACCCTCGTCGATCTGCGGCGGCTTCCAGCTTTTTGCGCGTTCCTTGCGTTTGTCCTTGGGTGAGGGAGTGGGAATTTTGCCCGCCTCACGTTTGGCGTCGCGATGTGCGCGTCTGAGCGTTGCGTAGTGGGTGTTTTTGTCTTTGCTTTTGTCGTTCATGGCCGCCTTATATCGGTCGTCCGACGTTCCGCCTAGTCCATCCTCTCACCAAGCTGCACAGATAAAAGAATTTTTTGGGAAATTTCTCAAACCCCGTGTTGACACGAGCACATGGGGAAGTCATATAGCCGCTCCAGACCGGCCCGGCGTGCAGCGCACATAACGGCAGGTCGCATATGCCCGCCATTTCCGGGTGGAACGGCGGAGGAGTGCGTGAGTGGTTAAAACGGACGGACTGTAAATCCGTTGCCTATGGCTACGCTGGTTCGAATCCAGCCTCCTCCACCATCCCGGGACGGCGATCAGGGGTAGACCCTGAAAATTCACAGGGCCGCGGGTATAGCTCAATGGTAGAGCAGCAGCCTTCCAAGCTGAATACGCGGGTTCGATTCCCGCTACCCGCTCCAGTTTTTATGTCTTCACATGCGTATCGGCCTACGGCCTGCACCCTAGACAGAGCCTCGCATAGGCTCGGACGGGCGCTTGCCCTTGCGGCGCGATGCGCCGAATTCTTTTCCCTTGATAAATCAACGATGCCCGCGCCCGGCTGCTTTCCGGTATCTGACGCCGCGCCTATTTGCCGTGAACCGTCAAGGGTAAAAAGATCGAAGCGCGAGCGCTTCGCAAGCGCGACCGCGCGTCGCGGCGTGTGTCGCGCGCCATCCGCAGGCCAGCCCGAAGGGCGATACGGCCTGCAAAACTTAGAATATCCTTCCATCTTGATATACCAAAATTACCAGGGTTCTGCCCAACAGGTGCGCTAGCACCACGCGCCAGCGCCCGGTCTGGAGCGCAGGCCGAAGGCCGATGCGCGCGTGAAGACAAAACCAACTCCAAATAAAGGCTTGCGTTCCCGCTTCTAAACCCTTAAACGCCTGCACCAAACCGGCGCGCCCGGGGAGCCCAAAACTCGATCTTTAGGGAAAGTCAAATGGCAAAAGGTAAATTTGAGCGCAATAAGCCTCACGTAAACATTGGCACGATTGGTCACGTTGACCATGGCAAGACCTCGCTGACAGCAGCGATCACGAAGTTTTTCGGCGAGTTCAAGGCGTATGACCAAATTGACGCTGCGCCGGAAGAAAAGGCTCGTGGTATCACCATTTCGACGGCTCACGTTGAGTATGAGACGGAAAACCGTCACTACGCTCACGTTGACTGCC
>JBNLGT010000068.1:0-16024 GCA_050306195.1 Ensifer sp.
CGACAAAACGGTCGTTCTCGGTGGCTTCCGGGTCTTCCAAAATGGTCTTGAGCTGGTTCAGATGGCTGGGCCGCAGCAGATGGTTGATATCCGAAAGCGCGGTTTCTGCCAGAAGCCGCATGCCTTCCGGCTCTACAGTCAGGATTTCCTGCCCCTTGAATGTGTCGACCGAAACATAGTCGCTTGTGATTTTGCGATATTGCGTCTGGTCGGGGCCAAGCGGAAAAAGATCATCTGCCATTACGGGAAGTCTCCGGTATCTCGAATGAGTTGGAGCCTGTCTAACGGGCTGAATTTTAAAATGCAATTACTCCAAAGGCGGGGTTTTTACATTCAAACGGTTTAGGTCGCGGACGAACGCATTATCTTTTCCGCCTTCGCCGCGCCCGAGGATAAAAGCCCACATATGGCGGATTACCTGCGCAGCATTGACCGGATATTGGGCGCAACTCCCCAAGGCCGCTGCGCTTGAACACGCGGCAAACCCGTGTCATATCGAAACTTATGAATACCTTTGTTTGGAAACGGAACGGCTATCACGAAAGCCGAATTAGCCTCCCGGCCTGAAACGCCGGGCCGGGTCATCTGTTCTATCATTTCCAGACACTCCATCTTGGGCAGGTATTTCATGTCTCCAACACTCCACCTCCTCTGCGGCAAGGCCGCATCGGGTAAATCGACCCTGACAGCCAAACTCGGACAGGCAGAGCAGACTGTCACAATCGCCGAGGATGACTGGCTTTCACCGCTTTTTGGCGACGAGCTTCGCACGCTTTCTGATTACGCGCGCTGCTCGACGAAACTACGCTCGGTCATGGGGCCGCATGTCACCGCGTTGTTGAAAGCGGGCCTTTCCGTCGTTCTGGATTTTCCGGCCAATACGCGCGCCAACCGGGCCTGGATGCTGGGCCTCGCCGAAGCGGCAGGCGTGGCGCACCAGCTCCATTACCTCGATGTGCCGGACGAGACCTGCAAGGCGCGACTGCGCGCACGCAACGAAAGCGGCGATCACCCCTTCACGCTGTCAGATGAACAATTCGACGCGCTCTCCAGCCATTTTGTTGCGCCAACGGAGGAGGAGGGGCTGGTGATTGTTCGGCATCAGCCCGAGCCTGACGCACCACCACGCTAAATCATCAGCCGTTTTTGAAAACCGGCGTCGGGCAGGGCGCACATATCGCTCCGCCCGAAGAGGCGGTAGCGGTTGCGGGCAAGGCGCTGGTAAAGCCAGTCGCGCACCGGCTTGGGGAAGACCCGTAAAAGCGCCGTCAGCCGCGCCCAGCCGCCAAAGCGCTGGCCTGCATGCAGCACGGCCTCAAAATCGACATGCGCCACGCCATCATCAATAAAAAGCCAGCTTGAGGGATCGTCCGGCTTGAGCCCATAATGGTGAAGCAGGGCCGAACCCAGTGGCGTTTGCACCGGGCAAATGCGCACGTCGCCCGACCGGTCGAGCCGGTGGATCATGCGCGCGCCCCACGAACACACGGCGCATTCAGCATCCATCACCGCAACCGGCACGCTGTCATCAAATTCAGGAACTGCGGGGTCGCCCCGAAAGGAAAAACGCTCAGCTATCATGGCCGCATCATCGGTGAATTGCTGGCCCAGCGCAATGCTCGCAAGCGCCTGTCTCAAGATTGTGATGATCGGCATCGTCTCTGGCTGGCTGCAACATTTCTATCTGGACGAAATAGGAATATGTTCTTATTTTGTTCGATCATGGATACAGATCTGGAATTTGAGCGAAAACCGGTTGAGGCGGGCACATTGCGCGAGCTTGTGAAAGTGCGTCGGGTACTCTTCTTCGAATGCGGGCGCTGCATGCACCTCACCAAACCCAGCCTTCTCGACCTGGTGCATGCGGTGGGGCCCGACACGCCAATTGGTTCCTTTCAAAAGCGCCTTGTCTGCAACAAATGCGGCCAACGCCGCGCCATCCTGCTCACCTGCGCCATGGCAGGCCGCCGCAGCGCCCGCTGGCTACCCAGAGAACCCCGCGCCTTCAGAACGTGAGGGCGCGGGCGGAAATGACAGAGGAGGGTGATCACCAGAGATCACGCAGGAATCACCCTCAGCGCCATCATCAATATGCCGCCCATGCCGATGAGCCAGAGCGTGGAGCGCAGCATGGGGACGCCGCTGACATAGGCAGGCACATAAAGAACACGCGCTGCGAGAAACAGCGCAGCCCCAGGGCTTGCCGTGTTCGGATCACCCGTGGCGATGAACACCAGCATCGAAACGCCAAGAAAAAGCGGCAACGCCTCGCGCATATTGTCCTTCGCCCGCTCCAGCCGCGCAGCTACGGGCGATAGATCGGGTGCTTTGTCCCGATTGCCAACCATGCCCGCAAGGTCAACGCCATAACGCGAGATCTCCTGCAGAAAAAGCTGCACCACATAAAGCGCCAGCACCAGAAGAACGATGATTGTCAAACTCACCCCATCCGCCTCCCTGCGGTTTCCAAAAGCCACCCGCGCACATTGGCGCGGTGCGACTCTGTATCATGACGTTGTCACAGATACGGGTGTGGTGGGCAAGTTTTGAATGGTGGGCGGCAGCGTTCATATTCGGGATTTTGTGTATTGGAACTTGCGGCTGGTGCGCGGAAGTCGAGGGGGCCGAACAGCTCCCCAAATGTCGGTTTTGCGGCCTCATTTCGGACATTGAGCACGCAAAACCGGTTTACCGAAAGATGCCACCAAAGCAGCAAGAGCCGAATACATGAAACTTATAGTTTAGTTTAACCGCTTCTAAAGGACATGCATCCATGGTTGCACTGGAATCTGTAACAATCTTCACCGATAAGCAGCATTTGGCGTGAATAATACCTATAATTGAAGTTGCCCAAATGGCCGCATTTGTCCGAGGAAACATTTATGTCGTTCTCCGCCGAGCTTTCCAACTTTATCCGTGACGCGCTGAACCGGGGTCTAACGAAAGAGGATATTACCAAAAGCCTCGACCGATCAGGCTGGACTGCGCAGGAAATAGAACAAGCGCTGAGTGCTTGGTCGCACGATGAAGTCGTCGGCGCAATTCCCCGGGCGGTACGTTCCACTGCGGCATGGGATACGCTGTTCTATGCATTGTTATTCGCTGCTTTTGGTATGGTCGTTGGTAATGTTTTGACACTCGCACTCGGACAGATAACGCTTTGGCTGCCGGAGGCGGGTGATAATTATATGGCCGGTGGCTTGCCTAGGCTGCGTTGGGCAATGGCTGCGCTAATCATTTTCACTCCTTCTTTTCTTTGGTTGCACCAGCGAGACATTCGTTCATCTGTTGAAAACCCTGCGAATAGATATGGCGCGCCCCGGCGTTGGCTCACTGCTATCGCTATCTTTGCTGCCGCGATGGCTCTGCTGTGCAACGGTTTGTATCTAATCTATCGGTTTTTAGAAGGCGATCTGACAGTCCGGTTCGTTTTCAAAACTGCTACAGTTGCGGCTATTTCTTGCGTTGTTTTGCACTACTTTCAACAAGATCGAAAGAAAGCCAGCGATTCTCATGCCAACAGCAACTGGAATACACAACTTGCATGCTGGCTGTCGCCCGCATTGGCCATTCTCGTTCTGGTCTCGTCATTCTGGACGATCGGAGGGCCGGCACAGGGAAGACGCGAACACCTAGATAGATTGCGGATATCTGATATAAAGTCGCTCGAAAGAGACGTAGCAAATTGCCTGGCCACGAAACGCGGTAATCTACCTGAAACGTTGAATCCGATGACTTGCGCGCGGAACCCTGAGCGGTTATCCGGCTTTGCTTCAACCGTTACTTACCAGCGAATTGATCTTAATCGGTTCCAGCTATGTGTTAAAGTCAACGAGCCGCAACGCATCAGATCTGACGGTAATTTACACGCGAACCAATATTGTGTGAGCAAAACCATCCGGTAGCACGTTGTGATCATGAGTTTCAGCCCGTAACGAACAGTTAATCTGGCATATATAACGTCAAAAGCGAGGTATTTTATCAAGCCGGGGATAGAAATGTCTTTTGGAAAAAGAGTACAATATTTCAGCCGGGAATTAAGAACAGAGATCGCGACAGAACTTCTCGGCGGGCACTCATTTACAAACTCGGCGAAGCACGCTGAAAGACTGTTTGTCGATGCAGCGCGCGATCTCCTTCCCGATATGAAAGAACTGCATCAGCCGCCTGGCGCGCTACTTAAAACCAAAGCGAAAGATGGCCACGACAGCGTCTCGCCCTTCGTCAATCGTATCCTAACTGGAGCAGATTCAGAAATTGCTCCGCTCGCAGCAATATTCTTGGAGCTGCACGGCAATCGCGACGAATCGGCCAAAGCTTTCAAGCTCATAGCGCCAGAGAAAGCGATGTATGTAAAATCATGGCTCGACAACGCGGCCAGACTCAATGAAGCGAGCAAGCCAGATACATCCAAAATTGACCTTCGCAGTGAAATCGGAAACCTCACGTTTTTGGAATGGATGAAGCGGCATGGAGCAGATCCGAATCTTTGGCATATGTTGGCGCGCCACTATTCCGATGACTTGCTTCCCACCTACGAATGGATCGTCAATCATCAGGATTGCGACGCCGGAACTGCGGCAACACTTTTTCATGTCCTGAATGCATTCGAATATTACGAAATGCCACCCGCCCGGCTTGATGAGCTCAGAGTAAGCTCGGTACAATTCCGCATCGTTGAAACTGCAGTTCAAAGATGGATGGGAAACCGCTTTAAGACGAACCGGTTCACTGTCTATGAAATGGGATATGAAGAACCGATTCAAGGCTACGAGCGGCGAGCTCAGAAGGTAACCAGCAAACACGGCGTTTCGATGCTAGGAGTCGTGCCGGGGATGTTCAACTATGACAGAGGTATCCCAGAGCAAACAAAGTACAAGTTTCATATTTGAAACAAAATGCTCTCGCGTTGTTAGATCGTCGGAAGTGCGAAAGGGTTGCTTATTATGTGTTGGTTGGCGTTGGCTTGCAGACTTGATGTAAGGTTCGATAGCGAAGCAGGAATGGTTTTCAATCCCCCGTATTGCAATATCTGGGATATAGGTTTTAGCGACAATTCGCATGGAACTATCACCGTTCGCCCGCCCCGCCCAGACACCGTTCCCTACGATGAATGGTGCCGCGAAAGGTCATTATTCATTCGAGCGGACGATACTCTTCGAACACTTGGTCGGGCAGAAATTTGCGAAGGCTTTGTATATGATAATCGCTACCGCGCGGATATTGATTTCACTGGCATCAAGGTGCAAATTTCTTTGCGGGGTGACGCCTATGAAGACTACGTGCAATATGTAGGTAAGGTAAAAAGTCCAGGACTGACCGATTGGATAAGCTGGGCGGGCGGGATTGTATTTCGTCTTCCCTCACCGAGATTTGTATTTCCAATGCCCCGAGGCAGTACTCGCCCTTGGCACGGAGAGCGTGTCGTCGGCAAGTTGAAGCAGATCAAGAGTTTCAATTTCGATTATATTGAAATCCAGCAATTGGGTGATAGCCGAAACCAGCGGGTTGCCCTCGAGATGGAATCACACGTCGAACAAGCCGGTTTGAAGCCAGCGCTGTGTATGGGAGAATTATCCGATCCGCGGCAATGGTGGCGAAAACTTCTTCCTTATCGAACTTCGCAAAACTCCTAAGTTTTGCAACAAACTCACTGTCTTTGAAAAATCAGGGGAATGTTTGTCGCAGAAGTCGGGTGCAAAAATCAGATTTTCGCGGGAGATTTTGCGACAGATTTTTCGTCACAGCTTGCTTGATGGAGCCTTGGTTCAAGAGCAATTAACGGCAGCTATTCAAAAAGTGGCAGAGAATCCCGCCATTCCCATCCCGGCCCCAAACCACCCGTTTATCCCCCACATCACCCAATCATCCGCTCCGGCCGCACAATCGCGTCATAATCCGCAGCACTCGCTGGCCCGCTTTTCAGCGCTTCCTCGCGCAGTCTCGTGCCATTCTTGCGCTCGTCGTCGCCTAGAAGCTGCGCCGATTGCAGGAAATAACCGGCCAGCATTGGGTTATGGGTGTTGAGCTCAAAATTGCTCAGCAAAAAGAAGGCGAGGGCTGGAGGCCCCCGCCATGGGTGGATGCAGGTGAGGCGGCTTTAGGCTGCGTCGGCCTGCTCAGGTCCGCGCCGCGAATATGTCACCTGGGGGAATGGAATGCTGATGCCATTTTCGTCGAAAGACAGTTTGGCTTTCTTTGTCATATCCCGGCTGGTGTTCCAAAAGTCTGTTGACCGCGTCCAGTAGCGCAAGGTGACGGTGACGGCGCTGTCGCCAAGTTCTGCGACGAAGGTCGTCGGTGCTGGAATATTCAAAATACGATCATCTTCGCTGGCCAGCGCCAGAAGCAGAGCTTCCGCCTGATTGATATCGTCTTCATAGTCGATGCCGATAGACAGGTCGTATCGACGCGTGGCGTTTTTGCTGAAATTGGTGATCGGCACATTCCAAAGCTGGGAATTGGGGACCGTTCGGTAGAGGCCGTCCAGCGTCTTGAGTTCGGTCGTGAAAAGCCCTGTTTCGTCTACGACGCCGGAAATCGCGCCGGTGTCGATGTAATCGCCGATCTGGAAGGGCCGCAGGATAAGCAGCATGATGCCCGCCGCCACGTGTTGTAAGGTTCCCTGCAATGCAAGGCCAATTGCCAGCCCGGCAGCGCCAAGAGCCGCAACAATTGATGTTGTTTGCACCCCGAACTGACCCAGCACCATAACGACAACAAGAGACAGGATCCCGTAGCGGACGAAATTCGCAAAGAAACTGGCGACAACGGGGTCGATTTTCTTGACGCGCGTAAGCCCTCTACGGGCGGCGTTTGCCACCGTTCTGGCGATGATGGACCCCACGATGAAGAGGACGATCGCGCCCACGGTCGCAAGTCCATAGTGGATGAAAAGCTCTTGGCTGTTTTGAAAGATAGCGCTCAGCGTTTCCAGAAGTGTTGCGGATTGTTCCTGCATTGCGTCCCCGTTTCCCAGTCGCGTACGGGCGCAATGATGTCTTGAAGAAGGCGCACCCGTATCCGTGAAATTTGATGGGGTGTCATCTCCTGAATACAGGTGCTGCTTCAAGCTACGTTTCTGAATATATTCGCCACAACAAATATGGTTATATACAAAAATATAGCTTGAAAACGCAGCCTGAAGCATTCGATCGTGTCATGCTGGTGAAGACTCACATCAACGGTCATTGCATCATTTAAAGAAGAGTTTGGGGGGGACATGAACAAGAAACTGATTGCTGAATTTATTGGGACTGCGGTCCTGGTTCTCGTTGGCTGCGGCGCAGCTGTGTTGGGTGGTGACAATATCGGGCAAACCGGAATTTCTCTGGCCTTCGGTTTTGCAATTGTCGCCATGGCCTATGGCATTGGGCCCATTTCCGGCTGCCACATTAATCCGGCGGTTAGCCTGGGGGTGTTTCTTGCCGGCCGCATGAAGGCTGGTGAAATGGTGCTCTACTGGGTTGCCCAGTTCATAGGGGCATTGGCGGGCGCGGCCATTCTTGCGCTGATTGCCGGATCAACGCTCAACCTGGGACAAAACGGCTGGGGCGCTGGTTACCTTGGCGAATTTCCCCTCATGGCGGCGCTGGTGTTTGAGGTTGTCTTTACGGCCATCTTTATCATCGTGATTTTGGGCGTTACCGGGGCCGAAGGCGCGCCCGGCTTTGCTGGGCTTGCAATTGGCCTGACGCTGGCTGGCATTCATCTGGTCGGCATTCAGGTCACCGGCGTTTCGGTGAACCCTGCGCGCAGCTTTGGCCCGGCCGTTCTGGCTGGCGGGGTCGCTATTCAACAGCTTTGGCTGTTCATCGTGGCGCCAGCAATTGGCGCTGTGCTGGGAGCAGTTCTCTTTCGTCTCAAGGCGCTGGAAAATTGAGCTCTCTCATTCCGCTTTCCATCGACAGGGCAGGTTAAGCCTGCACAAGGCGGACCGTGATACGGCTTGACCTGTTTTTCTGGACTGCGGTTTATCGCTGCCGGATTTCCCTTTGGGGCGTCCGGCAGCACCTTTTATGGCCTTGAGGATCGGCTATTCCATATCCCGAATGACATAGCCCTGTCCTCTGACAGCGCTGAGTGGAAGAGGGAGGCCGGTTTGGTCCTCCACCTTTGCGCGCAGACGGACCACAACAGCATTGAGGCTACGCTGACCGAATTCATCGTCGCGATATCCTAATGCTTGCAGCAGATCAGCGCGCAGCACCAATGCGCCGCTGGTCTCCAGCAACGCGGTCAGAAGCCGCGCTTCTCTATTGGTTATATTGACGCGCTTGCCGTTGGGGGCTGAGAGGCTGAACACAACTCTGTCCAGAAACCACCCGGAATTGCCGGAGGGTTCTTTTCCTTGATTGACCGTCCGGGCGGGCAACCTTCGTGACAGGCTTTGTATTGCCGCTTCCAATTCCGGATATTCCACCGGCTTGATGAGATAGATATCAGCGCCCTGTTGAAAACCTTTGACGCGGTCGGCTGCGGTCCCACGCGCCGTCAGCATGATAATTCCGGTTTCGGGTTTTTGCTCTCTCAGAAAGCGCGCAATGGAAAATCCATCTTCGTCGGGCAGGCCAACATCGATAATCGCAATGCTGACCGGCTCGCTGATCAAAAGGCGATAGAATTCTCGCGCCGAGCTGGCCGACACCGCAGGAAACCCCGAAAGATGAAAGCAATCCATGAGGCTTTCACGGAGGTCATTATCGTCTTCAACCAATAATATTTTCATTTCAGTCATGCGTCTCGACTATTCTTGCATTGCCTATTTTTGAGGGCCGGGCCCCGTTTTATCACGCGCAGTCAGATCAAGCGGCAGTCTCATGGCGACCGTCGTGCCGGATGGTCCGCTTTCTACAGAGATTGAACCATTGTGCGCCTTGGTAATTTTCTCAACCAGGTAGAGCCCGAGTCCGGTGCCCGGCTTGTTGCCGTGTTCGCTGGCCCGATAGTATTTATCAAAAAGGTGGGGCTGATCTTTTTCCGAGATGCCGCTTCCCTGATCAACCACCTGAAGCAGCGCTGTATCTTCGCCCTCTTTCGAAAGAAGGATTTCAACGGGCGCGGAAGGGTCGGAATATTTCAAGGCATTGTCGAGCACATTGACAATGCCCGTCTTCAGCATGGCTGCATCTCCGGCGACGATCAAATCGGCCTCGCCAGGCGGTGGGTCAAACGTGATTTGACGACCCGGGAAGGCATTGGATGCAACGGCAAGGGCGTCATTTACAAGCGAAACAAGGTTTAGCGGTTTGGACGCCAGAGAAAATGTTCCTTCGGCAATACGCTCGCTGGTGAGCCCAACTTCGATAATCTCGGTCAAGCGGCCAACCGCCCCGGACATGCGCGTCAAAGCAATCTCGGGCACCGGGCTTTTCTTTTTCTGAACCATCTTGAGAAGGTCAATATTCGTGCGAAGCACGGCGACGGGTGTTCGATATTCATGCGAAATCATATCGATGAACTGCAATTGCTGGCGCGTCACCAGTTTTTCGGATTCAAGCGCCTTTTCAATCCTGTCTTTTGCCGCCGCCAGTTCACGGGTTTTTTGCTCAACCAGCTCACTGGCGTGCTCGTTTGCTCTCAGTGCAATATCAAGGGCGTGTCGTTCTGCGTCCAGTCGTTTGAGCTCGGAACGCCTGATCCGATATCCCAGCCCGAATGTCATCAGCACCAGATGCGCGGCGCTTCCCACCTGAACGGCTTCCGATATCCAGGGAAAGTTTGGCATTAGCCCCAAACCCCGCGCCAGTAGCATAAGCTCGGCTATGTTCAACGGGGTGAAGGACAGCAGATAGACCCGCGCTCTGGAATCGCCCTGGAACGCCCGGCGTATGATGGCAGCCAAAGGGTAGAGCGATAACAGTGCTGCTGACGCTGCAAGCAGGACGGTGGTGTTGTGTGATTGCCCGAGAACGGCGCTGACGAGGTAGAGAGGGCCTATGACATAGACCAGCATCAAGCCTATCCGATAAACGGACCTCGACCATAGATTGACCCTGAGAAATTTGATTGCAAACAGGAAACCGCTCGAGGTGAGCGCCGCGAACGTGATGCTTTGCAGCGGGACAAAAATGTGATGTGCTATATTTGGCAAGAGCGGAAACAGGAGCCCGGTCTGCCACAGGCCAAACGGCACCAGAAAGAATGCAAAGGTAGCATAGAGGAGATAGTAGCTCTCCCGCAGCCAGTACCAGAAGGCAAGGTTGATAACCGCCACAATGAAGCAGGCGCTAAAATAACCGCCATTGAAAAACCAGCTGAACATGCCCGAAGAAACGAGTTCGTTCTCGCCAATCAGCGTTGCGGTCAGCGCCATCGCCGTCTTCGTCTTTATCCGCACAAAAACCTGTTGCGGCCAGTCTTTGAGTTTGACGGGAACCGTCAGGCGCGCGCCTTGAACCGGGCGTTCGGCATAAGGGTGATCTGTTCCGGTTGTCAGGTGAGAAAAATCTTCGGGTGATGAAGGCCCTTGCGAGGTAGGCTGGTATATTTGCAGGTCGCCCAATATGGCGGGCGAGAAGACAAGAAAGCTGTCGTCATTCTCATCCGCGCCTCTTGCTGGCACCGCAATGCGCGCCCAAACGTGGCCAGGCTTGCCGAAGCCGCCATTATATTTGTGGCCGGATGGCCTGAATTGATCAGCCGCCGCCGTGAACGCCACATCTTCAAAAGAAAGCAGCACCTCAGGGTCCTCCAATATGTCCAGCCGCAAGTCCTGGCGTAGCTCACCCGCCTGGCCGACTGAGGGCGCAGTCCCCCAAATCGCCAATGCGAGAAAAACGATAAGCCACAAGATGCGTGATGAGAGGCGGAACATACTCATGTTCTAGAGTTTGACACCGTCGAAATTGTTGCAAAGTGCAGTTTCGATAACAGGTGTAGCGACGAGAGGAAAGCCAAGATAAAGCAATTAAAAGAACAGGTCGTCATATGACGTAACGAGAAATACGATTTCGTATTTAAGGTATCTGATAACTACGAATACATGGTTGGACTCACATTCCCCATTCAATCAGAAAAGCATTATCGCAAACTGAAGGAAATGGTCTTGAGTTATCTTCTTTTCGTCGGGTTTCATTTTTCGCTGATACTTTTTGTTTGGCGGCTTCATGTTCAGGAAAGTGAAGGCAGAGGCCCCAACGTGAGAAATCGCGAAAAATCCTGCTTCATCCAAAAATAGTCCGCCCCGTGTGCGCCTGCGCCACACCATTGAGAGAGATATGCTTATGACAAAAACGAAGACTTCAGCCGCGCATTCGCCGCTCAGCTCTCTATTGGCATTCGCCCTTGTCGGCGCAACATTGACCCTTGCTGGATGCTCTGACGAGGGTGGGAAGGTTGAGCAGGCCGAGAAGGTCCAGAAGGTTGAAAAACAAACCACTGCGGCCTCAAAGACGACTGAAGCCAGCCCTTCCAGCGAAACCGTTGCCGCCGAAAAGCCAAAGGTCGCCGAGGAAAGCGCAGCACCTGAAGAGACCGTCGCATCGGAAGAACAGGCCGAATTCGTGCCGGTTGACGCCGCCCGCCGGTTAATCCGGCCCCAATATCACCTGAAGCGGAGCAACGGGAATGTCGTTGTTTTTGATGGCGGCGCGGAGGGCCAGGTTGTCGACAGTGGCGATCTGCTGAACAGCAATGGCGACAAGCAGGGCCGTGTCACGTTTCTGACAGGCGAAGGCGAGCTGATCATTCTCAATGATGACAGCATGTTGCCTGAAGATGGCTTCGTCTTCATGCCGTATTATGAGAATACGGGTGGATCTGCAGATATCCTGTTTCTGGGCCTCTTCCAGGTGAAAGACGGTGAACTTTCAGAGACCGATACTGTGGCGATTGATGATCGGGCGTGGTTTGTCGATCTGGAATATCAGGGCGAGGGGCAATACACCGTCCACGCTCTCACCCATGGACCGCAACAAACGATGGCAGACGAACCAGCGGTTGGCCTGAACGTCTCCTTTCAGCGCTCGGGAAGCGCGATGATTGACGAGGTAACCGAAGTTGAAGGCGCTGATCCGCAAACGAACAGCGGCGGCACGCCCGTTGACGAAAAAGGGCTCGGCGATTAGGGCGTGTTGCGTCTAACCGGTTTCAATTCTGTTGGCCGAAACCGGTTCGTTCCTTGAGGAGATGGGGGAAGGCTGTGGCTATCGCTACAGTCAAGCCGTCAACGCCAGACCTACAACCCCACCCACATCAGCCAACTAAGCGCCGGTGAAGAGGAAGGGGATTGTCACGGCGGCAAAGACACCTTCGAAATTCTTCATGAGGCTTCCTTCTGAATATAGTCGGCCAGAAATATTTGGTCGGGCCTGTGGAAGCGGATCGAACTGAAGCGACCTTCGTGGTGGCTGATCTCGGCAGTGACGCCAAAGACTTGTTCCAGACACCCGGCGGTTAGCACTTCGACAGGCTTGCCGCAGGCAATCAGCCGCCCGCCGGACATGATGGCGATCCTGTCGCAGAACATGGCTGCGTGGTTGAGGTCGTGAAGTGCGGCCACCGCCGTCAACTGCTGGCGGGAGACAAGCTCCAGCAGGGTAAGTTGGTGGCCGATATCGAGGTGGTTTGTCGGCTCATCGAGCAACAGAACCTCCGGTTCCTGTGCCAGTGCGCGCGCGATGTGGAGGCGCTGACGCTCGCCGCCCGACAATGTATGCCAGTCCCGTCCGGCAAGATGAGCGGTGTCGGTGGCGGCTAAAGCGGCATCCACTATGTCATTATCTGCGCCTGACCATGGGGAGAGGGGCCCAAGATAAGGAATGCGCCCGAGTTCGACGGCTTGACGGGCCGTAATCCGTTCCGCCGTTTCGGCCTGCTGCTCCACAAAGGCCATGCGCCGAGCGATGTGTCTTCGATTCATCAGGTCGAGACGTTCATTGCCCAGCATGACTTCGCCTGAATTCGGCTTGCGAATGCCTGCCAGAAGGGAAAGCAGGCTGGTCTTGCCTGAACCGTTCGGTCCCACAATGCCAAGGAATTCGCCCGGCTGCACGGTAATTGAGACGCCATGCAGAATGGCGGTGCGGCCCGCTTTGTAATGAAGGTTCTTTCCAGACAGCATCAAACCTGTCTCCTTCTTTGGCTCAAAAGTAATGCAAAGGCTGGTGCGCCAATGAGCGCCGTAATCACGCCGATTGGCAGAACCTGACCGGGAATGATGATGCGCGACATGATGTCGGCGAAGACCATGAAGACGGCGCCCACCAGCGCCGTCATGGGCAGTAACACGCTATGCCGCACGCCAACCAGCATGCGCGCAGCATGGGGAATAACCAGCCCGACAAAACCGATGGAGCCTGCGATGGATACCATCGCCGCTGTCATCAAAGCTGTCACGCATATCATCACGACATAGGTGCGCCGCACTGGAATGCCCATGGAAGCTGCTGAATCCGTGCCAAAGGTGAATGCATCCAGAGCCCGCGCATGCCAGAGGCAGACCAGCAGGCCCAAAACGGCAACCGGCAGAGCCAGCCAGACATCCGACCAGCGCGCGCCGGAGAGATTGCCCAGCAGCCAGAACAAGATGCCGCGGGCCTGCTCTGCATTGGCGGATTTGGTGACAATGAAGGATGTCAGCGCATTGAAAAGCTGTGATCCGGCAATTCCAGCCAGAATGATGGCCGTGGTGTTGTTGCCTGCCTTCAGCGAGAGAAGGCTCACCAGTATAAAGGCAAGCAGCGCGCCGAGGAATGCGCCAAGCGGCAAGGAGAGAAAGCCTGCCCCTAAACCAAGGATAGCCACGCTGACCGCGCCCGTGGACGCGCCAGCGGATATGCCTAGAATGTAAGGATCGGCCAGCGGATTGCGCAGCATTGATTGCAGGACCACGCCGGACACGGCAAGCGCACTTCCGCAACAGGCAGCCACCACGGCACGGCTGAGCCGGTAGCTCCACACAATACCTTCGTCGATGGGGGAAAGCGGATAGCCCGCATTCCAGACACGGTTGGCGACCGTCTTGGCGACAACGTTAAAGGGAATGGCCGTTTCACCAATGGCCGCCCCCATCCACAGTGTTGCGATGAGGAGAACGAGCGCCACGCATGTGGCGCTCATCCATCTACCTTTGATATAGGCTTCGATCAATTGGTCAGCCCCGCACCGGAAATGGCATTCGCAAGACTTTCAATCCCTTCAATCGTGCGGATTGTCGGGTTCATGGCCTGCGCATCCATCTCAAAGACATGGCCTTGCTGCACGGCGGGCATCAGG
Organism: Ensifer sp.; assembly: GCA_050306195.1. GTDB lineage: Bacteria > Pseudomonadota > Alphaproteobacteria > Rhizobiales > Rhizobiaceae > Ensifer_A. The sequence continues at coordinate 14,218 of JBNLGT010000068.1, forward strand.
CTCACGACCGGGTCATTCTTGAGGAACTTATGCTTGACCACGATATCATCTGCAGGGAAGCGGCGACGCTCCATCTTTCCAGCCACAATCATGCTCGGATTGGATTTGGCAATTGTCTCCCAGCCAACCGTTGGCCATTCCTCATCGCTTTCGATCACGTTTTTGAGGCCGAGTGCGGACATGATGTAGCCCGGTGCGCCGTTGCGGCCAGCCACATAAGGGTCAACATCAAGTTCGGCACTGGAGAACCAGAAAACGGCTGAAAGCTTGCCATTGGCGGAAGCCACTTTCGCGCGCGCGGCCTCTTCACGCGCCTTCAGGTCGGCAATAACCTCTTCGCCGCGGTCCTGCACATTGAAGATCTTGGCGAGGTCGCGAATCTCCTGATAGATAAGATCCATGGTGAAGACCTTTTCACGCACGCCATCACCGCCGCCGCTATTATCTTTGCCGATGCAATCAGCCGGCGACGTGTAGACCGGGATACCGAGTTCTGCGAATTGTTCAGGCGTGCCGACAATGCCTTCCGGGCCGACATGCCACTGGAACTGCACCGTCACGATGTCAGGTTTCTTCCCAACCACGCTTTCAAAGCTTGGGTCGTTATCGGCCAGCCGCTCGACTCTGGAATTGATCTCTTCGTAGCCCTTCAATACCGGCCCTAGCCAAACGGCGGTGCCTTTTACCTTTTCGCCGAGGCCAAGCAGATAAAGGATTTCTGTACTGCTCTGGCCAACGGAAACGGCGCGCTCTGGCGCTTTGTTGAAGGTGATTTCCTGGCCGCAGCTATTGAGTGTCAGCGGATATTGCGTTTGTGCCGCTGAAGCAGTGTTGAAAAATCCGAAACTGGTCAAGGCAAGCGCGCATGCGCCAGCCTGAAAAAGGTGATGAGAAATGGATTTCATTGGGGCTCCCCGAAATGATTGATAAGGCGCCGCTTGGCAACGCCGGACAGATCAATCCATCATCATGTTTGGGGAACAGTCTTATGCAGGCGCGTAACCGCGCACAGGAAATATACATCCGTCTTACTCCTGCATCGGGCTTCCCCGCCCGTGACGTTGGATCATGGCTCGACGGCAGGTCTCCTGGCTTACGGATTATCGCCAGTTCATCTCCCTTCCCAGGCCAATCAAACCCAGTGGGGCCAGCTTCTAAGCCAGCGCGATGAACGGCAATCCGCTTACAGTTGCGGGGGCAGCCACGGTATTGGCCCCTTTACGGGTGGTCCGCACCGTGTTCCCTATTAATCCCCTCCACCTCGCGGGCGGGGAACCGTCGAAAATTGAGATTGAAGAAAAGGAATGGAAAGGTCAAGTGATATCGAAAGGTTGATCGCGCTGTTTTTCGTCGATGAAGAGTCAGCGATGCGCCCTCAATCCGGTCATTCCAAGGTGCTGAACCAGTCGCCAATAGCGGACGCTCAAGCGCGTAGCACATGTTTAATGATGGACATTGTCGATCCTGGACGAGTAAAAATACTCCCTGCGCAAAGCGATGCTCCGGGGGAGGCCAACTTGTATATCACTCAGGTACACGCGTGCTTATTTTCCCTCACGGCGGCGGAAAGAAGTGGCTTAAGACTGGCGTAATCAGCCACGTCGAAGGATCGATCGAGAAGATGTATGTCGGCGCGACGCGCGCGCGTCAGAGCGTCGCGTTCGTTTATGACGGCCCAGCCGCCACCCCAAAAGCACAACCCTATGGCTAAATGGCTCACCAGCCCCGGCTATAAATTGCGGCGACGCGAGAGAGAAAATAGCACCCATTGTGACATACGCCGCCTGAGAGGGGCTCGAAAACAATG
>JBNLGT010000069.1:0-15921 GCA_050306195.1 Ensifer sp.
TGGTGAGATCTTTCTGAACCGAGCCCGCCAGAGCGTAAGCAACAACCAGTGGCGGGGACGCCAGGTAGTTGGCCTGAACGTCAGGCGATACGCGGCCTTCGAAGTTGCGGTTACCGGAAAGAACGCCCGCCGCAATCAAGCCCTTGTCATTGATCGTCTTGGAAATCGGGCCCGGCAGGGGACCGGAGTTACCGATACAGGTGGTGCAGCCGAAACCAACAAGGTTGAAGCCCAGCGCGTCCAGATCCTTCTGGAGACCGGAATTCGACAGATATTCAGCGACAACCTGCGATCCAGGCGCCAGCGACGTCTTGACCCATGGCTTGGACTTCAGACCCTTGGCGACAGCATTGCGGGCAAGCAAGCCAGCCGCGATGAGAACGCTCGGGTTCGATGTGTTGGTGCAGGACGTAATCGCCGCGATGCAGACATCGCCATGGCCAAGATCGTAATCCGTGCCTTCAACCGCATAGCGGTTTTCGAGCTGACCCGGCTTTTTGTACTCGTTTTCCAACGCGCTCGCGAAGTTCGGCGCAATGGTTTCAAGCGGCAAACGGCCTTCCGGACGCTTCGGACCGGCCATGGACGGAACAACATCGCCCAGATCGAGTTCCAGCGTGTCGGTGAAGACGAGGTCGGAGCCGTCGCTGTCGCGCCACATGCCCTGAGCCTTGGAGAAAGCCTCGACAAGCGCGATACGATCTTCGTCACGGCCAGACATGGTGAGGTAGTTGATGGTTTCGCCATCAACCGGGAAGAAGCCACAGGTTGCGCCATATTCCGGACCCATGTTGCCAATCGTGGCGCGGTCAGCAAGCGACATGGCGTCGAGACCGGGGCCGAAGAATTCAACAAACTTGGAGACAACGCCCTTCTTGCGCAGCATCTGAACAACGGTCAGAACGAGATCGGTTGCCGTGCAGCCTTCCTTGAGCTTGCCGGTCAGTTTGAAACCAATCACTTCCGGCAACAGCATGGAAACCGGCTGGCCGAGCATGGCCGCTTCAGCTTCAATACCGCCAACACCCCAACCGAGAACGCCAAGGCCATTGATCATGGTCGTGTGCGAATCAGTACCAACGCAGGTATCAGGATAGGCAATCGTTTCGCCGTCCTCTTCCTTGGTCCAGACGGTCTGGCCAAGATATTCGAGGTTCACCTGGTGACAGATGCCGGTGCCGGGCGGAACAACGCGGAAGTTCTTGAATGCCTGCTGACCCCACTTGAGGAAGCGGTAACGTTCGCCATTGCGCTGATATTCCAGCTCAACATTGCGCGCAAATGCGGAAGCAGAGCCGAATTCGTCAACAATCACAGAGTGGTCGATGACGAGATCGACGGGAACCAGCGGATTGATCTTTTCAGGATCGCCGCCAAGAGATTTGATGCCATCGCGCATGGCAGCAAGGTCAACAACGGCGGGAACGCCGGTGAAGTCCTGCATGAGAACGCGGGCAGGGCGATAGGCGATTTCAGCTTCAGTCTTGCCCTTGTTGGTAAGCCAGGCAGCGCAGGCCTCAATATCGGCCTTGGTGACCGAGCGGCCATCTTCGTTGCGCAGCAGGTTTTCCAAAACCACTTTCATGGAGAAGGGCAGCTTGGAAATGCCAGCCAAACCGTTCTTTTCAGCCTCGGGCAGGCTGTAATATACATATTCATTGCCGCCGACGGTAAGCGTCGAACGACATTTGAAGCTATCGAGTGATTTCGCCACTGAAAAACCCCGTGTCGTCTGTTCGCCAAATCTTGACGCGCGGACGCCCGTACACTGAAGAAGTGCTTTGGGTGCGGGTACAGCCATTTCCGCTGTCCGCCCGTGACAGTCTGATTTAGACTTTCAAGTTCGGCGCTAGGATAAAAGATCACAACCGGCTGCTGGCGTGGTTGCGGGCCTTATAGACCTATTCTAAAGATGGTGCCAGACCCCATATGGTCGAAAAGAAACATTTTTTTGCAATGCGGTGTAACGTCAAGCCGCGAATGAGCGACAGTCATGCGGTTTGAAGCAAACAATCTTTCAGCGAGGCGCGGTGAAGACCTGTTGTTCCGCGATATTTCCTTTACACTTCAAGAAGGTGAGGCGCTTCTTGTGACGGGCCCGAACGGTTCCGGCAAGTCGACCCTGCTGCGCGTTTTGGCGGGCCTTTTGCACGCCGAAAGCGGATCTGTAACAGCGGAAGGCTATGAACGTGCGGCAGAGGCGTGCCATTATTTGGGCCATCGAAACGCGATGAAACGGGAACTCACCGTTGAGGAGAATCTCACCTTCTGGCAAAGCTTCATGGGCGGCGGAGAAAACGCGTTCGAAATCGGTGAAGCCGCTGACGCCGTTGGTCTCGGAAGTATTACCCACCTGCCCTTCGGCTATCTCTCCGCAGGTCAGCAAAGGCGCATGGCCATGGCGAAACTTCTGGTCGCCCATCGCCCGGTCTGGCTTCTCGACGAACCGACTGCTGCGTTGGACGCCGCATCGGACGAAATGTTTTCCCGGCTCTGCCGTGATTTTCAAACGAAAGGCGGAATTATTGTCGCCGCCACCCACCAGCCTCTGGGACTGAAAGAACCACAAACACTGGTCATGAAGGGATTTGAGTTTCTGGAGGAAACGGTATGATCGCCCTCTTCTCCCGCGACATCAAATTGGCTATCCGTGCAGGCGGCGGCGCGATGATTGGCGTCCTGTTCTTCATGACCGTGGTTGCGGTTATTCCCTTTGGCGTCGGCCCAGATCTCAATCTGCTTGCCCGCATCGGACCAGCCATCCTATGGATTGGCGCATTGTTATCTGCCCTTCTCGGTCTTGATCGGCTTTTTCAGGCTGAACGCGAAGATGGATCGCTCGATCTTCTCCTGATGCAGGAAACCCCGATCGTTTTGACGGTCTTTGTCAAATGCCTGGCCCATTGGGTGGCAAACGGACTGCCGTTGGTCCTCGCATCGCCCATTCTGGGGCTCTTTATGAACATGAATGAGGTAGCTATTGGCGCGACACTGGTGACGCTTCTTGTCGGCTCGCCTGCGCTGACCTTCATCGGAGCGGCCGGCGCTGCGGTCGCAGTCTCGCTGCCGCGCGGCGGATTGCTGGTTTCAATCCTTGTATTGCCGCTTGCCATACCCGTTCTGATTTTCGGTGTATCGGCAACATATGCAGCCGTGGAAGACCCCGCCCCGTTTTTGCCGCCTTTTATGATATTAACGGCGATCACCCTGCTCTTTGCCGTCATTGGTCCGGTGGCGGCGGCGCTGGCGCTCAAATCGTCGTCAGATTGACTAAGATCAATTGCAGAAACAGGTGTTTGCGAGTAGGAAAACCGGCATGACAGTCAATGTGCTTTCTCTCTCCAAAGTTTCCGATCTGGCCAACCCGACCCGGTTCATCGGGCTGGTAAACCGGATATTGCCGTGGTTTGCCATAATCACTGCGCTTTTATTCGCGGCGGGGCTCTATATGAGCTTCACGAGCGAGGGCGACTATCAACAAGGCGCAACCGTACGCATCATGTATATTCATGTGCCATCTGCCTGGCTTTCCATGATGTGCTATTCGGTCATGGCCGTTTCAGCGCTTGGCACCCTCGTCTGGCGGCATCCGCTGGCCGATGTCGCCGCAAAAACAGCGGCGCCGCTGGGCGCTGCGTTTACATTCCTCGCGCTCGTCACCGGCTCACTCTGGGGCAAGCCCATGTGGGGTACCTGGTGGGTATGGGACGCCCGTCTGACATCCGTTTTCATTCTCTTTTTGATGTATCTGGGATTGATCGCCTTTAACCGCGCCATGGACGATCCGCTTCGTGCAGCGCGCGTCTCAGCAGTGATGATCCTTATCGGCTTTGTGAATATCCCGATTATCAAATTCTCGGTGGAATGGTGGAACACGCTACACCAGCCGGCATCTGTCATCCGTCTGGACGGCCCCACCATAGACCCCGTATTCCTTTGGCCGCTGCTGATCATGGCGCTTGCCTTCACTATGCTGTTTTTCACACTGCATTTCATGGCAATTCGCACGGAAATCTGGCGTCGCCGGGTCGCCAGCATGCGCCGCATGGCGGCACGCAAGGCATCAGGTGGAGTACAGGAATGAGCCACGCCTTTTACATCTATTCGTCCTATGGCATCGCCGCCGTGACGCTTCTTGGCATTGTTGCCTGGGTTATGCTCGACAGCCGCGCGCGCCAGAAAGAACTGAAAAAGCTGGAAGCCGCTGGCATACGCCGCCGCTCCGCCGAAACCTCAGAAAGCTGAAGCATGACCGGCGAACCGGCAGAACCCGAGAAGCAAGGCGGCCTGTCCAAGAAGGGCATCGTCATCGCCTTCCTGCCCTTTATCACGTTCATATTATTGTCCGGAATATTCTGGATGCAACTTAATAGCGGCAAGGATCCTTCTGTCCTTCCATCCGCGCTGATCGGGAAAAGGGCCCCCGCCCTGGATATGCCGGCATTGGAGGGTTCCAATACGCCAGCCCTCACTGACGCTGCCATAAAGGGCAAACTGACCCTCGTTAATGTCTGGGCATCATGGTGCGTCCCCTGCCGTCAGGAAGCATCCGAGCTGGTTGCACTCAGTCACGACCCCCGCATCCAGCTTGTCGGCATCAACTACAAGGACAAAACCGACAACGCCCTGTCCTTCCTCGCCGAGCTCGGCAATCCGTTTTCTGCCATCGGTGTCGACCCCAATGGCAAGGCCGCCATAGACTGGGGCGTCTACGGCGTACCGGAAAGTTATCTGGTCGATGAAAATGGGACGATTATCTATAAAAAAGTCGGGCCGTTCGACCCGAACAGCGTTCTGGGCGAATTGATTCCCGAAATTGAAAAAGCCGCTGGCAAGACGGGGAACTAGATTGAGGCCCATATGATTGGATCCTCAACCTAAAACCCCCGCTTAAAAAGTGCCGCCCACCTTTCGGTTGTTTTCCAGCCGCAAAATACAGCCGTCAATCTTCGCAAGAAGAAGGTCGAAATCGACCGGTTTGACCAGATAGTCCTCTGCGCCAGCGCGCAATCCCTCCAGCTTGATTTCCTTGTCGCCAAGCGCAGTCAGGAAAATAAAGGGGGTGTTCGCCAGTTCGGGATGATTGAGCTGCAACTCGGCAAGCAATTGCTGGCCATCCATTTCCGGCATGGTGATATCGCAGATGATAATATCAGGCCACTTGGCCAAAATAATCTCGAGCCCCTCACGTCCATTGGCTGCCTGAAAAGTGGTGAAACCCGCCTCTTCCAGCTCTTCGACAATCAGCGAGCGGATTGGTTCTTCGTCGTCGATACACAATATTGATGTCATTTCAGTATCCTTTCCTCAATTATGCTGCGTCCTCACCGCCTTCCAGCGATGAGGACACAGGTCCGGCAATGGGCAACGTGACCGTAAATGTTGAGCCCACGCCTGCCTTGCTTTTCAATTCAATATGCCCACCGTGCAATTCAACGACCTGTTTGATCAGGTTGAGCCCGATGCCGGTTCCTGCAATGCCAGTGGAGGTCCGCGCGCGGAAATAGCGTTCGAACATATGGGGGATGTCCTCCTCATCCACGCCAAGACCATGATCGCGGAAAGAAAATTTGACATCGTCGCCATTCCGCCAGCCCCGCACCTCAATATCGGGCGCACCCGGCGAATACTTGACCGCGTTAGACAAGAGGTTGGTGAATATTTGGTCAACCGCCGACCTGTCGGCCCGGATGGTTTCAGGCAAATCTTCCAGAAGAACCGTAATGTTGTGAGAAGGTGAAAGCTCCTGCCGTTTATTGCAGGTTTCTTCCAACACCTCAGCAATCCGGCAATCCATTGGGTTGATCGCTACCTTGCCGTGGTCAAGCTTGCCTGCAGAAAGAATGCTTTCCATCAGCTCCACAATCCGATCAACTGCGCTCCTGATCTGCTTGGCCTTCTCCTCTACATAATGCGGATCCGCCGCGCCCGCCCGCCGTGCAAGACGTTGGGCGGCGCCGTCGATGACAGTCAAAGGGGTTCTGAACTCGTGGCTCGCCATGCTAACGAACTGCCGTTGCAATTTGTTGACCTGTCGCTCGTGCTCCAGCGCATCCTCAAGCTGCTGGGATTTCTCCTCCAGTTCGGAGGTACGCTGACGCACCGCTTCCTCCAACATGTCCCGGTGACGGCGAATTTCCAATTCAACGCGCCTGCGCGCCGTTATGTCCATATAGGTGATAACACTGCCACCGCCTGCAATTGGGGACCCGGAGAATTCCAAAATCCGGCCGCTCGGCGTTGCGCGCTCAAAAGAATGCTCAAGGAAAAGCCTGGCATGAGACATACGTTCTTCAACGTGTTCGTCAGCATTGCCATCACCATAATCGCCCCGCTCGGCAAAATACCGAACGATCCCTTCATAGTTGCAGCCGATGGGAAACTCATCTCTTGGAAGGTCTAGAAGCTCGTACAGTTTGTTGTTGGCTATGACCATCTGCATGTTGGCGTCAAGAACGCAAATTCCTCCCGGAAAGCTGTTGAATGTTGCCTGAAGCAGCCTCAGAACCTGCTTGTGGCTGCTGTCGTCTTCGACAACCTCGTTCAGAATGATCCCATCTTCGCTTTCCAGCTTCCAGATTCTGTAGGAGGCTTCATAGGTCGTGCCGTCCCTCTTCCTCTGTCTTCCTTCGAAGGAAACGTAATTCTGCCTGCCGTCCAGAAGTGGTTGCACCAACGCACGATATTCCTCCTCTGAAATATCTTCCTTCAGGAAGGCTGACGGCTTGCCCAAAATCTGGTCCTGGCGAAACCCGGTTTTGATATGAGCAGCTTGGTTGGCCTGAAAAATCTGCAAGGTTTCTGCATCAATCAAGTACATTTCATTTGGCGAAACGCCCGCCAGCTCAGCAAGGTGCGAATTGATGCTTTCTACTTGGCGCTTGGCCATGATGGTTGCGATATCGCTGAGCAGGCCCTGAATAAGTTCAATCTGTCCAGGGGAGGGCGGCGCCGATGCGGGGAAAAACAGTTTGACCAAGCCGACAAGACCGGCGTCGTCTGTTGAAAGCGGGAATCGGTACCTCAGCTGCTCGCCCGACAGCTCAAAATCTGGATTGACCAGATCCTCGGGTAGGCAGACGCTGTGGCGCAGCCCAATCCAATCCACATCAAGCTGGAAAGCAAGTTGAAGCTTACCCTGGTCATGCCCTCGCAGATAGCCCGCGGCAGAAGGTAGAATACCGAGCCCCGGAAGCGCGCAAATAATTTCGACACTCTTTCGGAAGATATCGCCGGCCGAACCCGCACCATAGCCGACGCGCAGTATTTTTGCGGCAGCTTGGGCATATACGCCAGGTACATCGGGTTTCAACATGTTTGACATAAACAACCTTAAGGCAAAAAATAATGTCCATACAGATTTCCGGTTGCCTAATGATTCATCAAATTATTTAAACTGCCTTAAAGGCATAATGGCTAAATCTAACATTGAGCTTAACCTATCCTAACGCGCAAAGCTTCGAGCACTGGAATTTTGGGCGCAATTCCTCCATATAGGCAACAAAACAGCGACAAAATGCCTTCCAAGCGGATGCAATGACATGCAGACACACGCACCATTTGCCAAAATGAACGGGCTCGGGAATCAGATTCTCGTTGTGGATATGCGTGGCCGCAAGGACAAGGTCACACCTGAGGCCGCCATTGCGCTGGCGGCAAATCCCGAAACCGCATTTGACCAGATCATGGCCATATACGATCCAAAGGCTGAGGGTACAGACGCCTGGATTGATATCCTGAATTGCGACGGAACCTTTGCTCAGGCCTGCGGCAACGGCACACGCTGCGTGGTGCAGGCGCTGGCAGCAGAAACCGGCAAGCAATGTTTCACATTTCACACTCTCGCCGGAATTCTGAGTGCCGAGGAGCATCCGGACGGATTAATCTCCGTTGACATGGGCAAACCGGTCTTCGACTGGGACAAAATTCCCCTTGCAGAAGAATTCCATGACACGAGCCGCATTGAATTGCAGATCGGGCCTATCGACGATCCCGTCCTGCATTCACCGTCAGCCGTATCGATGGGGAACCCACATGCGATCTTTTGGGTCGACAAGGACGTCTGGTCCTATGATTTGGCAAAGTTCGGCCCTCTCCTGGAGAATCACCCGATATTTCCAGAGCGAGCCAATATTACGATTGCCCAGGTAACCTCGCCGACGACAATCACGACCAGAACCTGGGAGCGAAGCGCGGGGCTGACGCTAGCTTGCGGCTCGGCCGCTTGCGCAACGGCTGTCAGCGGCGCACGCACTGGGCGGACAGGACGCAAGGTAACAATCAATGTCGCCAGCGCGCCTGCGCCCTCGAGGCTCGAACTGGAATGGCGTGATGATGATCATGTCATCATGACCGGGCCCGCCGAATGGGAATGGTCCGGCCACGTGGATCCGTCGACCGGCGCATGGAACCGCGATGACGGCGAGGCTAGGGCGATTTGAAGGGCGTGGAGGTCATAACCTTCGGCTGTCGTCTCAACACCTATGAATCAGAAGTGATGAAGACCGAAGCGGCCAGAGCCGGGCTTGAAAACGCTGTGCTTGTGAACACCTGTGCAGTCACGGGCGAGGCCGTACGGCAAGCAAGGCAGGCCATTCGCAGGGCGCGGCGGGAAAATCCCGAGGCCCGCATTGTGGTAACCGGTTGCGCGGCCCAAACCACACCGCACGACTTTGCCGCCATGCCGGAGGTAGACGCAGTATTGGGCAACGAAGAAAAGCTCAAAAGCGCCGCCTATCAGGCATTACCGGATTTCGGTGTATCCGCGGAAGAAAAACTGCTGGTCAACGATATTATGAGCGTGACCGAAACCGCACCGCAAATGGTCAATCTGATCGACGGGCACGTTCGTGCTTTTCTGCAGGTCCAAAATGGCTGCGACCACCGCTGCACCTTCTGCATTATCCCCTATGGCAGGGGGAATTCACGCTCCGTCCCCATGGGGTCAATCGTCGAGCAGGCACACAAACTGGCCGACAGCGGTTATCGGGAAATGGTGTTGACGGGTGTGGACGCAACCTCCTACGGGGCAGACCTGCCCGGCGCTCCGAGTCTTGGGCAACTTGCCAAAACACTGTTGAAACAGGTTCCCGAAATTCGCCGCCTCAGGCTATCGTCGATCGATTCCGTGGAAATCGACAAACATCTCCTCGACCTTATCGCCGACGAATCACGCTTCATGCCGCATTTGCACCTTTCGCTGCAACATGGAGATAACCTCATTTTGAAGCGCATGAAGCGGCGGCATTCCCGCGAGGAGGCGGCTGATTTTTGCGCCACCGCGCGGCGATTGCGCCCCGAAATGAGCTTTGGTGCTGACTTTATAGCAGGCTTTCCCACCGAAACGGAGGAAGCGTTCGAAAACACGATGGCTCTGGCGGAGGAAATCGGTATCGCAAACCTCCATGTTTTTCCCTTCAGCCCTCGGGAGGGAACACCTGCCGCCAGAATGCCGCAACTTGACCGTCGTATCGTGAAGGAAAGAGCTTCCAGACTGCGCGCTAAAGGCAACACATTACTTGAAATGCACCTTGATCGCTTTCCCGGAAAACGCCAAACCGTGCTTGCCGAACGCGGTGGTGTGGCGCATACGGAAGACTTTACAATCGTGCGCACCCCCGATCTGGAGCCTGGCACCCTCACCGAGGTTGAAATCACCCGCCACGATGGCAAATATTTATATATGAAGGAGATCGCCGCAGACGCGGCGTGACAAAGTGGATTAGCCATGGCGCTCGGTTTTATCAAAAAGGTATTCACCTTCGGCAGAAAGAACGACGAGGTTGAAAAACCCGTGGAGCCTGCCGTCGTCATCGAGACGGAAGGCTCAGTCCCTGAGCAGGATGCGGATGCTCTGCCATTTACTGGTTCCGAACCAAAGGCAGAGATGGCGGATATCAGTGTCGAAGAGGCAGAAGAACGCGCCGACTGGGACGCCGACATTCCCGATCCTGAACCCGAGCCCGGAGCTTCAGACGAAACAGCTGAAGAGTTTGCTGCAGCACATGCGCCCCCTCCGGAGCCTGTTCACATTACTGAAACCAGTCTGGACGAGGCGGAAGATCTGGCGGATTGGGACGCTGATTTGCCGGAACCTGAACCCGAGGTTGAGGAAACATCCGCGGCAGATAAAGCCGCTGACATAAGCACACAAGACGCTGAAATGCTCGCCGGCTGGGACGCCGACAGCACCAACCCTGAACCGCTTGAAGGCAATTCCACCGAAACGCCTGCGGAAAAAATGCCGGAACCAGCCCTTCATCAAGTGCCGGAGATAAGCACACCGGAGGCTGAGGAAGCCTCGGAGTGGGATGCCGACCTGCCCTCGCCTGAGCCTGAAATGGAACCGGCACCCCTTTCAGACGATGAAGCACCCAATTTGCCAAAGGGCTTTTCCACGGCTGTCGAACAGCGCACCGAACCGGAAGTGACGGCGCCCGCTGTCAAACTTTCCTGGTTTCAGCGGTTGCGCGCCGGTTTGGCGCGTACGTCGTCGCATCTCACCGGCCAAATCACGTCACTCTTTACCAAGCGCAAGCTGGACGAAGAGACACTTGAAGAGCTTGAAGATTTGCTGATCCAGGCCGATCTGGGCGTGGAAACAGCCTTGCGGGTGACCGATACCCTCTCAGCCGAACGTTATGGTCGCGACATAACAGGCGACGAGGTTGTTGAAATCATGTCGCGCGAAATTGAAAAAGTGCTGACCCCGGTCGCAAAACCGCTCGCACTCGATTTAAACCACAAGCCGCACGTCATCCTCGTTGTGGGCGTCAACGGCACCGGTAAGACCACGACAATCGGCAAACTGGCGGCCAAACTGTCGGGCGCTGGCCTGAGCGTGATGCTGGCCGCCGGTGATACATTCCGCGCAGCAGCCATCGAGCAGTTGAAGATCTGGGCAGACCGTACGGGCTCGGAATTCATCGGTACAAAACTGGGGGCAGACGCTGCGGGCCTTGCTTTTGACGCCTTCAAGCAAGCGAAGGAAAAGGGCTCCGATGTCCTGATTATCGATACTGCTGGACGCTTGCAAAACAAGACAGAATTGATGGCTGAGCTGGAAAAGATCGTACGTGTGCTCGGCAAACTCGACCCCGAAGCCCCGCACACGGTCTTGCAGACACTGGATGCGACGACCGGCCAAAACGCCCTGCAACAGGTGGAAATTTTCCGCAACGTGGCTGGTGTATCGGGTCTGGTGATGACCAAACTGGATGGCACAGCGCGCGGCGGTATTTTGGTGGCGATTGCGGCGAAACATAAACTGCCGGTGTATTTCATAGGCGTCGGCGAAGGTATCGACGATCTTGAACCATTTGAAGCCGCCGAATTCGCCAAGGCCGTGGCCGGCGTCCAATAAATTATCAAGCAAAACGCAAAAACAAAGAGGAAGACATGGCCGAGACTGGCAACCCGGATGCCGCTCCAAAGGAAAATGGACTTGTAAAATTTGTCCTGGAGCTTGGACCAATCATCGTCTTTTTCTTTGCCAACCTGCGAGGCGAATGGCTGGCAACGCGCTTTCCCCCCCTGGCGGAGCTGGGTGGGCCGCTGTTTCTTGCAACGGCCTTTTTTATGGTCGCCACGGTTCTGTCACTGGTGATCTCGAAAGTCGTCTTCAAGCACCTTCCACTCATGCCGCTCGTCTCCTGCGGCATCGTGCTGGTATTCGGTGGTCTCGGCATCTATTTGCAGAATGAATTGTTCATCAAAATGAAGCCAACCATCATTAACACCATTTTCGGCGCCATCCTGCTTGGCGGCCTGTATTTTGGAAAGTCGCTGCTTGGTTATGTCTTCAACTCGGCATTCAATCTTGATGACGATGGCTGGCGTAAACTAACCTTTCGGTGGGGCCTTTTCTTCTTGTTTCTAGCCGTCCTGAATGAGGTTGTCTGGCGCAATTTTTCCGATGAGGCATGGATCAGTTTCAAACTCTGGGGCACAATGCCGATCACCATATTGTTCACGATGGCACAGATGCCGCTCATCATGAAACACTCGATGGACGAGGAAGAGAACTGACAGACAGCGGTTTCTCTGCTTATATCAGGCATAATTTACCCTCTGGTAGCACTGAAGGTGCATAGTGACGAAGTCGAGCAAATAGACGGGACCGGGAATGAGTAGTGCGTACCGGCAGGCGGCCTCGCTCGTGGCCGCAACGGTTTTCACCGTTAGCCTCTCAGGCTTGCCTGAGCGGGCGATGGCGCTCGACATTTTCGGAATCCATCTGTTCGGAGACAAAACGACCGTTGAGAATCTGCGTGATCCGGTGAATTTTACCGTCACCTTGAGCATCTCTGATCCTTCGCTGACGGGCTTTCTTGAGGAACAGTCAGGTCTTGTGCAGGATGCCAAAAAGCCGGTCGAGGGTGCTTTTGGGCTAGCTGTGAAGGCCCGCGATGATCGTGACCGGCTTGTGGCGGCACTTTATGAAAAAGCACGCTATGGAGCCGTGGTCGACATAATGGTCGACGGCCGCGAGCTGGACAGCCTGCCGCCCTCACCGCAATTTGACACATCCCGCCCCATACCGATTGAAATACAGGTCAAGGCCGGACCTGAATTCACATTGGGTACGGTCCGTCTTGAAGGGGATGCATCGGCATTTGATCCTGCCGACTACAATCTCGTTGCAGGCGCACCGGCTGGCTCAGCTGATATCCTGAGCGCATCATCGAAAATCGTGACAGCCTTGCGGGCCGAAGGACGGCCTCTGGCGAAATTGACGGATCGTCAGGTCGTTGCCGATCACGATACCAATACGGTGGATGTCACCATTGCCGCAAACGGCGGCCCGGTTGCGCCTTTCGGGACCGTGAGCGTTGCAGGCGCAGACGCCGTTGACCCCCAATTCCTAGCCACCTGGTCACGCCTGAAACCTGGAAAAAAATATTCTCCCGATGACATCAGGCGCGCAGCAAAACGTCTGCGCGAATTGTCCATCATTTCTTCAGTCACGATTAAGGACGCCGGAGAGCTGGACGAGAATGGCGCTATTCCGATGACCATCGAAGTCAGCGAGGCGAAGCCGCGCTATTTCGGTTTCGGCGCACAGGTCTCAACAGCAGACGGGTTGGGCGTCGAAGGCTACTGGGGCCACCGCAATCTTTTTGGCAAGGCTGAATCGCTACGACTCAACGGCTCAATCAGCGGTATTGGACGAACCACAAAGCTCTCCAAGCTCGACTATGCGACCTCGCTCATTTTCTCAAAGCCGGGCGCGTTTGGTCCCGCATCCACATTTAATGCAAGCCTTTCGGCGGCCATCACCAACAATGGCAGCTATACGGAAAGATCAATCAACGGCGAAACCTCAGCAAGTTTTGAACTCAACAGCCGCGATACATTGATGGCAGGCTTCAATCTTGGCTGGTCCATGGATACCGACGCCTATGGCACCAATCGCTACATTACAGCCAGAGCGCCCATCAACTGGAGCCGCGATGCGACCGACAGCAAACTTGATCCAACGACCGGCTACCGCGTGTCGGCAACCGTGTCCCCTGGTTATGAAGTAAACTCAAAAACCTTCTTTACCTCCATTGAGGGAAGCGTTTCAGGTTACCAGGATGTTGGGGGAGGCACTGTTCTTGCCGGAAAGGTCGGTATAGGCAGTCTTCTGGGTGTTTCCAACCTCGGCAATATTCCGGCCAGCAACAGGTTTTACCTGGGCGGCGGCGGCACAGTCCGCGGTTACGCCTTTCAGGAAATTTCACCACGCAATGCAGCCAATCAGGCGCTTGGCGGTAGGTCCTACATTTCCGGCACGGTTGAAGCGCGCTTCAAGATCAACGACACATTTGGAATTGTACCCTTCCTTGATGTCGGTTCAGTCAATAGTTCTGCACTACCAACATTTTCCGACTGGCGCGCAGGCGCGGGCGTCGGAATACGTTATGCCACGCCCTTCGGTCCACTGCGGCTCGACGCAGCAATACCGCTACGACGCTATCCCGGCGGCAGCCGGTTTGGCATTTATGCCGGCATCGGCCAGGCATTTTGATAGCAAGCAATCTTTAGCGACCAACTTTCCGCACAATCACTGCTATAGTCGAATCGGCAAAAGGGTTCGGGAAGCAAACGTACACACATGAAAGCAATCAAGACGATTTCGGCAACAATCGCTGTTGTAATCCTGCTTTTGGCGGGCGCGCTTGCCTTTACAGGATTGTCGAAAACAGGCACGCAAGCCGCACTCAGCCTGGTTATGCCGCTTGTCAATTCAGACAACCTCAAGGTTGAAATCACCGAGCCTGGCCCCTTCTTGAGCGGCAAACTGACCGCTAGTCACGTAGCCGTTGCTGACAGCGAAGGAACCTGGCTGGAGATCGACGGGCTGGATGTCATCTGGTCTCCTGCCGATTTGCTGAAGGGAATATTCAAGGCTGACAGCGTCACCGCGGCCACGGTTCACGTCGACCGCAGGCCTCAAAGCACTCAGTCCGATAGCGGTTCATCGTCAATCCCGCTTGGCTTTGACGTGAGCAACATCGCATTGCCCGTAATAACACTTGGCGAAAACATTTCCGGCAAGGAAGAGCGGCTTACGCTCAAAGGCGGGCTCGCATTGAACCGCGAAAAGGCGCTGGCGGACCTCGCGCTGACGGACCTCAATCGGGGGCAGGCCGAAGTTGAAGTAAAGCTTGTCTATGATGTCGCTGGCAATCAACTGAATATCGACGCCACCGCGCGCGAAGCCAATGGCGGCTTTGTATCCTCGCTGCTGCAACTGCCCGGAAATCCCGCACTCCTCCTGAATATCAGGGGCGCTGGCCCGCTCAACAACTGGAAGGGCGAGGCCCATGGCGCGTTGGAGGGTGTGGAGGTCGTCAGTTTTACGGGAAGTTACGCAACACCCCAAACGGGCGAAAATATTGTTACGTTGCAGGGTGGCGGTGCATTGGATGCACTTTTGCCTCCAGCTTTTAGCCCACTCTTCAAAGGCAGGACGAAGGTCGATCTCGCGGCTAGGATTGAGCCTAACCAGACGGTCTCCATCCGCCAGGGATACCTGGAAACCGGGGCAATTGTCGCAGACATCGCTGGAACATATTCCCCAGAGGGGCAAAATGACCTGAAAGCTGAAATCCGCGCCACCAGCGGCCTGGCGGATTTCAACTTCCTGACCGAAAATGGCGGCTGGCGCGCATTTTTGAAGCAGGTCGACATTGCAGTTTCCGGCCCTGCGCAATCATCGCGCATCGCTATCAACGCCGCCATTGGCAAGCTACAACTTGGCGGGGGTGAAGTTGGCGATATTGCCTTCACCGCCAACGCAGACAGTTTTGACCTTCGCAGCCAAAAGGGAAAAATTTCAGCCGCGCTTTCTGCTGAAGAAAGTCGATTTGAAAATGAAAATCTCGACCGCCTTGTTCAAGCGCCACTAAAATTGGAAGCGCCAGCAGAAGTCGACGGCAATCTTCTAAATATTGAAGAAGTGCGTCTGCAAAGCGCCAGCATCGGCGGCACGGCATCCGGACAGTATGACCTCAAAGAAGGCAGCGCGGGCGCCAAATTCACACTCTTCGCCGCCCCGACTGTGTTTCCAATGTCTGTTCGAGAAAACCTGACAGAAACGACACGTATACAAGGAAGCCTCAATTTTGCCGGTGGAAATCTTGAGATACCGGATCTGACGATTAACTCACAATTGCTGACAGCAAAGGGTAGTGCGAGCCTGACAGATGGTGCACTTGAGGCCGCCCTTTCCGGCGCACTACCGGACCTGGGCGTGTGGCGGAAGGACCTGAAAGGCACGGCGGAAATTGCCGCCAAACTCACCGGCTCACCCAGTCAGCCGGAAGGGTCAGTCGAAGTTTCGATTGAGAAAGCTGCTGTCTCAGATCTTGAGCTTCTCGATTTTTCCGCAAGTTTTTCCGGCGCTGTAGCAGAAAGATCTCCCCACGCCTCGGC